>PWER01000055.1 GCA_003553565.1 Nitriliruptoria bacterium | reverse complement strand
TGGGGCTGGCCGGCCTGGTGGTCGGGCGGTGGGCCGCCGACCGCTTCGGACGCCGCGGCGCTGCAGCCGGCTCGATGGCGCTGACCGCGGTGGCGGGCGCGCTGGCCTACACCGGCGAGTTCGGGATGCTCGCCGTGGGCTACCTGCTGTCCATCATCGGCGGCGGGGCGTACACGCCCTCGGGGGGCTCCCTGGACGCCGAGGTGTTCCCCACCTCGGTGCGTGCCACGGCCGCCGGGTGGCTGGCGGCCTCGGGGGTCCTCGGGCAGGTCGTCGGGCTCGCGGCGTTCGGGCTGCTCGCCGAGCTCTTCGGCACCTTCGCGGTGGCGGGGGTGGTGCTGTGCCTGCCCGTGGCGCTGCTGGCCGGGCTGTATGCGTTCCTGCCGGAGACCCGCGGCCTGGAGCTCGAGGAGTCCGCGCCCGAGCCTGGGTAGCGACGCCGGCCACGAACGCCTCACGACGGAGGCTCCGCGCGGCGCGGCGCAGCGCGGCGCGGCTTCAGTCGCCGGTGACCCCGGTGGCGCCCTGGGCGCGCAGCGCGGCCCGCAGACGCGCGGCCGCCGCGTCGAGCGCCGCCGGATCGGGGTCGCGCTCGGCGTTGGCGAAGGCGAGGTCGGCCTCGGAGTCGATCGCCGCGAGGTGGATGTGCACGTGGGGCACCTCGAACCCGGCGAGCATCATGCCGACCTTGCCGGGCTGGAACGCCTCCTGCAGCCCCTGGCCGATCGTCTGGGACACCGCGGTCAGATGCGCCCACAGCTCGGGGGCCAGGTCGATCCAGTGGTCGACCTCCTCGCGAGGCACCACCAGGGTGTGGCCGGGGGTCAGCGGGTTGATTGACAGGAACGCCACGCAGCGCTCGTCGGACCACACGAAGCGCCCGGGCAGCTCACCTCGGATGATCTTGGTGAACACGGTCGCCATGGCTCCCCCTTGCTGGGCTGGTCGGCGGCGAGCCGCAGGCGGAGCCCGCCCTAGGTGGGCTCGCCGCCCGCGGCCTCGCCCGGATGGCGTCCGCAGTCGCAGGGGCCGACGTCACCGGACTCGGCCATCGCGGCCTTCTTGGCCATCCCGAGGGTGGGCAGCACGCGGGTGCCGGGCGGCGTCTCGAGCTTGATCTCGCCGCACCGCGGGCACACGACCTGGTTCTTGGCTGGCTCAGTCATCGCCGCCGACGGTACCCACCGCAGCCCGGTCGCACCATCCCCTACACCGCCCCGAGCGCGCGGAGCAGGAAGGTCAGCGCGTCGGCGCGCTCCTCGATGACCACCGAGGTCGGCTTGCCGGCGCCATGCCCGGCGCGGGTCTCGACCCGCAGCAGGATCGGCCCGGCCTCGGCGGGCGTGGCCGCCTGCAGCGCCGCGGCGAACTTGTAGCTGTGCGCTGGCACCACCCGGTCGTCGGTGTCGCCGGTCATGACCAGCGTCGGCGGGTAGGCAACCCCCGGCGTCACGTTGTGCAGCGGCGAGTAGCCGAGCAGCCAGCGCAGCTCGTCGGGGTCGTCGCTGGTGCCATAGTCGCTCGCCCACGCCCAACCGATGGTGAAGGTGTGGAACCGGAGCATGTCCAGCACGCCGACCTCGGGCAGGGCGGCCCCGAGCTTCTCGGGCGCCTGGGTGAGCACCGCCCCTGCGAGCAGCCCGCCGTTGGAGCGCCCGGTGATCGCCACCCGCTGGTGGCTGGTCCACCCCTGGGTCACGAGCCAGTCGATGACGGCGATCGCGTCATCGAAGACCTGCTGCTTGCGGGCGCGCTTGCCGGCCTGGTGCCACGCTGTGCCGTACTCGCCGCCGCCGCGCAGGTTCGGCACGACCAGCACCCCGCCGCGCTCGACCCAGGCGAGCCACCAGGCGCTGAACATCGGGGTGACCGGCACCATGAAGCCGCCGTAGCCCCACACCAGCGTCGGGTGGTCGCCGGCGGCCAGGTCCACGTCGCGTCGGCGCACCACGAACGCGGGCACCTGCGTCCCGTCGGTCGAGGGCACGAACACCTGCTCGGTGACCAGCGCCTCGGGGTCGAAGGCCAGACCGGGGCGCCACACCTCCTCGCGCGCGCCGGTGGCCACGTCCAGGCGGTGCAGGCTGGCGGGCTGGGTGAAGCCCGCGAAGGTCAGGTGGGCGTGGGCGTCCTCGCGCGTGCCGCTGATCGCGCCGACCGAGCCGAGGTCGGGCAGATCCACCGCGCCCTCCAGCGCCCCGTCGAGCCGATGGCGGGTCAGGCGGCTGCGTGCGTGGTGCAGCCACGACACGAGCAGGCGGTCGCCGACCCGGGCTGCGCCCGCGAGGGTGTCGACCGGGTCCTCGGCCACCAGCTCGCGGCGGCGGGTCGGGTCGCTCGCGTCGATGGCGAGCACGCGACGGCGCTCGGCGTGGTGATCGGTGAGCACGATCAGCTCGTCGCCCTCGCTGTCGACCACGCCCCACAGCGCGTCGAAGTCGTCGAGCAGCGGGCGCAGCGCCGCCGCTAGCGACGCGGGGTCGCCGCCGGGATCGGCGAGCTCGGCGAGGTCAGCCACCCACACCGCGTTGACCCGCTCGGTGCCGCGGCTGCCGGTCAGCACCAGCCAGCGCCCGTCGTCGGTGACCTGCGGCGAGAACACCAGCGCCGGGTCGTCGGGGGCGTGATGGAGCAGCACGTCCTCATCCTGGTCGGTGCCCACCCGGTGGCACCAGATCTGGTGGCCCCGGTTGGCCGCCGCGTGCTCCTCGCCCTCGGCGGGCGCAGCGAAGCGGCCGTAGCAGAAGCCCGAGCCATCGGGCAGCCACGCCGCTCCGGAGAACTTCGCCCAGGCCACCACGTCGGCGTGGTCGGCACCGGTGGCCACGTCGCGCACGTGCCAGGTCATCCAGTCCGAGCCGGCCGCGCTGAGCGCGTAGGCCAGCAGCGTGCCGTCGTCGCTGACCGAGGCGCCGGCAAGGGCGACCGTGCCATCGGCGCTCATCTCGTTGGGGTCGACCAGCGGTCGCGCCTCGGCCTCGGGGGAGGTGGCGGTCACGAGCACGTCCTGGTCCTGCAGCCCGTCGTTGGCCAGCCAGAACCAGCGGTCGCCCTTGCGGCTGGGGGCGCTGCGTCGCGGCCAGTCGATGAGGGCTCGCAGCCGCTCCGCGAGGGCTGTGCGCAGCGCGGGCGTCCGTGCCAGCCACGCCTCGCTGGCGGCGTTCTGCGCGGCGACCCACTCCCCCACCGCCGCAGCGTCGAGGTCCTCCAGCCAGCGGTAGGGGTCGGCGATCGCGGTGCCGTGGTGGTCCTCGACGACGTCGACGGTGGGTGTGGGCGGGGGGTCGTGGCGCATCAGCGGTCCTCGGAGGCAGCGGCCGGGCGCACGCTAGCGCCGCGGGCGTCACCCGGCGAGGCCACTGCCGGGCGTGTCGCACGGCGAGGCGGCGCGGCGCGGTCAGCCGAGGCGCCCGAGGCGCTCCAGGGCGATGGCGGCCGCGGCCACCGAGGCCGTCTCGGTGCGCAGGATGGTGGGTCCCAGCGTCGCGGCGGGCGTCGCGGCAGCCTGGACCTCCTCGGCGGTCAGCCCGCCCTCCGGGCCGATCCCGAGCACCACGGGAGCCCCCCGCCCGACCGGCACGGTCGCGCCGAGCGTCGCGCCAAGCGGGTGCTCGGCCTCCTCCCACAGCACCGCTCCGGCGGTGTGGTGGGCCAGCGATCCCGGCCAGGCGACCACCTCGGCGACCTCGACGGGCCGGGCGCGGCGCGCCTGCTTGGCGGCCGCGCGGGCCACGGCCCGCCAGCGCTGCCGCGCCTTGGCAGCCTTCGCGGACGGCGGGCGGTTCTCGCAGCGAGCGCTCACCGCGGGCTCGACACGATCGACGCCCAGCTCGCACAGGCGTCGCACCACCTCGTCGAGCTTGCGCCCGGTGGGCAGGGCGTGCACCACCCACAGCGGCGGGTCGGGGGCCGGCACGTCGTAGCGCTGCTCGAGCGTGACCAGCACCGGCGGCCCGGTGCGCGCGATCCGCGCCTGCCACACCGTCCCAGCGCCGTCGGCGACGCTCACCGCGTCGCCCTCGCCGCGTCGCAGCGCCCGCGTCAGGTGGTGGCCGTCGTCGTCGTCGAGCTCGGCGGTGTCGACGGTGATGGCGGCCGGATCCACGAACACGTGGGGGCCGTGGGTGGGCAGGCGCACGGGCGCTGCTCCTGGCGTGCCGGAGTCCGGGGGTCGCGGGCAGCGTGGCCGGCTAGCCGCCGAACACCTCGCGCAGCCGTCCGATGAACCCTCGGTGGCCGGCGCCGCTGGGCGCCTCCTCACCGCGCTCGGCGGCGAGCTCGGTGAGCAGCTCGCGCTGGCGCTCGGTCAGCTTGGTGGGGGTGTCCACGCGGCAGTGGACGTGCAGGTCCCCGCGCGCCGAGCCGCTGTTCAGCTTGGGCATCCCCTGGCGCCGCAGCGTGAGCACGTCGCCGGTCTGGGTGCCCGCCGGCACCTCGAGCTGCTCCTCGCCGTGCAGCGTGGGCACCTTCAGCTCGGCACCCAGCGCCGCCTGGGTCATCGGCAGGCGCAGCTCGCAGTGCAGGTCGTTGCCCTGGCGCTGGAACACCTCGTGGGGCTCGATGCGCACCCGGACGTAGAGGTCCCCGGAGGGGGCGCCCTGACGGCCGGCCTCACCGCGGCCGCTCATGCGCAGGCGCGTGCCGTCATCGACCCCCGGCGGCACCTCGACGGTGACGGTCTCGGTGACCTCGCGCCGTCCCTGGCCGCTGCACGCGGGGCAGGGGCTGTCCACGGTGCGGCCGGCCCCCTCGCAGGTGGGGCACACACCGGAGGTGAGCATCTGGCCGAAGACGCTGCGCCGGACCTGCTGCACCGCGCCGGCTCCACCGCAGGTCTTGCACGTCACCGGGCCGCTTGAGTCCGGCGCAGCGCCGGACCCGGTGCAGGTGTCGCACTCGCGCTGGAGGGTGACCTCGACCTCACGGCGCACGCCAGCCGCGGCCTCCTCAAGCGACAGGACCAGGTCGATGATGGCGTCGCGGCCGCTGCCGCGGCGGGCACGGCTGCGGCCACCGGCACCGCTGGGGCCGCCCATGCCGCCGCCGAAGGCGCTGCCGAAGAACGTGTCGATCAGGTCCTGGAGGTCGCCGAACCCGGCGAAGGGGTCCCCGCCGGTGCCGCCCATGCCGCCACCCGGGCCGCGCGGGTCGCCGTAGCGGTCGTAGTTGGCCCGGGCCTCGGGGTTCTTGAGCACCTCGTAGGCGGCGGTCAGCTCCTTGAACTCCTCGGGATCACCGCCGGTGTCGGGGTGCAGCTCCCGCGCCTTGCGGCGATAGGCCTTCTTGATGTCGTCCTCGGTCGCGTCCTGGGACACGCCGAGGACCTCGTAGAGGTCGCGCACGAGCTCATCTCCGCAGTCGGGACCGGTGCGACAGGGTCCTCGTCGGCAGCAGCGGGTCGTTCGTCAGGCGCGGTTGCTCGGCGGTCCATGGTCGGCGTCGAGCTGCGCCAGCGCCTTCTCCAACGACGAGGCTACCGTTTGCACCGCCGCCAGCGTCCGCGGATAGTCCATGCGGGTCGGTCCGAGCACGCCGAGCGAGCCGGTGGCCCCCTCTCCCGCGTCGTACCCGGCAGCCACGACCGCCGCGGGCGCGACGTCGCCGATCGGCAGCTCGCGACCGATGCGCACCGCCGGATCGCCGCCGGCGAGCGCCTCTCGCAGCAGCTGCAGGGCCACGACCTGCTCCTCGACGGCCTCGTAGACCGCGCGCACCTGCCCGGGCTGCTCGAAGCCGGTGGCGATGTTGGCGGTGCCACCCAGGAACAGCTCGCGGTCGCCGGTGTCGGCGGGCTCCAGGGCAGCTGACAGGGCCTGGACCAGGGGGCGCAGGTCGTCGGTGCAGCCGGCGGCCAGCCCGCCGGTGACCTCCGCGGCCGCGTGCAGGCTCAAGCCGGAGACGGCCTCGTTCACCGCCCAGCGGGCGCGCTGGAGGGTGTGCTCGTCCACCGGCTCGCCGTCGAGCTCCAGGGTCCGCTTGTCCACCCGGCCCGTCTGGCCGATGACCACCGCGAGCACGTGCTGTCCGCCGAGGCGCACCAGCTCGACGTGGCGCACCCGCGTGCCGGCGGGTGAGGGGCTGGCGACCAGCGCGGCGAAGCGCGTCAGCCGCGACAGCACCTGCGAGGAGCGGCGCAGCAGCTGCTCGGCGTCGGCCGAGCCCAGCAGATGCCGCTCCACCGCGGCCTGCTGCTGCGGCGTGGGCGTGGCCTCGCGAGCCATGCGGTCCACGTAGAGGCGGTAGCCGGCGTCGGTGGGCACCCGCCCAGCGGAGGTGTGGGGCTGGGTGATGAGCCCCGCCTCCTCCAGGGCGCCCATCTCCGCGCGGATCGTGGCCGGCGACACGCCGAGGTCGGACTCCTCGGCCACGCGCTTGGAGCCGACGGGCTCGCCGTGGCGGACGTAGCCGCGCACCACGGCCTCGAGCACCGTGATCTTGCGCTCGTCCAGCGCACCCATCGGCTCACCTCCCTTCGTGCCGTGTCTCCCTGCCTCGCGTGCCTCGAGCTGTGCTGGTCCGCTGGCGCCTGTGCGCCCTGCTAGCAGTGTCGCACCACGGTGGGAGATGCTCAATCAGCGCATCCTCCCGGTCATCCCCCCACGGTCACGCGGTCATCGGTGCGGTCCCGCGCTGGCGGTGGCGTCCACCATCCGTTGGCGCGCGGCGATCAGGTCGAGCTGGCGCAGCGCCGCCTTGACCTCGGGCACGGCTGCGGGCGCCACCGACAGCTCGCGGACCCCGGCTCCGACGAGCAGCGGCACCAGCGCCGGGTCGGCGGCCGCGTCGCCGCACACCCCGACCCAGCAGCCTCCCGCCTCGGCGGCCTCGCAGAGCTGGCGGATCAGCCGCAGCACGGCGGGGTGGTCCGGCGCAGTCAGGTGCGCCAGCTCGGACAGCGTGCGGTCGGCTGCCATCGTGTACTGCACCAGGTCGTTGGTGCCCACGCTGAAGAAGTCGACCGCAGCGGTCAGGCGGTCAGCCGCAAGCGCTGCCGCGGGCACCTCGACCATGACCCCGATCTGCTCGGGCCACCCTCGGGCCACGCTCTCGGCATCCAGTGCCGCCGCGGCATCCTCGAGCGCCGCGCGGGCCGCGTGCACCTCCTCGACGTCGGTCACCATCGGGAACATCACCGCGATCCGATGGGTGGCGGCCACACGCAGGATCGCGCGCAGCTGGGGAGCGAGCACCTCGGGGTGGGCCAGCCCGTGACGCAGCCCCCGTTGGCCCAGGAAGCCGTGCCGCACCGGATCGAGGTCCAGCGCCGGCAGCGGCTTGTCCCCGCCCGCGTCGAGCGTGCGCACGATGACCAGCTCGTCGCCCAGCGGCTCGCAGATCGCGGCGAGGTCGCGCGTCTGCTCGTCCTCGTCGGGCAGCTCGCTGCGCTCGAGGAAGCTCATCTCGGTGCGCAGCAGGCCGATGCCCTCGGCGCCGACGGTGGCGGCCATCTCGGCCTCGGCGGGGCGGGCGGCGTTGGCCGCGACGACCACGCGGGTGCCATCCGCGAGGGCGCCGGGCTCGCGCGCGGCGGCGAGCAGCTCCTCGCGTGCGGCGCGCTGACGCGCCAGCCGCTCGCGGGCGTCCGCCAGCGTCGCGGCGTCGGGGTCGACGGTGAGCGTGCCGGCATGCCCGTCGAGGACCACCGTCACGCCTTCAGCGACGCTGTCCACGTCACCACCGAGGCCCGTCACCGCCGGCAGGCCCGCGGCGCGCGCGAGGATCATCGCGTGCGAGGTCGGTGCGCCCCGGCCCAGCGCGACCCCGGCCGCTCCGGCCTCCACCAGCGCGGGCACCTGGGACGGCAGCACGTCGTCGGCCACGACCACCGCATCCGAGGGGATCTCCGGGGCCCCCACGGGCACGCCCAGCTCGCGCAGGACGCGGCGGCCCACGTCGATGACGTCGGCGGCGCGCGCCGCGAGGGCCTCGCCCGTCAGGGCCGACAGGCGCGCGTGCTGGGCGAGGATCGCCGCGCGCCAGGCCGAGGGCGCCGACGCGCCGGCGTCGATGCGCTCGCGCGTCGCCGCGGCCAGCGCCGGGTCGTCGAGCAGGACCTCATGGGCGGCGAAGATCGCCCCCTCGGGGCCGCGGGCGAGGGCTGCCAGCTCGGTGCGAACGCGGTCCAGGGCGGCGCGGAGGCGCTGGTGCTCCTCGGCGGCGCTGGCTGCCCCCTGCTCGTCGACGTCGGGCAGGCTGGCCTGGAGGGTCGCGGCTGGACCCACGGCGAGGCCGCCGATCACCGGCACGCCACGACGCGTGCTCCCCGGGACCAGCGCTGGGGCTTGCGCCGGCTGCTCGGTCGGTGTGGCCTCACCGTCGCCGGGTGGCGCCGGCGGCGCGGTGCCCTCGCCGAAGCCCTCCCGTGCCAACGCAGCGATGCGCTGCACCGCAGCCTCGGCGCCGGGACCCCACCCTTCGATGATCAGCTCGGTGCCAGCCGTGGCTCCCAGGCTGACCATGTCCAGCAGGGACCGCGCGGACACCCCGGCCGCGTCGGGGATGCCCACCCGGATCTCCGCCTGGGTGTCATGCAGCTCGCGCGCGACCTGAGCCGCCGGGCGCGCATGCAGCCCCAGGGGGTTGGTGAGCATCACCCGGTCCGCGGCGTCGGGCTCCCCCTCGGCTGCCGCGCCGGTGGCCTCCTGCGGGGGTGGCCCGCCGTGCCCGCCCGCGGCCCGGGCTGCCGCGGCAACCGCTTCCACGTCGGCGCCGCCAGCTGCGGTGGTGGCGGCCGCCAGAGCGCCCTCCACCAGCGGCGCGTCGCACAGCAGGCGTCGTGACGCCGCCTCCGGATCGCTCATCTCCAGCGCTGTCTGGGCGGTCAGCTCCGCGCCCCCCAGGTCGTAGAGGACCACCAGGCCCTCGCCCTGGTCGGCCTCCTCCAGTGCGGCGAGGATCGCCTCGAGGCTGGTGCCGAGGCCGCCGTCCTCATCGCCTCCGGTGGCCACGATGGTCACGCCCGGGCTCATCTGGGCGGCGAGCTCACGCGCACCCTCGGCGATGGCGGCGCTGTGGCTGACGAGCACCAGGCCCACGGTCATGGGGACCTCCTCCTGCGCGCGGTCGAGGATCGCAGAGATCCGGGGTCCCACACACCGGTGACGCGGCCCGGGAGGGCCGCGTCACCGGCACGGATCGGGCCGTGTGCGCGGTGACCCGATCCGGGAGGCGTCGAGCGGGGGCGGGAGGCCCGCTCGACGCGAGGGAGGACTAGCCTTCGACGTCCACCCAGCCGTACGTGCGCTCGATGGCCTTCTTCCAGCCGGCGTAGCCGTCCGTACGCTGCTGGTCGGTCCACTGCGGGTTCCAGCGCTTGTCCTCGTTCCAGTTGTCCTTCATCTCCTGGAAGTTGCTCCAGAACCCGACGGCCCAACCGGCGGCGTAGGCCGAGCCCAGTGCGGGGGTCTCGGCCACCACGGGGCGCACGACCGGCACGCCGAGGATGTCGGCCTGCATCTGCATGAGGGTGTCGTTGATGGTCGCGCCGCCGTCCACGCGCAGCTCCTCGAGCTCCACGCCCGAGTCCTTGCGCATCGCCTCGGCGACGTCCTTGGTCTGGTAGCAGATCGACTCGAGCGTCGCCCGAGCGATGTGGTTGCGGTTGACGAAGCGGCTCAGGCCGACGATGACGCCGCGGGCGTCGGATCGCCAGTAGGGCGCGAACAGGCCGGAGAAGGCCGGCACGAAGTAGGAGCCGCCGCTGTCCTCGACGCGCTTGGCCATCGCCTCGGTGTCAGCCGCGTCCTGGATCAGGCCGAGCTGGTCACGCAGCCACTGGATGGCCGAGCCGGTCACGGCGATCGCGCCCTCGAGGCAGTACACGGCGGGGTTGTCGCCGAACTGATAGCCGACCGTGGTCAGCAGGCCCGAGGGCGAGGGGGTGATGTCGTTGCCGGTGTTGAGCAGGAAGAAGTTGCCGGGGCCGTAGGTGTTCTTGCCCTCACCGGGCTCGAAGCAGACCTGGCCCACCGTGGCGCCCTGCTGGTCACCGAGCATGCCGGCGACCGGGACCTCGGCGCCCACAGGGCCACTGGCCGGGGTCAGGCCGTAGCCGCCCGGCTTGGCGCTGGGCTCGATCGAGGGCAGCATCGCCCGGGGGATGCCGAAGAACCCGAGCAGCTCGTCGTCCCAGTCGAGCGTCTCGAGGTTCATCAGCATGGTGCGGCTGGCGTTGGTGACGTCGGTGGCGTGGACGCCGCCGTTGATGCCGCCGGTCATGTTCCACAGCACCCACGTGTCGATGGTGCCGAAGATCGCCTCGCCCTTCTCGGCGGCCTCCTTGAGGCCATCGACGTTCTCCAGCATCCACTGGAGCTTGCCGCCCGAGAAGTAGGTCGCGGGGGGCAGGCCTGCCTTGCGCTTGATGACCTCGCCCTTGCCCTCGCGATCGAGCTTGCTGGCGATCCGGTCGGTGCGGGTGTCCTGCCAGACGATCGCGTTGTACCAGGGGCGACCGGTCTTGGGGTTCCACACCACGGTGGTCTCACGCTGGTTGGTGATCCCGACCGCGGCGAGGTCGGAGCCAGACAGCTTCGCGGACTCCAGACCCGTCTCGATCGTGGTGCGGGTGCGCTCCCAGATCTCCACCGGGTCGTGCTCGACCCAGCCGGCCTGCGGCAGGATCTGCTCGTGCTCGAGCTGGTGACTGCCGATGACGTTGCCACCGAAGTCGAAGATCATGAACCGCGTGCTGGTGGTGCCCTGGTCGATTGCGGCTACGTACTGTGCCATCGCGCATCTCCTCGTTCGCTCGGGTTCCTCAGGTGTCCACGTGCGTGGACTCGTGCTCTTGGATGGGTGACGCGACGGCTGCCCCGCCACCCCGTGGTCAGGCTTGACATCCCTCCTGTTCGGCCAAGGTCTGCACCAGGAGGGTCGTGGAGGTGGCTCCTGGATCCTTGTGCCCGGCGCTGCGCTCGCCGAGGTAGCTGGCCCGCCCCTTGCGAGCGACCAGCGGGATCGTGGCCTCGGCGCCCTCGGCCGCGGCGTCCGCGGCGGCGCGCAGGGCCTCGGCCGCGCTGCTGCCGGCCTCGACTGCGGCGCGGGCGGCATCGACCGCTGGTGACAGCGCGTCGACGATGGTCTTGTCTCCCAGCTCGGCCTTGCCGCGCTGCTGCACGCCCGCCAGGGCCGCCTCGAGGGCGTCGACCACCTGGGTCGCATCGAGCTGCTCGGCACCGTCGACAGCGCCGGCGGCACGCAGGAACGCGGTCCCGTACAGCGGGCCCGAGGCGCCCCCGACCTTGGACACCAGCGCCATCGACACGGCCTTGAGGATGTCGGCGGGCTGGGACTCCTCCGGGTCGGGCAGGCGCTCGAGCGCCGCCTGGAAGCCACGGTGCAGGTTCGTGCCGTGGTCGGCATCGCCGATCGCGGAGTCGAGCTTGGTCAGCTCGTGGCGATGCTCAGCGATCACATCCGCACAGGAGCGGACCGCGGCGGCGACGACTGCGGCATCGATGGTCATGGGGGCGATCACCTTGTCAGGGAACGTCGGCTCTGGGATCTGCGCACCGGGCGGGTCGGTTCTCGGTCGGTTCTCGGTCGGTCGGTTCTCGGTCGGTGCGGTGCTGCTGCCCGGGGCGGCCACCGCTCGGCTCCACTGCGGTGGCAGCCCCGGGCGCGTGGCTCACATGCCCCAGCGCAGGCCGGGCGTGTTGACGGGTGCGTCCCACAGCTGGGTGAGCTCGTCGTCCATCTTCAGCAGCGTCACCGACGCGCCGGCCATCTCCAGCGAGGTGATGTAGTCGCCGACGAGGTTGCGCGTGACGGTGATGCCGTGATCGGCCAGCAGCCGCTCGGCGGCGCGGTAGACGATGTAGAGCTCCATGAGCGGGGTCCCGCCCATGCCGTTGACGAACAGCAGGACGTCGTCGCCGCGACGGAACGGCAGGTCCTCGACGACGGCGTTGACCAGTCGCTGCGTGATCTCATCAGCCGACTCCAGCGGCAGGCGCTCGCGGCCGGGCTCGCCGTGGATGCCGATGCCGATCTCCATCTCGTTGTCCTCGAGCTGGAAGGTCGGCTCTCCGGCCTGGGGCACGGTGCAGGGCGTGAGCGCCATGCCCATGGAGCGGACCTGGTTGTTGACGCGCTGGAGCAGATCGGCGCACTGGTCCAGGTCGTAGCCCTTGTCGGCCGCGGCGCCCAGGATCTTCTCAGCCAGCACCGTCCCGCCGACGCCGCGTCGACCGGCGGTGAACGAGGAGTCCTGCACGGCGACGTCGTCGTCGAGCACCACCGAGCGCACGCGGGTGCCCTCGGCCTCGGCGAGCTCCGCGGCCATCTCGAAGTTGGCCACGTCGCCGGTGTAGTTCTTGACGATGTGCAGCACGCCGGCACCGCCGTCCACGGCCTTGGTGGCGGGCTGCATCTGGTCGGGGACGGGCGAGGTGAAGACCTCACCGGGGCACGCCGCATCGAGCATGCCTGGGCCGATGAAGCCCGCGTGCAGCGGCTCGTGTCCGCTGCCGCCGCCCGAGACGATCCCCACCTTCCCGGGCACCGGCGCGTCGTTGCGCACCACCCAGGTGGGGTCGTAGTGGGCGGTCACCCGGTCGGTGTGCGCGGCGGCGAAGCCCTCGATCGACTCGTTGACCACGTGCTCGGGGTCGTTGATGAGCTTCTTCATGGCGCCTCCTGCGCGTCACGGACTGCGGTGTGTGGTGCAGCGGCGGTGTCCGCACCCCTTGAGGGTGCGGACACCGCGTGCGGTGGCGCCGGCCTAGAGCGTCAGAACGAAGCCCAGGCCGATCGCCAGCGTGGTGCCGGCCCAGATGGCGTTGGCCGGCGGGTCGATGAAGGTGTCGCCGTGGATGAGGAACAGCCGGGAGAAGAACTCACCCAGCAGCGCACCGACGATCCCGAACAGGGTGCCGACGATCATGGCGACCTCGGGGCTGGTGCCCACGACCTCGACCATCTGGAACGCGGCGACCGCGCCGGGCAGGGTCATGTGGTGCGTCACCATGACCGGCATGCCCAGGGCCAGGAAGAACAGGGTGGCCGCGGAGATGCCGAACCCTGCGACGATCATGACACCGCCGATCTCGGGGCTGACCTGCCAGCCGGTGATGGTCATCCAGCTGGCGATGAGGCCCGAGCCCAGACCGATGGTGCCGGCCTGGATCAGCGGCTGCTGGTGGGGCACCCAGACGTTGCCGCCGCCAGGCATGAAGCGGCCGCGCTGGCGCGCCTCGTCGGAGAGCTTGCCAAAGAGCCCGGAGCTGCCGAACACCAGCCGGGCGATGATGTTGCTGACCGCGACCATCAGCGCGATGCCGTCGGTCCACTCGACGCCCGCGAGCGGGCCGTCGATGATCTGCTGGCCGATGTGGCCGATCAGACCGAACAGACCACCCACCAGCAGCACCGACGGGTTGGTCAGCGACACCATCGGCGTGGCGATGTCCTTCGCGTCATCGACATAGCCCATGCGCTTGGCGAACGCGGCTGCCGCAACACCACCGGAGAAGGCGATGTGCGGACCGAAGACCGGCCCGAACGCGACGTTCCCCAAGAAGTCGTAGTCACCGGTGGCCACACCGACCGCCACGCCGGCGATCACCGTGAAACCGGTGAACACGAAGGCTGGCAGGGCGCCGATGGCAGCGCCGAAGACACCACCTCCGACGGCTCCCAGCAGAATCAACAGACTCAGATCCATCTCAAGCTCACCTTCCTCTGGTCAGGGCGCCGCACGGCTCGCGGTCGGCGCGTTGTGGCCTCCGGGTGCGACGCTGTCTGCGCCGCGGTGGCTCCCGCCGGACTCCAACACCAGGGACATTACGACTTGCGAGATTCTGCGGTCAAGCATCTCTGCCGCGGTGAAGCAGATGTGCACCGCGGCTCGGGACCACAGGCCCGTGCCACAGGGTGCGATCGGCCCGACCACCAGGTCAGGAGGGCCTGCGCTCACGACCCCGCGTGACCCTTGCCATGCGTGAGGCGCGGCGCTGTGCGCTCGCTGCGGCGCGTCCGTCCCAGGCGCGAGCGCATCGCGATGTGCGCGATGGAGCGCCACGGTGGGCGCTGCACGCACACTGCGGCGCGACATCGGGTGCGCGACGATCAGCCCGGCACGTGCACCTCGGCGTAGCTCGCCACGACGTTGAGCTTGCTGAAGGGGTGCTCGGCCTCGATGCGCCGCACCGTGCCCGAGTGCGCCCGCATCGACAGCGACTCCGTCGTGGCGCCGCCAGCGCGGAACCGCACACCGCGCAGCAGCTCCCCGTCGGTGATGCCGCTGGCGGAGAAGAAGACCTCGCCGGTGCCGGCCAGGTCCTCGGTGTCCAGCACGCTCTCCAGGTCGTAGCCCTGCTCGACGGCCTGGCGCTGCTCCTCCTCGTCACGGGGCGACAGCCGCCCCAGGATCTGGCCGCCCAGGCAGCGCAGGGCCGCCGCGGCCAGGACGCCCTCCGGCGTGCCGCCGATGCCCATGCAGGCGTCCACCCCCGAGCCGGGCCGTGCCGCGGTGATCGCGCCCGCGACGTCGCCGTCGGGCAGGAACCGCACGCGCGCGCCGGCCTTGCGGATGTCCTCGACCAGGTCGTCGTGGCGGGGCCGGTCCAGCACCGCCACGGTGACATCCCGCGGCGTGCCGCCCTTGGCTCGTGCCACGGCCTCGATCGTGTCGGCCACGGGCGCGTCGAGGTCGACGGTGCCCGCGGCCTCCGGGCCGACGGCGAGCTTGTTCATGTACACGCAGGGACCCGGGTCGAACAGCGTGCCCTGCTCGGCCAGGGCGACCACCGCCAGCGCGTTGGGCAGGCTCTTGGCCACCAGCGTGGTGCCCTCGACCGGATCGACGGCGATGTCGAGCTCGGGGTCCTCGGCGTCGCCAGAGCCGACGTGCTCGCCGTTGTACAGCATCGGCGCGTGGTCCTTCTCGCCCTCGCCGATGACGACCGTGCCGCGCATCGCCACGGTGCCAAGCACCGCCCGCATCGCGTCGACCCCGGCGCGGTCCACGGCGATCTTGTCGCCCATGCCCATCTGGCGGGCTGCGGCCATGGCTGCCGCCTCGGTGACGCGCACCAGCTCGAGCGCGAGGTTGCGGTCGGGCCCGTCGATGGATCGCTGGCTCATGCGTGCCTCCTGTGACCGTTCGGCCCGAGCAGCATAAGCCATCCATCCAGTGACGAGCCGGGACCTCTGACGGCGTTCGCACGGATCGCACTCGGTATGATGCAATGAAGGTACGATCGCCAAGAGGTCCGCCCCGGGTGGGGCGCTGCACGAGCCCAGGCGCAGACGAGAGCCGCAGACGAGAGGGTCCATCATGCCGACCGCACCACTCACCACCGAGCGCCGCAACGCCGCGCTCGAGCAGATGAGCCAGCAAGAGCTCGACGTCCTCGTCATCGGCGGTGGTGTCACCGGCGTCGGAGCGGCGCTCGACGCTGCCACCCGCGGACTGCGGGTCGGCCTCGTCGAGAAGGCCGACTTCGCGCAGGGCACCTCCAGCCGCTCCACCAAGCTGATGCACGGCGGGCTGCGCTACCTCGAGCAGCTCGACTTCAAGCTCGTCCGCGAGGCGCTGCAGGAGCGCGGCCTGGCCATCAGCAAGCTCTGCCCGCACCTCGTCAAGGGCATCCCGATCCTCTACCCGCTGACCCGCAAGGGCTGGGAGCGCCCCTACACGGGCGCCGGCGTGCTGCTCTACGACATCCTGGCTGGCACCAGCCCGGCTGTGCCGCGTCATCGCCACTACTCCAAGAAGAAGGCGATGCAGATCAACCCGGGCCTCGACCCCGACGTGCTGACCGGCGGCATCCGCTACTACGACGGGCAGGTGGACGACGCCCGGCACACGATGTTCATCGGGCGCACCGCAGCCAAGCACGGCGCCCACATCGCGACCTACGCCGAGGTCACCGACCTGACCGTCGAGGCCGGGCACGTCGTCGGCGCCACGGTCCGTGACAACCGCAACGGCACGATCTTCGACGTGCGCGCCAAGCAGACCATCAACGCCGCCGGCCCCTGGACCGACGTGATCCAGCGGATGGGCGGCAACGCCGCGGTGAAGGTCCAGCCCTCCAAGGGCATCCACTTCCTCATTGACAAGGAGAAGATCCCCAACACCACGGGGCTGATCCTGCGCACCGAGAAGAGCGTGCTGTTCACCATCCCGTGGGGCAAGTACTGGATCATCGGCACGACCGACACGGCCTGGGAGTACGACGTCGAGGAGCCCGCGGCCCACGCCGGGGACATCGACTACCTCCTCGAGCGCCTCAACGCGGTGCTCGTGAACCCGATCACCCACGAGGACATCCGCGGCGTCTTCTCCGGCCTGCGCCCGCTGGTGGTGCCCGCCGAGGGCTCGGCCTCGACCGCGAAGCTGAGCCGCGAGCACGCGGTCATGGAGACCATGCCCGGCCTGCTGACCATCGCCGGCGGGAAGTACACCACCTACCGCGTCATGGCCAAGGACGTCGTCGACGCCGCAGCAGAGCGTCTGCCCCAGCGGGTGCCCGACTGCATCACCGAGGACGTGCTCATCATGGGTGCCGAGGCCTACTGGGCGCGCATGAACGAGCGCGAGCGCATCGCTTCCGACAGCGGGCTGCACGTCGGGTGGATCACCCACCTGCTGGACCGCTACGGCGACATGATCGACGAGCTGCTGGCGATGATCGAGGAGCAGCCTGATCTGGGCAAGCCGCTCGAGTCCGCCCCGGGCTACCTCCGCGTGGAGGCCCTCTACGGCGCGACCCACGAGGGCGCCCAGACCCTCGAGGACATCATCGCCCGCCGCACGCGCGCGTTCATCGAGCAGAGCGACCGCGGCATGGGCGCCGCCAAGGAGGTCGCGGACCTCGTGGCCGAGCCGCTTGGCTGGGACGAGGACCGCGTCGCCCGGGAGATCGACCAGTACCGCAAGATCGTGGACGCCACGCTCGCTGCGGAGCAGGCCTCCACCGACCAGGCGGCCTACGAGGCGCGCAAGAAGGCGCTCGCCTGACCGACCGACGCGAGCTCGACGGGCTCGCTGCCAGCACGTGACGAGGGCCGGGCGCGCACGCGCCCGGCCCTCGGAGCGTCTCACGTCCCCTGGGCGGGCACCCGCGGCAGCGCTGCGGTGACGTGGCCGGCGTCGACCAGCCAGCGCACCAGCCGCGCGAGGGTGTGCTCCAGCGGTGTGTACGACACCCCCAGCTCGCGCTGCGCTCGCGAGCCGTCGTAGTGGTGGCCGTGCGCCAGGGTGCGCACCATCTCGCGACACACCGAGGGCGTGCGCCCGCGCAGCCGCCCCACGCCCTCGGCGAACGTGCCGGCGGCCAGCGCCAGCTGGCGCGGCAGCGCCACCGTGCGGTGCTGCACCCCCGTGAGCTCGCCGAGCAGGGCCAACCCGTCGCGGACGGTCAGCGTCGCCCCACTGATGAGGTAGCGCTCCCCCCGCGCGGCGTGGTCGGCGGCCCGCAGGTGCGCGGCGGCGCAGTCGTCGATGTCGATCAGGCTCAGGCGCGTGTCCACCACCGCGCGCAGGCCGCCGTTGAGGTAGGAGACCAGCAGCTTGGTGGTCCCACCGGCCCGCCCCGGACCCTGCACGGAGGAAGGGTTGACGCACACCGCGTCGAGCCCGCGATCGGCGGCCTCGGCCAGCACGAGCCGCTCGGCCTGGTGCTTGGACCGCTCGTAGTGGGAGATGAAGTGCCCGCGGTGCGGCGCGTGCTCGTCGGCCATCGCGCCCGAGGGCTCGCCGATCGTGGCCGCCGACGAGGTGTGGACGAGCCGGCCCACGCCCGCGGCCGCCGCAGCCCGCACCACCGCTCGGGAGCCGTCCACGTTGACGCGGTACAGCGGGCTCGGGTCGCCCAGGCAGAACGCGTTGAGCCCGGCGACGTGGTAGACGACGTCCATGCCGCCCAGCTGCGGGAGCAGGGTGTCGGGATCGAGCAGGTCGCCGGCCACCGGTGTGGCACCGGCCTCGCGCAGGGTCTGTGCGGCGGTCTCCGAGCGTGCAAGGGCCCGCACGCGGTCGCCGCGCGCGACCAGTGCGGCCACGACCGACCGGCCCACGAGACCACTGCCGCCGGTGACGAACACGTCCTGTGCCATGGCGCCCTCCCGGCGCGCCCACGCGCCACGTCAGCCGGCGGTGGGCACCTGGTTGCGGAACTTGATGAGATAGTCGAGGGCGCTGATCAGCGTGATCGCCGCGGCCGCCCATAGCGCCCACGTGTGCAGCGCGAGCGGCCCCAGATCCACCGCGGGGCGCACGATCGCCAGGACCAGCGCCACGAACTGGACGGTGGTCTTGGCCTTGCCCCACCACGACGGGGCGATGAGCAGCCCCGAGACCGCGACCACGGCACGCAGCCCGAGGATCAGCAGCTCGCGGCCGATGATGATCACCGCGACCCACGGCGAGGCGTGCGCCTCGGCCACGAGCGCGACGAGCACGCCGGTGACCAGCAGCTTGTCAGCGGTGGTGTCCAGGAAGCCGCCCAGCGTGCTGGTGACCTGCCAGCGCCGCGCCAGACGCCCGTCGAGCCAGTCCGTGACCGCCGAGGCGACGAACACACCGGCCGCCAGGCCGCGCAGCGCCTCGGCGTCCTCGGCCAGCAGCAGCGCCATCACCACCGGGGTCAGAGCGATGCGCGCGACCGTCAGCTGCACCGGCAGGCGACGTGCCCAGGCCGGTGGTGACGGGCCACGCCCTGCGGCGTCGAGATGCGAGTCGGAGGACACGGTGGGGCAGTCTAGGGGCGCGAGTCCGGCAACGGCCGCGTCGGAGCCGGTTCACCGCGCGCGCCGACTGCGCTAGCATCCGCCGGCGCCAAGGGTGCCCGCGCCGGCCCCGCCGCACCCGCCGCGACGGGCCTGCCGAGCCGCCCGCGAGCCGAGCCCCCGCGCCCAAGGATCCCCCGTGTCGCTCTCGCCGGAGGAACGACCCCAGCAGGACCCACCGCCGGACACCTCCTGGGTGCACACGCCACCGGCACTGGTCGCGCGCGAGCTGGCCAACCTGCCGCTGCGCCTGCTCATCTGGATCCACAACCGGCCGCGACGTCTGGGCCGCGAGCGCTTCCGCGGGCTGGACACACCGGTGGTCTTCGCGGCCAACCACGCCAGCCACCTGGACACACCGGTGGTGCTCCACGCGCTGCCGTGGCGCTGGCGCCGTCGCACCAGCGTCGTCGCCGCGCTCGACTACTTCTTCCGCAAGCGGTGGCTGGGGCTGCTGGTGTCGCTGCTGTTCGCTGCGGTGCCCATCGAGCGCACCGGTTTGTCGCGCACCACGCAGCAGCGGTTGGAGCATCTGTTCGCGGAGGGCTGGAGCCTGTTCCTGTTCCCCGAGGGGACGCGCACCAAGACCGGCCGCATGGGGCGCGTGCGCTCGGGCGCGGCGTTCATGGCCGCCCAGCACGGCGTGCCGATCGTGCCGGTCTACATCGACGGGACGTTCCAGTCGTTCCCCAAGGGCAGCACCTGGCCTCGGCTGCACCGCGTCACCGTGGTCTTCGGCGACCCGATCCATCCCCCCGAGGACGGCGACCACCGCGCGATGAACGACCAGCTGCGCACCACGCTCACGCGCCTGGCCCAGGAGCTGGGCCACAGCGAGCCCTGACGCCACGGTCCGTGGGGGTGCGGCACGGTCAGGCGAGCAGCGCCCGCACCAGCGCGTCGGCCTGGGCCAGACCGGCGCGTGTGGGACGCAGCACCTCCCCGTCATCGATCACGAGCCCGGCGCGCACCAGATCGCGACACGCGCGCTCGTCCACCGGCGCGAGGTCGCTTCGGGCCACGCCCTCCACGGTGCGCAGCCCGGTCAGGGCGCGCTCGGTCCGCTGCTGCTCGGGTGAGACCTGCTCACCGCCGCCCACCGGATCACCGGCATCGACGCCGCGCAGCCAGGCGTGGGTGGCGCGGCGCTCCCACCAGCGCCGCCCCTGGCGGTGGCTGTGCGCACCGGCGCCGACGCCGAGGTAGTCCCCGCCGGCCCAGGTGGCCAGGTTGTGGCGGCACCGCGATCCCGGCAGGGCCCAGTTGGAGGTCTCGTAGCGCTCGTAGCCGGCCGCAGTCAGCGCCTCGTCGGCGGCCTGCATGCGGTCACCGGCCAGATCGTCGTCGGGGGCGCTGCGCTGGCCCAGGGTGACCTGTCGCCAGTACGGCGTGCCCGGCGACAGCGTCAGCGCGTAGCACGAGACGTGGGTGGGCTCCAGGGCGAGGGCGGCGCGCAGGGTCTCAGCCCAGGAGCCCGCTGTCTCACCGGGTGTGCCGTAGATCAGGTCGAGGCCCAGCTCGGCGATCCCGGCGGCGCGCAGCGCCCGCACCGCTGCGGGGACCGTCGCGGGATCGTGGAGGCGGTCGAGGAAGGACAGCACCCCGGCGTCGAACGACTGCGCTCCGAGGCTGACGCGGTTCACCCCGGCGGCAGCCAGCCCCTCGGCGAAGGCTGCGTCGAGGTCCTCGGGGTTGGCCTCGACGGTCACCTCGGCGTCCTCACGCAGCCACAGCTGCTCGCGCGCGGCGCCGAGCACGGTGCCGAGCTGTCCTGCGGTGAGCTGGGTGGGCGTGCCACCTCCGATGAAGACGCTGGCCATGGCCGGCCACCCGTCGGCTGCCACCTGGCCCAGGCGCTGGCGCAACGCGGCCACGTAGGTCTCGCGCAGGCTCGCGTCGTGACCGGTCAGGACGTTGAAGTCGCAGTAGCCGCAGCGATGGCGGCAGAACGGGACGTGCACGTAGAGGCCGGCGGCCTGCCGCGCGGCTGCCACCGCCGATCAGGTGCGGTCGACGCTGAGCGCGGCCACGAAAGCCTCCTGGGGCACCTCCACCGCGCCGACCTGCTTGGCGCGCTTCTTGCCCTCCTTCTGCTTCTCCAGCAGCTTGCGCTTGCGCGTCACGTCGCCGCCGTAGCACTTGGCGAGCACGTCCTTGCGCTTGGCGCGCACCGTCTCGCGAGCGATGACGCGCGAGCCGATCGAGGCCTGGATGGGCACGTCGAACATCTGACGCGGGATCAGCTCCCGCAGCTTGTTCACCATGGCCTTGCCGTACTCGTAGGCGTGGTCGCGGTGCACGATCTGGCTGAACGCATCGATCGTCTCGTAGTTCAGCATGATGTCGCAGCGGACCAGGTCCGAGGTGCGCAGCCCCGCGTGCTCGTAGTCGAGGCTGGCGTAGCCGCGGGTGCCCGACTTCAGCTTGTCGAAGAAGTCGAAGATGATCTCGGCCAGCGGCAGCAGGTAGCGCAGCTCCACCCGCTCCTCGGTGAGGTACTCCATGGAGCGCATCTCGCCGCGGCGGTGCTCGCACAGCTGCATGACGGTGCCCACGTGCTCGGAGGGGCACACGATCATGGCGTCCACGACGGGCTCGCGGATCTCGGCGATCCGGTTGGGCTCGGGGAACTCGGCCGGGTTGGACAGGTGGAGCACGCTGTCCTCGTCGGGCTTGCGCAGCCGCTCCTCGAGCTCGACCTCGTAGCGGACGTTGGGCGCGGTGGTCACCAGCTCGATGTCGTACTCGCGGTCCAGGCGCTCGCGGATGATCTCCATGTGCAGCAGCCCCAGGAACCCGCAGCGGAAACCGAAGCCCAGCGCCGCCGAGGTCTCGGGCTCGTAGGTGAAGCTCGCATCGTTGAGCCGCAGCCGATCCAGGGCGTCGCGCAGGTCGGGGAAATCATCGCTGTCGACGGGGTACAGCCCGCAGAACACCATCGGGGTGGGCTCGCGGTACCCGGGCAGGGGCCCCTCGGCCGGGTGGCGATGATCGGTGATCGTGTCGCCCACGCGCGCCTGGTCCACAGCCTTGATGGAGGCGCTGAGCAGCCCGACCTCGCCCGGTCCGAGCTCCGCGATCGGCTTGACCTCCGGGCTGATGACCGCGAGATCGTCGATCTCGTTGTGGAACCCGGTGGCCATCAGGCGGATCTCCTGACGTGGGCGCAGGACGCCGTCGACCACGCGGACGTAGGGGATCACCCCGCGATACGCGTCGTACTCGCTGTCGAAGATCAGCGCCCGTGTCGGGGCGTCGCGATCGCCCTTGGGGGGTGGCACGTCGGCGACGATGCGCTCGAGGACCTCGGCGACGCCCTCGCCGGTCTTGGCCGACACGCGCAGCACGTCCTCGGGGTCGCCGCCCAGCAGACCTGCGACCTCGATGGCCACCGCCTCCGGGCGCGCTGCTGGCAGGTCGGTCTTGTTGAGCACCGGGATGATCTCCAGGCCCGCCTCGATGGCCACGTACAGGTTGGCGATCGTCTGGGCCTGCATGCCCTGTGAGGCGTCGACGAGGAGGACCGCCCCCTCGCAGGAGTTCATCGCCCGGCTCACCTCGTAGGTGAAGTCCACGTGGCCGGGCGTGTCGATGAGGTTCAGCAGGTAGTCCTGCCCGTCCAGATCGCTGGTGTAGGGCATGCGCACCGCCTGCGCCTTGATCGTGATGCCGCGCTCGCGCTCCAGGTCCATCCGGTCGAGGTACTGGTCGCGCATCGTGCGGTCGTCCACCAGATGGGTGTGCTGGAGCATGCGATCCGCCAGCGTCGACTTGCCGTGGTCGATGTGCGCGATGATCGCGAAGTTGCGGATCTGCTCGATCGAGAAGGCCATGGTCCACCTGGGTCGGGGCCGGACGGTGCGGGCACGCACCGTGCCGCGTGCGCCGCGGGGCGCACACCCCAGGCTAGCCCGGTGCGGCGCGCTCTCGGCGCGGTGGCGGTGGACCACGACGGCTCCCGTGGACACCCCGGCGCGCGCGGCCTAGACTCGTGGCTTGGCCGGCGCCCCGATCGCCGCCCGCCGACGACCTCACCCCGACCTCCGAGCCCAGGCAGCGACGCCATGCCCAACATCAAGAGCCAAGCCAAGCGCGACCGCCAGAACAAGGAGCGGCGCCTGCGCAACAAGGCGCGCCGCACCAACGTGCGCACCCACATGAAGCGGTTCCACAAGGCCGTCGACGAGGGGGACGCCACCGCGGCCCAGGAGCACTACAAGGAGGCCGCGCGCCGCCTCGACCAGGCCGCCAGCAAGGGCGTGTTCCACCGGAACTTCGCAGCCAACAAGAAGTCGCGCATGGCCAAGCGCCTCGAGTCGCTGTCCTGATCGCACGGCTGCCGAGCCGTCGCGATGGCGTCCCGACCCGCCGTCCCTGATCCCCTCGCCGGGACCCTCGCGGCCCGCTACACCGGGGTGGTCCTCGACATCGACGGCTGCCTCATCCGCGGCCACACCCCCGTGCCGGGTGCTGCTGCGGTGCTCGCCGCGCTGCGCGAGCACGGGCTCGGACCGGTGCTTGCCACCAACAACGCCTCCCGCGCGCCCGACGAGGTCGCCGCCTGGCTGACGCAGGCCGGCCTGCCGGTCGAGGTCGACCAGGTCGTCACCTCCGTGCACGCCGCGGCCGCGCTGCTGTCCCACGACGAGACCGTGCTGGTCCAGGGGACCCGCGCCCTGCGCGAGGGCCTGGAGGCGCGCGGCGTGCGCACGACCGATGCCTGGCGCGATGCCGACGTCGTGGTGGCCGGCTTCAACCCAGAGCTGCGCTACGCCCAGCTGCGCGACTCGGCGCTGGCGATCCAGCACGGGGCGCGGTTCCTGGCGACCAACGTGGACACCACCATCCCGGCCGAGGACGGGCTGTGGCCGGCCAACGGCGCCCTGTGCGCGGCGCTGTCGACCACGACCGGGGTGCAGCCTGAGGTCGCGGGCAAGCCCAACCGCGGGCTGATCGACGAGGCCACCGCCCGCCTGCCCGACCCGACGCGGCGGCCGCTGGTCGTGGGCGACCGCCTCGACACCGACATCGCCGCGGGCACCGCCGCAGGCTGCGACACCGCGCTGGTGCTCACCGGGGCCGCCGACGCCGCGTCGCCCCGCCCGGGCGATCCGACCCCCACCTGGGTGCTGGACGACGTCGGCGGTCTCCTGCGACCACCACCGCACGGCTGACGCCGAGGACGCGCCGAGCCCTGCTCAGCCGCGTGCCGCGGCGCGCCGGCCGCTACCCGGTGCGCGCGACGTCGGGCACGACGCGGCGCGGTGTGCGCTCGCCGCCAGGGTCGGCGATCGCCAGCACAGCGCGCTCGAGCACGAGCTCGGGTGGCAGGTCGCCGCCCTTCATCTCGGCGTCGGCGTCGGCGAGGATCCGCATCGCGCGCGTCAGCTCGCCGGGGGCGAAGTTGCGACGCTTGCCCTTGAGGAACCCTGCCTGGCCGGGCGAGATGCGAAGGTCGATGGCCTTGGGGTCGATGCCGGCGGCCACCGCGACGATCGCGCGCAGCCGGTGCGCCAGAGCGCCGAGGATGCCAAAGGCCTCCTCCCCCGCCGCCAAGGCACCGCGCAGCAGCCGCAGCGCCTCCTCGGGGTTGCGATTGGCTACCGCATCGACGACCGCGAATGCGCCGCGGTTGCCCTGCCCTTCGGTGAGCTCGCGCACCTGCGCGGCGTTCAGCCGGCCCGCCGGGGCCCCTGCAGCCACCTGGGCCACCTTCTCGGCGATGGCCGAGGGCTCTGTGCCGGCGCGCTGGAACAGGGCGTCGATCGCCTCGGCGTCCGCGGTCCGACCGTGCCGCTCCACCTCCTTCTTGATGAGCGCCCTCCACTCGGCGTCCTCGAAGTCCCGAGGTGGTGCGACGTCGGTGCGCCCGCCCCAAGCCTTGATCGCGGCGGCGAGCCTCTTGATGCGCTCGCTGGGCTCGGCGAGCAGCAGCACCAACGCCTCGACCGGGCCGTCCAAGGCCGCTCGAAGCTCGTCGGCATGGGTCGCCGGCAGCTGGTGCGCATCGCGGATCACCACCGCCTTGGGCGCCCCGAACAGCGAGGGCGTGCGGATGTCGGGCAGTCCCTCCTCGCCGAGCTCGCGCGCCCGCACGTCGGTGACCTCCAGCTCCCCCTGCGCCTGCCGCTCGGCGGCGAGCATCTCCTCGGCCTTGCGCGCCACCAGCAGCTCGTCGGGTCCGGTGATCAGCCGGATCTTGGGCGGCGGATCGGCCATGAGCATCACCCTCCGGTGGCGGTGTACGGTGCCGGCGCTGACGGGCGACTCTAGGAGGACACGGTGACCTTCTCGATCGTGGCACGAGACCGTGACAACGGCGACCTGGGGATCGCTGTCGCCAGCGCCGCGCCCGCAGCCGGCGCCCACATGGGCGTGGCACACGCTGGCGTCGGGGCGGTCGCCGTGCTGGCCGAGGCCCCGACTGCCGACGACGCAGCCGTGGGGCTCGCCGCACTCGAGCGCGGCTGGGGCGTCGACGGCGTGCTCGGGGCGCTGCGGGGACATCCCGATGCCGCCACCCGCCAGACGCTGGTCGTGGACGCCGACGGCCGAGTCGCAGCTGACACTGGGCTGGCCTGCGCACCGGCTGCGGACCACGGCATGCGCACCGACGTGGCAGCCGCGGGCCACGCGCTGGCCACGGCGGGCGTGGTGGCCGCGCTCGTCGCCCGCTGGGGTGCCACCCAGGGCCGGCTGTCGACGCGCCTGCTCGCCGCGCTCGAGGCAGCCGCCGCGGCAGGCGGCACCGCCGCCCCCACCCGGTCGGCGGCGCTGCGCGTCGTGTCGCCTGCGGCTCCAGCGCGCGCGGCAGGCGGCGCCGGCGGCGCCGGGGTCGATGTCCGCGTCGACGACCACGCCGAGCCGATCGTCGAGCTCGCGCGCCTGCTCAAGGCCCGGCACGGCGGCTGACGCGCAGTGCCGCAGGCCCGCAGCCGCAGGCCCGCAGCCGCAGGCCGCCAGCCGAGCGTCGGGCGCGAGCCGGGCCAGCGGCGCCGGGCTTCGACCCGGTGCCCCTGACGCCGGGGTCAGCCCTCGAGCACGCTCTCGGGGTCGGGCACCAGGTCGGTGCTGGGGCGCTCCGCACCGGGCGGGGTGATGCGCGGCCGCCACGCGCTGGTCAGCGGCTGGCGGCGATCGCGACCAAAGGCCAGCGCCGTCACCTTCGGCCCCGGGGGCGCCTGCTGGCGCGTCCCCTCGTTGGCCTCGACGAGATCGGCGACGCGCTGGACCACATCAGGATCGAAGCCGGCATCGGCCACCTCGTCTGGCGACTGGGCGAGCTCGACGAGGCGCTCCAGCACCGCGTCGATGACCGCGTAGCTCGCGGGGAGCTCCCGGTCGGGCCGGTCGGGTGTCCGGCGGGCGCTGGGCTCCTTGGTGATGATCCGCTCGGGGATGGGCTCGGTGTCAGCCTCCGAGCCGAGCTGCGGCCCCTTCGCCGAGTTCCGCCACCGCGCCAGTGCGAACACGAGGGTCTTGGGCACGTCGGCGAGCGGCGCGTAGCTGCCGGCGAGGTCGCCGTACAGATGGCCGTAGCCCACCGCCAGCTCGGTCTTGTTGCTGGTGGCGATCAGCATGGCATCGCGGTTCTCGCCGACGGCCAGCAGCATGCTGCTGCGCAGGCGCGGGGCCACCCCCTCGACGGAGGCGCCGAGACGATCGGACGTGGTGCCGAGGAGGTCGCTGATCGCGCCCGTCTCCAACCGGCACAGCTCCTCGATGCTGACGTGGTCGTAGGCGATGCCCAGCCGCTGGGCCTGCTCGGCTGCGTCAGCGATGTCCACCTCGCGGGTGGCGGGTCCCTGCAGCATGACGCCCCAGACCCTGTCGGGGCCCAGCGCGTCGGTAAGCAGCGTGGCCACCAGCGAGCTGTCGATGCCGCCTGACAGGCCGAGCACCACCGACTCGCCTCCCTGGCCGTGGACGAAGTCGGCCACGCCGCGCACCAGCGCCTGATAGACCTCCTCCAGGTCCTCCATCTCGGTGCCGGGCGTGGGCGCCGGCGGCGCCGGCTGCTTGGCCACCGGCGTGGGACGGCACACGAACCGGCGCGGGCGCTGGCTGGTCGGGTGCACCAGCGGCACGTCGATGACGACGTTGGCCTCCTCGAACTGTGGCGCCCTGGCCAGCACCTCGCCGCTGGGCCCGGCGATGATCGAGCCGCCGTCGAACACGATCTCGTCCTGCCCGCCGACGAGGTTGGCGTAGGCCACCGGCATGCCACAGCGCCTGGCGGTGTCGGTCACGACCGCTTCGCGCTGGGCGGCCTTGCCGCGATGGAACGGGCTGGCGTTGGCGCTGGCGAGGGCCTGCGCCCCGTCGACAGCGAACCCGTCGGGCACATCGGGGCGCCACAGGTCCTCGCAGACCAGCACCCCCACGTCGGTGCCGTGCATCGCCCAGGTCCAGCCGCTCTCGCCGGTCTCGGCGCCCGAGGCGAAGTAGCGCCGCTCGTCGAAGACGCCGTAGTTGGGCAGCAGCACCTTGTGCACGCGCCCGCGCACCTGGCCCCCGTACAGGATCCCGACCGCGTTGGCGAGGTAGCGCGGCGCGCTGTCGGACACGGCATGCTCGGCGACCGCATCGACGAAGCCGACCACCGTCACGCAGCTGCCGGCCACGCCAGCAAGGTCCTGGAGCACCGCCAGGTTCGCGTCGACGAAGCCGGGTGTGAGCAGCAGGTCCTCGGGCGGGTAGCCGGTGATGGCCAGCTCGGGCAGGACCAGCAGGTCGGCCTCGACCTCCTCGGCCCACTGCATCGTCTCGGTGATCCGCTGCCGGTTGCCTGACAGGTCACCGACGGGCAGAGACGGCTGGCCCACGGCCACGCGCAGCGAGCCGTGTGGTCCGTGCGTGGGGGCGTGTCCGTTGGCGGGTGGCGGTGAGACCATGAGTGCTCCTCGTACGTGGGCCGACCCGTGGCGCGCGTGGCGACGGAAGCGTGCGTGGTGCGGGGACGGGCGGTGTGATGCGGAGCGGGTGCTGCGGCCACTGACGCCGAGGTCGCGGGCGAGCGCACCCGGGGGCGGGCGCCAGGGTGGCTAGCGCTGGTCGCGAGCGCCGCTGACCGGGCTGATCAGGCTCAAGCCGTCGGCGACGGGCAGCAGCACCACCTCGACGCGCGGGTCCTCGACGACCTGCTGGTTGAACGCCGCGATCGCGCGGGCGTCGTCGGAGTCTCCGGGGTCGACGACGCGGCCACCGGACAAGGTGTTGTCCACCGCGATCACCCCATCGGGGGCGAGGTGCGCCAGCAGCTGCTCATAGTAGGCGGGGTAGCCGGGCTTGTCGGCGTCGATGAAGGCGAGGTCGACCGGGGCGTCCAGCGTCGCCAGCGCCGCGGGCAGCTGCTCGTGCGCGTCGCCGAGGTGCAGGGTGATGCGCTGGTCGAGGCCGGCGCGCTCCCAGTGCTCGCGCGCGACGGCGGTCCACTCGGCGCTGGCGTCGAAGCAGTGCAGGTGGCCGTCCTCGGCCAGGCCGCGGGCCAGGCAGATCGACGAGTATCCGGTGAAGGTGCCGATCTCCACGGCCACCGACGCCCCCGTCAGGCGGGCGAGCAGCTCCATGAACGCCCCCTGCTCGGGTGCGATCGCAAGGCCCACGCGCTCGGGCCACCGGCGCCGCGTCTCGGCGGCCACGCTGGCCAGCACCGCGTCGTCGGGACGGCTGTGGGCCACGACGTAGCGGTGCAGCGCGTCGTCGAGGCCGAGGGTCTTCACGCTCATGATCCTGCTCCTGCCGGCTCGCTCGCGCCGCTGACGATGCGTCGCCTGCTCGCGCGCTCGGGGCGCACGGTAGCCCGCATGTGCCCCGTAGGCTGCCGTGCGCGCAGCAGGCTGCCGTGCGCACAGCAGGCTCCGGGCTCGCAGTAGGCTGCGCGCCATGTTCCCTCCAGAGCGCATCCTGATGGGCCCCGGGCCCAGCGACGTCCACCCCGCGGTCCTGCGTGCGCAGTCCCAGCCGCTGCTGGGCCACCTCGACCCGGACTTCACTCCCGTGCTCGAGCAGATCGCGTCGGGCCTGCGCACCGTCTTCCGCACTGGGAACCCGGTGACGTTCGCGGTCTCGGCCACCGGGATGGCGGGCATGGAGGCCGCCCTGGTCAACCTCGTCGAGCCCGGCGACGACGTGGTGGTCGGCGTCAACGGGGTGTTCGGCGGTCGCATGGCCGAGGTCGCCCGGCGAGCCGGCGCGACGGTGCACACCGTGGAGGCCGACTGGGGCCGGATCATCGACCCGGCGGCCTTCATCGACGCGGTCGAGCGGCATCGCCCGCGCGTGGCCGGCCTGGTGCACGCCGAGACCTCCACCGGGGTCCACCAGCCCGTGGCCGAGATCGGCACCGCGGTGGCCGACACCGACACGCTGCTGGTGCTGGACACCGTCACCAGCCTCGCCGGCGTCGATGTGCGCGTGGACGACTGGGATGTGGACGTCGCCTACAGCGGCACCCAGAAGTGCCTGTCCGTGCCGCCCGGGCTCGCACCGATCACCTTCAGCGAGCGGGCGGTGCAGCGCGTGCGCGAGCGCACCACCCCGGTGCAGTCGTGGTACCTCGACCTCACGCTGCTGCTTGGCTACCTCGATGGGCGGGGCGGGCGCACCTACCACCACACCGCCCCGATCTCGTCGCTCTACGGGCTGGCGACCGGACTCGACCTGGTGCTCGAGGAGGGGCTCGAGGCCAGGCTCGCACGCCACGCCACCCTCGGCGCCCTGCTCCACGAGGGGCTGGAAGCGCTGGGCCTGGAGCTGCTGGCCGAGCCCGGCCACCGCCTGCCGCAGCTGACGACCGTGGCGCTGCCCGACGACGTCGACGAGGCCGCCCTGCGCGCCCGCCTGCTGACCGAGCACGGCATCGAGGTCGGCGCGGGGCTGGGGACGTTCGCCGGGCGTGCCTGGCGGATCGGCCTGATGGGGCACGCGTGCAGCGAGCGCAACGTGCGCCTGCTGCTGGCCGCGCTCGAGCGCCTGCTGGACCAGGCACCGGCGCCCACCGCCACCACCTAGACTGCGTGGGTCGCGAGGCCGGCCTCCCCGGGGAGACGACCTCTTGGGCCTGCGACGGAGGAAGGGCTTCATGGCTGACGGGCCCACCGATCCCGCCGCCCGCTTTCGCGACGGGCAGTGGACCGCCGGTGTGATCGGCCTCGGCTATGTGGGCCTGCCGCTGGCGGTCACCGCGGTGCAGGCAGGCCTGCGCTGCGTCGGGTTCGATGTCTCCCGGCTGGTGGTCGAGCACCTTGGCGCGGGCCACAGCCACATCGGCGACGTGTCGCACGCCGAGCTCGTCGACGCCCTCGCCGGAGGGCTCGAGGTGACCGACGATCCCCAGCGCCTAGCCGAGGTCGACGCGATCTTCATCGCGGTGCCGAGCCCGCTGGGGCGCAACCGCCAGCCCGACATGAGCTACATCGAGTCGGCGGCAGCGACCGTGCGCGCGGTGGTGCGACCGGGGCAGCTGGTCTCCCTGGAGTCGACGACGTACCCCGGCACCACCGACGACCTCATCGTCCCCGCCGTCACCGGTGGCGGGCTCGAGCTGGACCGCGACGTGTTCGTCGCGTTCAGTCCCGAGCGCGTCGACCCCGGCAACCAGCGCTCGACCGGCGAGATCCCCAAGGTCGTGGGTGGTGCGGGCCAGGTGTCGAGTGATGTGGCCGAGGCCGCCTACAGCCGGCTGGTGCCCGCGGTCCACCGCGTCTCGAGCGCGCGGGCGGCCGAGATGACCAAGCTGCTGGAGAACACCTACCGCGCGGTGAACATCGGGCTCATCAACGAGCTCGCCCAGCTGGCCCACGAGCTGGACATCGACATCTGGGAGGTCGTCGACGCCGCAGACACCAAGCCGTTCGGGTTCCAGGCGTTCTACCCGGGACCGGGCGTCGGCGGCCACTGCATCCCGCTGGATCCGCAGTTCCTCGCCTGGCGGGCGCGGGAGGCGAAGTTCGCCACGCGGTTCATCGACCTCGCCGAGCAGATCAACACCCGGATGCCCGCCTACAACGCCGACCGCGTGGCCGAGCTGCTCAACACGCTGGGCCGGCCGGTGTGGGGCACCAAGATCCTTGGCGTCGGGGTGGCCTACAAGCCCAACGTCACCGACGACCGCGAGTCGCCCGCCTGGGACGTGCTGGCCGAGCTCGCGCGCCGCGGCGCCGACATCGGCGTGCTCGACCCGCTGGTGGACCCCGAGCGGGTGCGCCAGCGCGGCTACCGCCCCGTCAACGGGTCCGGCAGCGTGGCCGAGCACGCTCTGGCGGTGGTGCTCACCGACCACGATGTGCTCGACCTCAAGGCGCTCGCCGACGAGGTGCCGGCCGTGTTCGACACCCGGGGCGCCTACCGCAAGCGCGGCATCGACGCCGCCAACGTGACCGCGCTGT
>PWER01000019.1 GCA_003553565.1 Nitriliruptoria bacterium | reverse complement strand
GACCGCGGCCACGGTCTGCTCGGCGATCTCGCGCTCCTCGTCGGTGGGCACCACCAGCACCGAGATGGCGCTGTGCACGTCGTGGATGGCCGCGACCTCCGAGGGGGCGCGGACTGCGTTGCGCTCGGCGTCGATGGACACGCCCAGCGGCTCCAGGCCGTCGGTCACGCGGGCGCGCACCTCGGGGCTGTTCTCGCCGACCCCGGCAGTGAACACCAGCGCGTCGGCGCCGCCGAGCACCGCCAGGTAGGCACCGATGTACTTGCGCACGCGGTGCCCGTAGGCGGCCAGCGCCAGCGCCGCCTCGGCATCCCCGGCCTCGGCGCGCCGCTCGATCTCGCGCAGGTCGTTGTCGCCGCACAGCCCCTTGAGGCCCGACTGCTTGTTCAGGGTCGTCTCGAGCTCCTCGGCGGTCAGACCGGCCTCGCGCTGGACGTGGAACACCACCGCCGGGTCGATGTCGCCCGACCGCGTGCCCATCACCAGCCCCTCGAGCGGGCTCATCCCCATGGAGGTATCCACGCTGCGTCCCCTGGAGATGGCGGTGGCGCTGGCCCCGTTGCCCAGGTGCAGCGTGATCAGGTCGACCTCCTCGAGGGGGCGGCCGAGATGATGCGCAGCCTGGCGCGCCACGAAGGCGTGGCTGGTGCCGTGGAACCCGTAGCGGCGCACGCCGTGGCGCTCGTACCACTCGGCCGGCACGGCGTAGCGGTGCGCGTGCGGCGGGATGCTGCGGTGGAAGGCCGTGTCGAACACCGCCACTTGCGGCAGGTCGGGCCGCAGCTTGCGCGCCACCTCGATGCCGGTGACGTTGGCGGGGTTGTGCAGTGGCGCCAGCGGGATCTGGGCGCGGATGCCCTCCACGGCTGCGTCGTCGAGCACGGTCGGCTCGGAGAACCGCTCCCCGCCGTGCACCACGCGGTGCCCGATCGCCCCGAGGTCGTCGGCGAGACCCGCGTCCTCCAGCGCGGCGACCACGCGGCGGAACCCGTCGTCGTGATCGGGGATGGCGTCGTCCTCCGTGACCTCGTCGTCGCCGATCCGGTGGCGGGCGCGGCCGCGGTCCTCGCCGATGCGCTCCACGAGGCCCGAGGCCAGCGTGGTGGTCGTGTCCATGTCGAAGAGCTCGTACTTGATCGACGAGCTGCCGGAGTTCATCACGAGCACGTGCACGGGCGCCCCTCCTCGAGCGTCGGGTGAAGCTGTGGTCGTTGCGGGATGATGCGTCGCGCCTGCCGGGTCAGCCCTGCGCCTCGGCCTTGACCTGTTGGGCCTGGATCGCGGTGATCGCCACCGTGTTGACGATGTCGGGCACCAGGCACCCTCGGCTGAGGTCGTTGACGGGCTTGTTGAGGCCCTGGAGCACCGGGCCGATGGCCACAGCCCCCGAGGAGCGCTGCACCGCCTTGTAGGTGTTGTTGCCCGTGTTCAGGTCGGGGAAGATGAACACGGTCGCGTTGCCGGCCACCGACGAGTCGGGCATCTTCGAGGCGGCCACGTCGGGGTCGACCGCGGCGTCGTACTGGATGGGCCCGTCGATGGCCAGGTGAGGCGCGCGCTCGCGGGCGCGCTCGGTGGCCTCGCGCACCTTCTCGACGTCGCTGCCGGCTCCGGACTCGCCGGTGGAGTAGGACAGCATCGCCACGCGCGGCACCACCCCGAAGGTGGCGGCCGTCTCGGCCGAGGTGACCGCGATGTCGGCGAGCTGGTCGGCGTCGGGGTTGGGGTTGACCGCGCAGTCGCCGTAGACGAGCACCCGGTCGGGCAGGCACATGAAGAACACGCTCGACACGATCGACACGCCCGGCTTGGTGCGCACGAACTCGAACGCGGGTCGGATGGTGTGGCCGGTGGTGTGCGCGGCACCCGAGACCATGCCGTCAGCGTGACCCACGTGGACCATCATCGTGCCGAAGTAGCCCACGTCGAGCATGACCTCGCGTGCGTAGTCGGGCTCGATGCCCTTGTGCTTGCGGAGGTTGTAGTAGCGCTCGGCGTACTCCTCGGTCTCCTCGGTGACCTCGGGGTCCAGCACGGGGATGTGGTCGAGGTCGAGCCCGAGGGCGGCCGTGCGGGCGCGCACCTCGTCCTGGTCGCCCAGCAGCACCAGATCGGCGACGTCGCGGCGGTCCAGCAGCTGGGCGGCCTGGAGGATGCGGTCGTCGGTGCCCTCGGGCAGCACGATGCGCTGGCGGTCGGCGCGCGCCCGCTCGATCAGCTCGTACTCGAACATCAGCGGGGTCACCCGCTCGGAGGGGGCGACCTCCACGGCCCGGGTCACGGCCTCGGCATCGACGTGGCTCTCGAAGACGCCGAGCGCGGTGGCGATCTTGCGCTCGTTGTCCGGGCGCAGAGCGGGGCGCAGCGCGCCGATCGCCTGCGCGGTGGCGTAGGTGTCCTGCTCCACGAGCAGCACCGGGGCGGTGAGCGCTGGCAGTCCGTCGAGCAGCTCGAGCACCTGGTCGGCTGGTTCGAGCCCGCCGGTGAGCACCAGCCCCGCAAAGCTGGGGTAGTGGGTCGACAGGCGGCTGGCCATGGTGCCCACGATGATGTCGGGGCGATCGCCGGGGGCGATGATCAGCGCCCCCTCCTCGACGTGGTCGAGGAAGTTCGGCAGGCTCATCGCCGCGATCTTGAACGACGACAGCTCCCGCTTGAGCTCGTCGTCAACGCCTCGCAGGCGCTGGGCTCCCAGCGCCTGGCTGACGTCGCCCACGGTGGGCATCGCCAGGCTGGCGACCTCGGGCAGCACGAACACCGGCTCGCTGCTCTGGGCCGGCAGCGCCTCCTCGAGCTCGGCGCGGACCTTGTCGACGTCGGCCGGCTCGACGCGGTTGACCATCGTCATCGACAGGGCGCAGCGCTGGGCGGCCAGGGACTCGCGGGCCACGCGCACGGCGTCGACGAGCTCCCGTGATCCCTTGCCGCGCCCGCCGACCAGCGCGCACACGCCCGCGCCGAGGTGGTTGGCGACCTGGGCGTTGAACTCGAACTCGAACGCCGCGGAGACGCCGGTGTAGTCGGTCCCGTCGACCAGGACGAAGTCGTAGTCGCCCTCGATGCGCTTGTAGTGCTCGAGGATCCCCTTGAACACCTCGTCGCTGCGGCCCTCGGCGAGCAGGTCCTGGACCTCGGCGTCGGTGTAGCACCACAGCTCGTCGGTGCGGTGCTCGCGCGGATAGCGCCCCTCGATCAGGGCAAGGCGCGGGTCCTCGGCGACCCCGGCAGGCACCACAGGGCGGAAGTAGCCCACGCGCTGCAGGCGACCCGTGAGCATCTCCATCAGGCCCAGGGCGACCACCGACTTGCCGCTGTCAGGCTCCAGCGAGGCGAGGTACAGGCTCGAGGCCATCAGGTGCTCCTGGTCGGCTGCGTCGGCCCTCCCCGAGCCGCGCTGCCCCGAGGGGGCCCGGCAGGCGGGGCGGCCAGTCGGACACGGGCCGATGCTAGGGATCGTCACCGGGGTGAACCAGGCCGAGCAGGGACGGCCGGCCCCTCCACGCCGGGACCTGGGGCTGCGGGCGGGTGCGCGGCAGCGCCTCCGCGTGCGTCCCTGGCGAGATCACGGTTGACGTCCGGCGCGAGAGGGTCACAATGACAGCAGTGTAGTTCCACCGCTGTCGCAGCCGAAGGGCGGGCGCCATGTTCGAGCTGGAGCCGCAGGCCTGGGCCGAGCAAGCCAAGTGCCTGCAAGCCGAGCCCGACGTCTTCTTTCCCGAGAAGGGCGGCTCGACCCGCGAGGCCAAGCGGATCTGCGCCCTGTGCGAGGTGCGCCAGGAGTGCCTCGAGTACGCACTGGACCACGACGAGCGGTTCGGCATCTGGGGTGGGCTGAGCGAGCGCGAGCGGCGCAAGCTGAAGCGCCTCGCGTCGTGACCGCGCTGCCGCGCCAGCGCGGTCGCAGCACTGCGCCCTGATCAGCCGACCCGCGCCCTGCACGGCTGACCGAGGGCCGGGCGACCTCCCCGCCGGTGGCCGGGCTGGCTAGGATGGCGCTCCCGACTCCAGGCGGGCGTCGGGAGCCGATCGCGGGACCGTGCCATGCGGCCCGCTCTGGTCATGCGCGGACCCGAACCCACTCCGGCGGCCACGGCGGGGGTCGTGGCGCTGCTCGTCGTCTCCGACGACGCGCCCTGGCTCGCGGCGACCCTCGATGCGCTCGAGGCCCAGACCCTGGGCGCACCACCGGTCCTGGCCGTCGACAACGCCACCAGCGACGGCAGCGCGACGCTGCTGCGCGAGCGCCTGCCCGCCGATCGGATCATCGCTCTGGACCGCCGGGTCGGCTACGGCGCAGCCGTCGCTGCGGCACGCGTCGAGCCCGCCGCGAGGGCGGCGCAGCACCTGTGGCTCGTCCACGATGACCTCGTCCCGGCCAGCGATGCGCTGGAGCGTCTGCTCGCCCGGCTCGACAGCGACGAGGGACTCGGGGTCGTTGGCCCCAAGGTCGTCGGCCCTGGCAGGCCGACCCCGCTGCTAGAGGTGGGTCTGACGGTGGACCGGCTGGGGCGGCTCGCCTCCCCGGTCGAGCCGGACGAGATCGACCAGGGCCAGCACGATCACCGCGACGCTGCGCTCGCGGTGAGCACCGCCGGGATGCTGGTGCGGCGCCCGCTGCTCGACGCGCTCGACGGCTTCGCACCGACCCACCGGCTCCTGCGCGAGGACCTCGACCTGTGCTGGCGGGCCCGCCTGGCGGGCTGGGCGGTGGCGGTGGAGCCCTCGGCGGTGGCCACCCACCTCGCAGCCACCGCATCCGGGCTGCGCGGGCTGAGCCCGCAGCGGCGCCGCGAGCTCGGCGAGCGTCACACCCTGGCCACCGTGCTCGCCTGCGCACCAGCACGCCGGCTGCTGTGGACGCTGCCGGCGCGCGCGGTGCTGGCGCTGCTCGCTGCGGTCGGGCTGGTGCTGCTGCGCCGGGTCGGAGACGCGCTGGCGGTGCTGCGCGCCTGGGCGTGGACCGCAGCACGGCTGCCACAGCTGCTGCGCCGCCGGCGGCACATCCAGCGAGCGCGAGCCCGCGACCCGCGCGAGGTCGACGACCTGATCGCGCCAGTGCTGCCACGGGTGCGCGAGTCGGTCGAGGCCGCCGGCGTGTGGTTGGCCGGCGACGCCGACGACGCCCTCGTGGACCCCGTACCGCCACCGCAGCCACGACGCTGGCGTCGCGTGCTGCGCCGACCCGCGCTGCTGGCCGGCGGGGCGCTGGCACTGGCCTACCTCGTGGCGGTCGCCCCGCTGCTCACCGGCGGCGCGCTGCGCGGCGGGCTGATGGCCCCCTGGCCCGAGCCCGCGGCGCTGCTGTCGGCGCTGCGCGACCCCCTGGCGGCCGCACCCCTGGCCGAGGGCTCGGCGACTGCGCCCGCCACGGCCCTGTGGGCGCTGCTGTCGGTGCTGGCCGGCGGCAGTGCGTGGCTGGCCGAACGGCTGCTGGTGCTGGGTGCGCTGCCGCTGGCCTGGTTCACCGCGTGGCGTGCCGCCCGCGGCGTCAGCGCCGGCTCCGCTGCGCGCGCGATCGGCGCGACCGTGTACGTGCTCACCCCTGCGGTGCTCGCCGGCCTGTGGGGCGGGCGTATCGACCTGCTCGCCGCCGCGGTGCTGCTGCCGCCGGTGGCGGCGGCGAGCCTCCGACTGGCGGTCCCCGAGCGCACGCGGGCTGTGTCGCTGCGCACCGCCGGAGCCCAGGTGGCCGCGGTGGCGGTGCTCGGCGCGCTCGCTCCCGGCGCGCTGCCGGTGGTCGCTGCCGTGGCCGCCGTGGCGGTGGTGTCGGGTGTGGCGCGTGGTGGCGGGCTCCGCGCGCTGCGCCCACTGATCGGGGCCGTGGGGGTCCTGCCGCTGCTGCCGTGGCTCACGCGCGGTCTGACATCGGGATGGACGGCGTTCGCTCCCGGTGTGAGCGATCCCACCGCCGGTGGCGCCACGCCGCTGTCCGGCGCTCGGGCCCTGGTGGCGGCGCCCGACCTCACCGGCGGCCCGGCCCTGTGGGCGGCCGTCGTGATCGCCGTCGTGGCGCTCGGCGGGGGGCTGCTGGTGGGATGGCGGCCCCGTCCGCTGGCCGCCGCCAGCCTCGTGGTGACCCTGACGGCCGCGGCTGCCGCCGCCGTCGCCAGCACCGACCCGGCGTCGCCGCTGTCTGCGGCGTCCTCGGGGGCGCTGCTCATCCTCGTCGCCCTGTGCCTGGCGGCCCTGACGACGCTGGCTCTGGCGTGGGCTGGGCCCACGCTGTCGGTGCGCGCTGTGGGGCTGCCCCATCTGCTCGGCCTGCTGCTCGCCGTCGCCGGGGGCGCGGGGCTGCTGGCCGCCGCCTGGGGCCTGCTCGGCGGGCCCGACCGCGTCGCGGCCGCCGCCGACCCGCTGCCGGCCTTCGTCCGCGCCGACGCGCCCGAGGTCGGGCCCTACCGCATCCTGCTGGTCGAGGGCGACGCCGAGGGCTGGCGCTGGGACGTCGTCGAGCACGACGGGCCGTCGCTGGCCTCCTACGGGGCGGTCGAGTCGCCCGAGGCCACCGCCGCGATCGAGCAGGCCGTCGCCCTGCTCGCCGGAGGCGTCGATCCCCGCGGCGCGGGGCTGCTGGGCGCCGCCAACGTGCGCTACGTCGTGGCCACCGACCCCTCGGACGGCGGGGCGCCCGACACCGAGGGCGGCGGCGGGGACGGCGGCGCCGAGAGCGTGGACAGCGACGCGGCCGGCACGGGCGACGCGGACACGACGGTGCCGGCAGCGCTCGACCGCCAGCCCGGCCTCGAGCCGCTGCGCGCCGAGGACGCCGGCGTGTGGGGCGTGACGGGCTGGCTGCCGCGCGCCGCGGTCGTGCCCGACGACGTCGCCGAGCGCGCGCTCACCGGCCAACCCGGCGATGTGCGGGCGGTCGCCGAGCACGGGCTCGCAGCCCGCGGGCCAGGCCGGTGGGCGGGCAGCGCGCAGGCCGGCACGTTGCTGCTGGCCGAACCCGGGCCGCCAGAGCGCTGGGAGGCCAGCGGCGAGGACGGGGCGCTGCCCGCGCGGGAGGGCATCTGGGGCACAGCGTTCGTGGTCGGGTCCGAGGGCGCTGTCGAGGTCAGCCACCACCCGCCCCCGACCGCCGCAGTCGGCCCGGTGGGCCTGGTGGTGGTGCTGCTGGGAGCCCTGTCGGTGGCCGTGCACCCGCCGGGCGCCCGCCGACGCCCGGCCCCGGCGGCGCTGCCGACCCCGCAGCGAGTGCCTGAACCGCCGGCCCCCCGCGCGCACGCCACTCCTGGTGGGCCCCCCGAGGAGGACCAGGCGGCGGAGGAGCCCGCGGCCTCGGCGCCTGTGCGGGGGTCACCGTGAGCAGCCCCGTCCGACGCCTGCTGCAGGCGGTGGCGCGCCGCCGGCCCACCGCCGAGCCGCCCGGTGCGGCCCGCCTGGTGGCGCTCGGGCTGCTCGTCGTCGCGGTGCTGCTCGTGGTGACCGTGGGCCTGCTCGACCAGACCGCCCAGACCGCCCGGACCGCGCAGCCCGGCCAGATCGCTGCCTCTGCGGCGCCCGAGGAGCCGCTGGCAGAGGGCGACGGGGACCTGGCGGGTGCTGGCGCCTCACCCTGCCCCGCGCCGCCGCACGGGCCGGCTTCGACCCTGCTGGCCGCCGCCGGCCCGGAGGCCGCGGCCACGGTCGACCGCCACGAGCACGAGGCGCCCGGCGCGTTGGCGGACCTTCCGGCGAGCGCGCCGCAATCGACCTCCGCGCCAGCGCGGACCCCGTCGATGATCCGCTGGGAGCAGACGCCTGCCGTGGCCGCGTGGACGATCGAGGAGGACACCGCGCCGCCGCTCGCGCTGTCGTGCCCGCCCGCCTCGGCCGGTCGGTGGCACCTCGCCGGCTTCGACACGACCCTCGGGTCCGACGCCGAGCTGCACCTCGCTAACCCCAACCCGTCGGATGCGGTGGCGCGCGTGACGTTGCTCACCCCGGATGGCGCCAGCGAGCCCACGCGCACCGAGGACCTGGTGGTCGAGGCCGGCAGCCAGCGCGTCGTCGACCTGGTCGAGGTCGAGCCGGGCCTCGAGAAGCTCGCGGTGGCCGTGGAGGTGCGCGAGGGACGGCTCGTGACCTACGGGATCGCCACCCTGGGTCCCCCGGAGGCGCGCGCCGGCGCCGACGAGCTGCTCGAGGACGATGACATCGACGAGCTCGCGCCGCCAGACGACGAGGAGGGGCTCGCGTCGCCCGACGACGACGTCGAGGGCACCACCGTGGTGCACCCCGTGCGCGGCCAGGAAGGGGCCGCGCAACCGCTCGTGGCGGCTCGTGCACCCCAGGGGGAGGACGCGCGCTCCTGGCTGGTGGTGGCGAACCCCGGCGCGGAGCCGGCCTCGTTCGTGCTGGAGGCCACCAACCCGATCGAGGGCGGCTCGACCCTCGGTGAGCACACGCTCTCTGCGGGCGCCACGGCCCGCTTCGACCTCGACGGTGTCAGCGCCGGCTCGGATGCTGGCCTCGTCGTGCGCCCGCGCGAGGACGCCGAGCTGATCGCCACGCGCCTGACGGCCACCGCCCCCGCGCCAGCGGCAGGCGACGCCGACGACGCCGATGACGCCGACGACGCCGAGGGCACCGGGGACCTCGTCGCCGAGCCGCTGCGTCCGGCCGGCACCGACTGGGCCGTAGCCAGCCCGGTTGCCGACGCGCGCCACCTCCACGTGGCCAACCTCGGCGCGGAGCCCACCGCGGTCAACGTGACGGTGGCCGGCGAGGCGGTGGAGGGCTGGCAGGAGCGGGAGCTGCCGGCTGGCGCACGCGCCGACCTGGCGTTGGACGAGCACGCCCGTGGCCCTGCTGCGGTGCGCGTGACCAGCGCCGATCCCGTCGCCGCCACGGTGGTCGCTGCCGATCAGGCGCCACTGCGCCAGCGTGTGCTGCCCCTGGTGGATCTGGGCGCGTTCCGTGCCGAGCCGGCGCCAGCGCACAGAGACCGCGGCCTGCCCGCGGGCCCCGACGCTGCCCACGACCCTTGAGCGGTTCCATCGCGCCAGCGCCCGCGTCGCGTACGGTCCCGGGCATGCCCCAACCGACCGCCGATCGCCGCTGCGGCAAGCCGGGCTGCTCGCGTCGCGCCGCGGCCACCGTGCTGCTGCGCTACGGCGATCGCGCTGCGGTCCTCGGTGATCTCGCGCCGCAGCGCGGCGCCTCGGAGCTCGACCTGTGCCAGGAGCACGCCGACCGCTTCACCGTGCCCCGGGGCTGGGAGCAGCGCGACGTTCGAGGTGCTGGTCCGCCGGGGATGGACGCGCAAGGCCCGCAGGACGCGCCGGACGCGGGTGACGCGGGCGATGCGGCCGGCGCGGGCGATGCGGCCGGCGCCGAGGCCGCCGCCACGCCGGGCGAGGTCGGCGGTGAGCCGGCACCAGCACGCGACGACGACGTCCTCGGAGAGCTCGCTGCCAGCACCGACGCCGCGGGGGCAGACCCCGCGGCTCGGCCGACGCGCCCGCGACGATCGGGCAACCGGTACGCCGCGCTCATGGCCGCACTGCCGCGGATCGCCGCCGAGCATGCGGCGGCCCGCCGCCGTGACCCCGCCGGGTCCTCCTCGCTGTTCGACGACGCGGCGACCGAGCCCGAGCAGCCATCAGGCCCCGAGCCCACGAGGGCAACCGACGCGCCAGGCGACGACGCGTCACGCGAGGACGTCGCACCAGCTGCTGGGCCGCCTCCCGAGCCCCCCGAGCCCCCCGAGTCCAGCGAGCCCCCCGAGCCCCGCGGGGCCCGCGATGAGCACGATCCCCGCGAGGCCGAGACGGAGCACGGTGCTGACCCCGAGGCCGAGCCGCTCGCGCAGCCATCGCTGCCGTGGCCCGGCAGCACCGAGGAGCAGCAGCCCCCGCAAGCCGACGACACCGGCGCGGTCGTCGTCGACCTCCAGGGCGCGGCACGTCGTCGCGGCGCCCGCAACGGGCGCGCCGGGGAACCGCCCGCCGAGGACGAGCGCGAACGTCCCGAGACCTGACCGCGCCCAGACCGCAGGCAGCGCCCAGCGCGCGGTGCGGGACGCGCGGCACAGGCGGCTCGGACCAGGCGCGTGGCCCCGGCGGCTCCACTACCCTCGCGGGTGCTGGCGGCCCGGCCCGGCCCGCCGCCACCGACCACCGACCCGGGAGGACCGCATGCCCGTCGACCCCGACCTCATCGCGCTGCTGGTCTGCCCCGCCTGCCACGGCGACATCGAGTACAAGGAGCGGCGGGCGGTCATCGTGTGCACCGCCTGCGGTCTGCGCTACCCGGTGCGCGACAACATCCCGGTGATGCTGGTCGAGGAGGCCGAGCGCGCGTCCTCGAGCGGCTCCGGTGCGTCGAGCGGCCCGGCCGCTCCGGAACCCGACGGCGGCGAGGGCTCGACGTGAGCGGGCAGGAGCACGTGGCGGCGATCGCCGCCGACCTCGCCGAGCGGATCGCTCCGCGGCGCCCCGGCGCGCTGGTCACGCTGGGCTCGGGCCTCGGCCCGGTCGCCGACGAGGTCGCCGACGCCGTCGAGGTGCGCCCCGCAGACGTGGGCCTGCCCGCATCGACGGTGCCGGGCCACGCCGGTCGGCTGATCGCCGGCACCTTGGCCGGGCAGGAGGTGCTGGTCCAGCGGGGCCGGGTGCACCGCTACGAGGGCGTGCCCGCCGACGATGTGGTGGCCACGGTCCGCGTGGCCGCAGCGCTTGGCTGCACGGCCTTCCTCGTGACCAACGCCGCCGGTGGCGTGCGCGACGAGCAGTCGCCTGGCGACCTGATGGCGCTGTCGGACCACCTGAACCTCACCGGCGATACGCCGCTGGTGGGGCCGCAGTTCATCGACCTCGGCGGGGCCTACGACGCCGAGCTGCGCGAGCGCGCGCGCAGCGTGGCCGCTCGGGAGGGGATCGCGCTGCGCGAGGGGGTCTATGCCGGGGTGCGCGGGCCCGCCTACGAGACCCCCGCCGAGGTGGCGATGCTGCGCGGGATGGGCGCGGACGCGGTGGGCATGTCCACCGTCCTCGAGGTCATCGCCGCCCGCGCGGCCGGGCTGCGGGTGTGGGGCTGCTCGCTGCTGACCAACGTGCACCGTCCGGGCGGCACCCCGGTCGATCACGCCGAGGTGCTCGCCGCGGCCGAGCAGGCCGGCCCGAGCCTGGCGACCCTGCTGCGCGGTCTCCTCGCCGACGCCGCGGGCTGAGCGCAGCCCGAACGGCCGGGAGCGGGCGGCTACGCTGTCGTGCGGCTCGCGGCGCGGACGCGCGCCCGATGAGCCCGCCAACCCCGCCAGCCGCGCGCCGCGGCGGGTGCGCGTCCCGCCCGACCACCCCCGCCTCGGTCAGACCGTGCGATCCCTCGGAGGCAGCGATGAGCGAGCCCGCGGACACCCCACGCGCCGACGCGGCGGCACGCCCCGGCGCCGACCCCGCGGTGCTCGGCGAGCTCGAGGAGGTCCTGCGCCAGCGGGCCGTGGCACCACCCGAGGGCTCGTACTCGGCCACGCTCCTCGCTGACCCCGAGCGGGCGCAGCGAAAGATCATGGAGGAGGCGTTCGAGCTGTGCCTCGAGCTCGGACGCGAGCCCGTCGACGCCGATCGCACCGCCAGCGAGGCCGCCGATCTCGTGTTCCACGCGCTGGTCGCCCTCGTCGGAGCCGGCGTGTCGTGGGACGCGGTGCTGGCCGAGCTGGCCAGGCGGCGCGGCGCGCCCCCGCGTGACGCGCCCGCAGCCGCGCCCACCAGCACCGACGCCGGACAGGAGCCCGCGTGACCCCGACCATCGCCGTTCCCAGCCGAGGGCGCCTGCGCGACGAGGTCGCCCGCCTGCTCGGCGACGCCGGCTATCCCGTGGGGATGCTCCACGGCGCCGGGTCGATCGCCCGGCTCGACGGCCTGCGCGTCATCGAGATGCGACCGCGCGACGCCGCCGCCGCCCTGGCCGCCGACCAGCTGGACGCCGCCTTCATGGCCACCGACCTCGTGCTCGAGCACGAGCTCGACGAGCGACCCGCGCTGCCGCTGGGCTTCAACCGCTCCGACCTGGTGGTCGCCAGCCGCGAGGACGACGGGCGCACCGGGCTCGCCGACCTCTCCGGCGCGGTCATCTCCACCCACCTGCCCAACGCCACGCGCCGCCACCTCGCCGAGCGGGGCGTGGAGGCCACCGTGGTCGAGATGGGCGGGTCGCTGGAGGGCGTGGCCGCCGCCGGTCTGGCCGACGCGATCGTCGACCTGCGCGAGACCGGCACCTCCCTCGCCCAGAACGGGCTGCGGGTGCTGGAGGAGATCGCGGCCTGCCAGGCGCTGCTGGTCCGCGCCGTCGAGGACGCGCCGCCGGCGCTGCTCGACCTCGAGCTGCGCGCCCAGGCGGTGCTGGAGGCGCGCGCACATCGCTACGTGATGCTGCACGTGCCGCGCGCGCACCTCGACAAGCTCCAGGACCTGTTCCCCGGCCTGGCCGCCCCCACGGTGCTGCCGCTGGCCGGCCGCGATGACCTCGTCGCTGTGCACCTGGTGCTGTCGGCCCGCGAGCTGTGGGACAAGCTCGGGCAGCTGCGCGCCCTGGGCGCCACCGGGATCGTGGCGCTACCACCGCAGGCGCTGGTGCCCTGACCGCCGCGTGGCGCGGGCTGTGGAGCGCCATCCGAGCGCGCGCCAGCCGTCGCGTAGCCTCGTGGGATGGCGCCGCCGTGGTCCGCTGTGGCCGACCTGCTCGTCCCACCGCGCTGTGCGGGCTGCGCGGTGCCCTGCCGGGGCGCCTGGTGCCCGCGGTGCGCTGACCGCCTCGCGTCCCTCGCGCTGGCCGATGGCGCCCGACTGGAGCTGGCCGAGGGCGTACGGGCCGTGGGCGTCTACCCCCACGAGGACCTCGCCCGCGAGGTGCTGCTGGCCGCGAAGCTGCGCGGGCGTCACGCCGCGCTGCCGGCCATGGCCGCCCTGCTGCGCCACCGCCTGGAGCTGCCGCCACCCGGCGAGGAGGTGGGCTGGACCTGGATCCCCTCGGGGTCGCGCAGCCAACGTCGCCGCGGCCTGGACGTGCCCGCCCGCCTCGCCGGACCCGGTGCGGTGCGCCTGCTCGCCCCGATCCGGGGCCGAGCGCGGCAGACCGGCCGCGACGCCCACGGTCGCCGCCGCGGCGCGCGGGACCGGTTCCGCGTCATCGGTCGTCCGCCGCCAGCGGTGGTGTGCGTGGACGACGTGCGCACCACCGGCTCCACCGCCCGGGCCGCGGGCCTCGCGCTGCGCGCCGCCGGCGCCCAGCGCGTGCTCGTGGCCACCTTCACGGTCCGACGCGACCCCGCCCAGCGGGCGGGTTGAGCGGGTCTGATCGGGGCCTGCCCGTCGGCGGCCACGAAAGGACTTGCCTACGACCGCGGCAGGGGGACATGATGCGGGTCGACCCGATCGCGCCGTCGGAGGGCCATGGTGGGGCATCAGCCGCACGACCCTCGCTTCGAGACCGCGCGCCCAGCGACCCCGGCCGGTGGCCGGGGTCGCTTCGTGTCAGCGCCCGGCCGGTGGCCGGGGTCGCTTCGTGTCAGCGCCCGGCCGGCCCGCGGGGCGGTGCCGGGCATGTCCGGGACACCACGTCGGAAGGAGCATGGCCATGGACGTGATCGTCACCGCGAAGAACTGCGAGCCTCCTGATCGGCTGAAGGACCAAGCCCGTGAGCAGGTGCACCACGCCGCGCGGATCTTCGATCGCCTGCTCGGAGTGGAGGTCGAGTTCAGCGAGGAGGGCAACGCGCGGATCCCCGATCCGGCGCGTGTGGCGGTGACCGCTCGCACCAAGGGCCACCACATCCGCGCCGAGGGCGCGGGCCCGGACCACCGTGAGGCCATCGACGTGGCCATCGGGCGCTTCGAGCGCCAGCTGCGGCGCTACAAGAGCCGCCAGGTGGACCGCAGCAAGAAGCGCAGCCGCCCCCAGCCCGCGCCCCAGGTGGCCGGGCAGCTGGCGCCCACCGACCGCATCGACGGCGACGGTGCGCTTGCCGGCGTCGGCGAGGGACCCTCGGATCCCGGGCCGGCCATCGTCCGCCGCAAGGCCTTCCCCATGAAGGCGATGCAGCCCGAGGAGGCCGCCTGGCAGCTGGAGCTGCTCGGCCACGACTTCTACCTGTTCGTCAACGAGGGCAACGGTCAGTGCGCGGTGGTCTATCGCCGCCGGGATGGCCAGCTCGGGCTGATCGAGGGGCTGGAGACCGACCCCGACGCCGACCTCGAGGAGGTCGAGGCCACCGCCCAGCGCTGACGCCGCGGCCCAGCGAGCGCTGACGTCGCAGCACCGGGGCCGCACACCAGCCGTCGGACGGGTCGGGCCGGGGCCCTCGCGCCCCGGCCCGCGGACGCGCCTACACTTGCCCCTTGACGCGTCACCCCCGCGAAAGGCGACGACGTGGTCCTCGACAAGCTCCTGCGCATGGGCGAGGGGCGACGGCTCAAGAAGATCTGGCAGCGCGTGGCCGAGGTCAACGCGCTGGAGGACGCCGCCCAGGCGTGCACCGACGAGGAGCTGCGCGCGCGCACCGAGCAGTACCGCCAGCGCATCGCCGACGGTGAGGAGCTCGACGCCCTGCTGCCCGAGGCCTTCGCCACCGTCCGCGAAGCCGCCCAGCGCACCCTCGGCCAGCGGCACTTCGACGTCCAGGTGCTCGGGGCCATCGCGCTCCACGAGGCCGACATCGCCGAGATGAAGACCGGCGAGGGCAAGACCCTCGCCTCGACGATGCCGGTCTACCTCAACGCCCTCACCGGCCGTGGGGTGCACGTGGTGACGGTCAACCCCTACCTCGCCAGCCGCGACGCGGAGTGGATGGGGCGCATCTATCGCTTCCTGGGCCTCGACGTGGGCCTGGTGTACTCGCGGCAGCCGCGGCGCGAGAAGCGCGCCGCCTACGCCGCCGATGTCACCTATGGCACCAACAACGAGTTCGGCTTCGACTACCTGCGTGACCACATGGTGGTCGATCCGCGGGACAAGACCCAGCGCGGGCACTACTACGCGATCGTCGACGAGGTCGACTCGATCCTCATCGACGAGGCCCGCACGCCGCTGGTCATCTCCGGTGCCGTGGAGGGGGCCACCGAGTGGTACGGGGTGTTCGCCAAGCGCGTCGCACCCAAGGTCGAGCGCGACGTCCACTACGAGGTCGACGAGACCAAGGGCACCATCTCGGTCACCGAGGAGGGGGTGGCCCGTGTCGAGGAGATCCTCGAGGTCGACAACCTCTACGAGAGCGTCAACACCCCCCTCATCCACCACCTGCAGAACGCGCTCAAGGCCAAGGAGCTCTACCGGCGCGACGACCAGTACGTCGTCGAGGACGGCGAGGTCCACATCATCGACGAGCACACCGGCCGCATCATGTACGGCCGGCGCTACTCCGAGGGGCTCCACCAGGCCATCGAGGCCAAGGAGGGAGTGGCCATCAAGCAGGAGAACCGCACGATGGCCTCGATCACCCTCCAGAACTACTACCGGCAGTACGACAAGCTCGCCGGCATGACGGGGACCGCCAAGACCGAGGAGGCGGAGTTCACCCACGTCTACGACATGGAGGTCGTGCCGGTCCCCACCCATCAGCCGATGATCCGCGAGGACCAGCCCGACCTCATCTACAAGACGCTGGAGGCGAAGCTCGACGCGGTCATCGACGACGTGGGCGAGCGTCATCGCCGCGGGCAGCCGGTGCTGCTCGGCACCGTGGCGGTCGACAAGAGCGAGGTGCTGTCCCAGCGCCTGACCGACGCCGGCATCCCCCACGAGGTCCTAACGCCAAGAACCACTTCCGCGAGGCCGAGATCATCGCCCAGGCCGGGCGCCTCGGCGCGGTGACGGTGGCCACCAACATGGCCGGGCGCGGCGTGGACATCATGCTCGGCGGCAACCCCGAGGCTCAGGCCGATGAGCTGGCGCGCAAGCGCCTCGCCGGCGAGGGGGTCGACCCCGACGAGGATCCCGAGGCCTACACCGAGGCCTTCGGGGCCGCCCTGGAGGAGACCCAGCAGTCCTGCAAGGTCGAGGGCGACCAGGTGCGCGAGGCCGGTGGCGTGTACGTGTGCGGCACCGAGCGGCACGAGTCGCGTCGGATCGACGATCAGCTGCGTGGCCGGTCGGGCCGCCAGGGCGACCCCGGCGCGAGCCGCTTCTACCTCTCGCTCGAGGACGACCTGCTGCGCCTGTTCAACGCCAGCGCGGTCGAGTCGATCATGGAGCGCTTCAACCTGCCCGAGGACCAGCCCATCGAGGCGAAGATGGTCACCAAGGCGGTGCAGCGCGCCCAGACGCAGGTCGAGTCACGCAACTTCGAGCGCCGCAAGCAGGTCCTGAAGTACGACAACGTCCTCAACGACCAGCGCCAGGTCATCTACCAGCAGCGCAACACCGTCCTCGAGGGCCCCGATGAGGAGGTCGGGGAGATCGCCGAGGACTTCATCGAGGACGCGATCCGCGGGCACATCGACACCTACGCCCCCGAGGGCGTGCTGCCCGAGGAGTGGGACCTCGACGAGCTTTTCACCGTCCTTGGCCGGGTCTATCCCGTCACCGTGGCGCTCGAGGACCTCGGCCCGGTGCGCGACCTGTCACGCGAGCAGCTCGCCGAGACGCTGCTCGCCGACGCCTTCGACCGCTACAGCGCGCGCGAGGAGGAGCTCGGCGCCGATGTGCTCCGCAAGGTCGAGCGCCGCGTGATCCTGTCGGTGGTGGACCGCAACTGGCGCGACCACCTCTACGAGATGGACCACCTGCGCGACGGCATCGGCCTGCGGGCGGTGGGGCAGCGCGACCCGCTCATCGAGTACCAGAAGGAGGCCTTCGCAGCCTTCAACTCGATGATGTCGCGCATCAAGGAGGAGTCCACCGGCTACTTCTTCTTCCTGCCCGTGCGCGTCGAGCAGGAGGAGGACGAGCACGGGCGCACGCGCCGACGGGCGCTCATCGGCGGCCGCTCCACCGGGGACCAGCAGGACGCCGAGCCGGCGGAGCGCAACCTCGACTACACCTCCGCCGAGAGCGCCGGCACGGGTGCCGCCGGCGGCGGCAGCGGCGTGGCGGCCAGCACCGGCGTGACCACCGCACCGCGGCCGGTGGGTGTCGGCGGGGCACCGCCCAGCCCCCGCTCGCTCGCCCGTGCCACCGGTCAGGACCCGAGCAGCCGCGGCCGTGCGAGCGGCCAGCAGACGGTGCGTCACGACCGCAAGGTCGGCCGCAACGAGCCGTGCCCCTGCGGCTCGGGCAAGAAGTACAAGAACTGCCACGGCTGACCGGCAGGCCCCGCAGCGCCTCGGCGCGCCGATGCGAGGACCGGCGCCGCTGCTGGTGAGCCCCGCCCGGCGGTGAGGCTCACGCGATGGTCTGCTGCCAGACCCCGCCGGGCTGCTCCAGCGAGCGGCGGACCTGCTCGGCGGTGTGGGGGGCGAAGCGCGCCAGCGCCTCGTCCAGCGGCAGCCAGGCCACGTCGGTGATCTCGTGCAGGTGCGCGGGCGCCTCGGCCGGGCCGTCTGGCTCCGCGGCGAACACGAACACCAGCCGGTCGGGCCACGACGCGCCGAAGACGCCCAGCAACTGGTCGATCCGCACCGGGATCCCGCTCTCCTCGCGGGCCTCGCGGGCAGCACCGGCATCCGGGCGCTCGTCGGCGTCGACGACGCCCCCAGGGATCGTCCAGCGCCCCTTGAAGGAGTCGTGCACGCACAGCACCCGGCCCTGGTCGTCGCGGCACAGCACCGCACCGGCCACCACCTTGCGTGGCAGCGTGCCGAAGAACGCGGCCTCGCGCTCGGTGCGGTCGTGCCAGCGGCGCCCGACGGTCAGCACCGTCGCGGCGGCATCGCGCAGCCCGGGGGTGCGGTCGGCGTGCTCGTCGAACGTGGGGGTACGACCACCGAGCAGCGCGGCCGCCCCGGGCGCGCACGCATCGGTCACGGTCAGCCCGGCGTGACCGAGGGCATCGGCGAGCTCGCGACCGGTGAGCGCCACCGACGCCTGACCGCCGAGGCGGTGCCACGCGTGCGCAGCCACCACCAGGCGCCCACCAGCGCGCAGCCGACGCGTCGCGGCCGCCAGCAGCGCCTCATGGCTCGGGCCGGCCGCAGCCAGGTCGTCGGGCAGCAGCGCCACCACCTCGTGTGGCCCCTCGGGTGCGGCGGCCATGGCGCCGGTCCACCGGGTGACCAGGCTCGCGGGATCGAGGGTCGGGTCGCGCTCGGCGTGGCGGTGCCCGGTGCTCAGGCGGGCGGCGCTGGCGGCGCTGGCCACGGCCACCGCCGCCCTGTCGGTCAGCACCGCGTGCAGCGCCGCGTCGAGGGGATCGGCACCGGCGGGAGCCTGGTCGGAGGAGGAAGCGTCGATCATCGCGCCCACGGTAGAGCCCGACCTGTCACCAGGGCGGCGATCCTGCCGGTCAGTGCGCTGCCGCGACCCGTGCTCCCGCCGGCACGTGGCGGGTGCGATCCTCGGGCCGGTCGGCCTCCTCGACGCACCAGCCGTCGTGGCGTCGGCGCAGGCGCAGCGCCACCGCGCCCACTCGCGCCTCGCGCTCGACGACGGCGACGACGTCGACCTGGTTGGCGGTGGCCGCCTGCACGTGGACCCGGCGCACGCGCGCCGGCGGCGCTCCGGTGATCCAGCGATGCTGCAGCCGCCGGTACAGGCGGTGATCGAGCAGGTGCGCCACCGAGCGGGGCGAGCGACGGCCCGACTCGACCTCGACCCACAGTCGGGCCACCGCGTGGGCCAGCGACACCAGCCGGGCATCCGGCGCGGTCTGCGCCGTGGCGGTGCCCTTGCCGGTGTTGCTGCTGGGGCGCGTGCCGGCGGGGCCGGTCGGGCGCGCGCCGGCCCGCCCGGCCGGTCGCGTGGGGGTGGCGATGGTCATCGGTCCTGCTCCTGGTCTGATGCGGCATCGGGCTGGGTGGCCTCTGGCGGGGTGTCTGGCGTGGCGTTGGGAGGTGGGTCGGGTGCAAACGGAGGCTCGTCGCCCTCCGCTGGGGGAGCGGGAGCGGCAGCGGGCGCAGCGCCGGCGCCGAGCACCGTCTCGGCGATCCGGTCCACCCACACGGTGTGGGCGGCGCGATCGCGACCGCCCGGTGCGCGCGCCTCGACCTCGGCGCGTACCCAGCGCGTCCGATCGCCGTCGCGCTGGATGCCCGAGACCGACACGTCCTCGTAGCCGGCGTCCTCCAGGGCCGTGGTGACGGCATCCTCGGCGTCGTCCACCGCGACGAGGGCGTCGGGGTCGCGGGGCGGGGGCGCTGGCAGCGGCCACGGCGGGTCGACCACGTGGCCGCGCTCGAGGTCGACGAGCACGCCGTAGCGCACCGACTGCTGGCGCTCCCACTGCTCCTCGGTGCCGGTGAGCAGGCTCGCGACGACGGTGACGACGAGGCGGCTGCGGTCGAGCTCGCGGGTCTGCTCGGCGCGAGCGTGGTCGATCCAGCCCCCTTCGGCGCCTGCCTCTCCCTCGGCGGTTGCGTCGTCGGCGCTGCCCGCCCGTGGGGGCGCTCCCAGCACCGCGGCCTCCGCGAGCGCCTCGGCGCGCTGCTGCGCCTGCCCCGCGGGGCCTTGCGGGAGGCCGTCCTCGGGCGTCGGATCGGTGGCGGCGGAGTCCTTGTCGTCGGGTGCCTCACCCGAGCCCACGGAGCCTGATGCGTCCTCGCGCTGGGCCTCAGCCCCGTCCTGGTGGTGCTCTGCTGTGACGGCGTCGTCGCCGTCGCTGTCCGCCGCAGGGTCCTCGACCAGGTCGCCGGCGTCGGCGCCCTCGGCGCCCTCGGCGTCCTGCGGGTCGTCCTCGCCGCCGGTGAGCAGCACGGCGGTCAGGCCGGCAGCCACCACCCACGGCAGGGTCGCCAGCGCCCACAGGCGCACGCGGCGCGGGCGCTGCTCGTCGTTGTCCTCACCCCACGCCGAGGCACCGAGATCCGGCGGGCCGGGCACGGTCGTCTGGCCGGCGGCGCTGCCGGCGCCGGGTGCGCGGTCTGCCCCGCCCCCGGGGTCGTGGGCCGGATCGGATGTGCTGGCGGGCTCGCGGAGCCAGGCGGTCAGGTGGTCATCGGCGTCGCGGTGCTGATCCATGACGGCATGGTGTACAACAGATAGCAAGAGCAATCAAGCACGTTTGACAAGTACTGTGAAGAACTCTGAAGTGTGGGATTGGTGGGTCACGGGGTAGGCTTGGGCGGTGACGGTGCCGTGCGGCGCTCGCTGCGGCGCCGGTGGTCGTCGAGTCCTGTCAGGAGCGGCTGGTGAACCAGCACAGAGGAGTCATGGCGGCGTGAGCGAGAGCCACGGGGGCGTTGCCCATCAGCGCGGACCGGTGCGGCGCGGCCTCGACGACGCGACGCGACGCGCCACGTTCGAGGCCGAGGCGCTGCCCCACCTCGACTCGCTGTACTCGGCGGCGCTGCGCTACACGCGCGACCGCACCGATGCCGAGGACCTGGTGCAGGACGCGTTCGCGCGCGCCTACGCCTCCTACCACCAATATGAGCCGGGCACCAACCTCCGGGCCTGGCTCCACCGGATCCTGCACACCACCTACATCAGCCAGTGGCGCAAGGCGCAGCGCCGCCCCCGGGAGGTGGCTGCCGACCAGCCCAGCGGCGACGGCGAGCCCGACGACGGCGAGTTCTCGCTGTTCGACCGGGTTGCTGCGGCCACCAGCCGACCCGCCGAGGTCGAGGTCCTAGAGCACCTGACCGATGCCGAGGTGCAGGAGGCGCTGCAGTCGCTGCCCGAGTCCTTTCGCACCGCGGTGTACCTCGCCGACGTCGAGGGCTTCCCCTACGCCGAGATCGCCGAGATCATGGACAGCCCCGTGGGCACCGTCATGAGCCGGCTGCACCGGGGAAGGCAGCGCCTGCAACGTGCGTTGTGGGAGTACGCGCAGCGTCGTGGCCTCGTGGGGCCCGACCCCGACGATGCCGGCGAGGCCGGTGAGGGGCGCGGCGACGATGCTGGCCGCACCGGGCGCGCGCACCAAGACGACGCCCACGAGGGCGCCGCCGCACAGGAGCAGGCACACCATGGATGATCCCTGCGACGAGGTGCTCGCCGAGATCGAGCGCTACCTCGACGGTGAGTGCACGGCCGAGGCCGCGGCTGTGGTGCGCGCTCACCTGCACGACTGCTCGCCCTGCATGGACCGCGCCGACTTCCAGCGCCGCGTCCGGGCGCTGGTCGCCCAGCGCTGCCGCGAGTCCGCCCCGCCGGAGCTCGTGGCGCGGATCCGCGCCAGCCTCGAGTAGGCAGACGCGGCGGCCTTCACCGGGCGTCCTCCAGCGGCGGGTCGACCAGCTCGACGGCGTAGGCCTCACCGTCAACCGGGTCGGCCAGCGCCAGGCGCACCACCCACCCCAGCTCCGGCGCGTCGTGGCGCCACCAGCGCCACCACGTCAGCTCGTCGGCGGCGGCAGCGAGATCCTCGACGAGTCCGGTGGCATCGGTCCCGTCCCAGCCCAGGCCGCTGACGTCGGCCAACGTCGCCCAGGCCAGGAAGCGCCCGGCTGCGCCGCCGCGGCGCGGGCCGCGTGCCCCGCCCGATGCCGCCGCCCACTGCAGCCATGCCAGCGCTTGCGGCGTGGTCATCGCAGCGGCGTGCACCGCTGCGCCGTTGGCCAGCGCGGCCACCGCCTCGGCCGGCTCGCCGGTCGCTGACCGCGCCACGCGCAGCGAGAGCCCGCGGTCGCGGTCGCCGCCCGACCAGCCCTCGCCGGCTGCGACCAGCGCCGCGCACGCCTCGTCGGGCGGGGCAGTGGGCGCTGCCTCGACCTCGGCATCCGGCCAGCGCACGGCCTGCGTCGGCGCGGGCGCCTCGGGTCCGGGGAAGCGGGCCTCCCGGTCGCGGTAGGTCGGCCGCGGGTAGGCCGAGGGCTCGAACGGGGCGAGCGCCGGCGGCAGGTCGGTCTCGGCTGCCACCGGCAGGTCACGCAGGTCCTCGCCGCGCAGCGCACGCTCGGTGGCAACGACGGGGGCGGCGACGGGATCGGCGAGGTGCGGGGCGAGCTCGGCCCACGTGAAGCGCTCGGCGACCACCTCGGTCAGCGGGCCCAGCGCGAACCGGGCGGCGCCGGGTCGCACCACGGCTCCCGCCCAGGCGGGCGGTGCCTCCAGGGCCAGCCGGTACTCGATGTGCTGGCGGACGCCCCACAGCTGGCGGCCCAGCTCGACCGCGGCGTCGCAGCGCGCGGCCAGGTCGGTGAGCTCGTCCCAGGCCTGCAGCCCGCACAGCTGGTCGATGGCCACCAGCAGGCCTGCGTCGTCGGTGGCGTCGACCAGGCCCTGCAGCTCAGCGGCACGCACGGCGGCAGGGCCACCCGGCGAGGGCAGCGGGGACGGGGGTCCGGAGCGGTGACGGGCATGTGGACGAGGGCATCGACCGGCGAGCGTAGCGCACCTCGGTAGCATGAGCCTCATGGCAGACGGCCGGAAGCGACCCGACGGCGAGGACCCCGACGTCCGACGCCTGCGCAGCACGTTGAGCAACGCGCTGCGGCGCCTGCCTGACATCGAGCGGCAGGTCCTGGAGCTGCGCACCGGCCTGGCCGATGGCACGCCCCAGCGCCCCGGCCAGGTGGCGGACCGCCTCGGCCTGACTATCAACGAGGTCAACAAGATCGAGGCACGCGCGTTCGAGCGCATCCGCGAGGTCGGGCCCGTGAAGGGCCTGCAGCGCTTCCTCGACTCGGCCGAGCAGGACTCCTAGCCCCCGCTGCCGCCGCCGGCGCTCGTGATCCCGGTGCGGCCACGCGCTCGTCCCCTCTGACGCGCGCGCTGCGGTTGCGCCCTGGCCCACGCCGGCGATGCTGGACCCATGAGCGCTGCTGATGCGGAATCGCACCTGGGTCCGCTGGACGAGCTGCTGCTCGTCCGTGCGGGCCTCGACCGCCACAGCGCCGCGCACCTGCAGCTGTTGCTCGCTGACTGGCAGATCCTCGCGGACCTGTCGTTCGCCGACCTGCTGCTGTTCGTGCCGGTGCGCGCAGGCGGGTACCTGTGCGTGGGCCAGATGCGGCCCTACACCGCCCAGACCATCTATCTGGAGGATCTCGTCGGCCAGGAGTTCCCGGTCACCGACCGCCCCATGGTGGGGCGTGCGCTGGCCGAGGAGCGCATCATCCGCGACGCCGACCCGGACTGGTCCACCGGCGTCCCGGTGCGCGAGGAGGCGATCCCGGTGCGCTGCGGCGGCGAAGTCGTGGCCGTGGTCACCCGCGAGGCGAACGTGTCGACCGCGCGCCTGCCCAGCGCACTGGAGCTGACCTACCTGCAGAGCGCCGCCGAGCTCGCGCAGATGATCGCCGAGGGGACGTTCCCCTTCGGCGGCGAGGTCCTCGACGAGCGGGGCTTGAGCCCGCGGGTGGGTGATGGCATCGCCCGAGTGGACACCGACAGCAAGCTGACCTACGCCTCACCCAACGCCGTCAGCGCCTACCGGCGGCTGGGGCGCCTGGGGCTGGTGGTGGGCCAGCGCCTCACCGACGCCGACCCGCGGCCCGAGGAGCTGCTCGACGCGCTGTCCACCGGCGAGCCGGTCGAGAGCGAGGTCGAGGGCGAGGGCGGGGTGGTGCTGCGGCGCCTCATCCCGCTGCTGGAGGACGGTCAGACCACCGGCGGGCTGATGCTCGTCAAGGAGGTGACCGAGATCCGCCGCACCGAGCGGGCGCTGCGGATCAAGGACGCCGCCATCCGCGAGATCCACCACCGGGTCAAGAACAACCTGCAGACGGTGGCCTCGCTGCTGCGCCTGCAGGGTCGACGCCTGCAGTCCGAGGAGGCCCGGGAGGCGCTCAGCGAGAGCGTGCGGCGCGTGGCCTCGATCGCGCTGGTGCACGAGACGCTGAGCCAGGAGGCGCATCAGCGCGTGCCGTTCGACCGCATCGCCCAACGGGTGGTCGACATGCTCGCTGAGGGCATCGTGGGTCCCGACACCCCCATCACCTTCGACCTGCGGGGCGAGGCCGGTGAGCTGCCCGCCGAGGTCGCCACCCCGCTCGCCCTGGTGCTCTCCGAGCTGCTCCAGAACACCGTGGAGCACGCCTTCGTCGGCACGGACAAGGGCTCGGTGGAGGTGCGGTTCGCGCGCAGCTCGACGCTGCTGCGGGTCACCGTCGCCGACGACGGTGTGGGCATGCCCGAGACCACCCAGTCCAGCACCAGCCTGGGCCTGCACATCGTGCGGACCCTGGTGGAGAGCGAGCTGTCGGGCACGTTCACACCGCGGCGAGCGGAGCAGGGCACCGAGGTCGAGCTGGTGATCCCGCTGGCCTGACGGCGGGGGTGCTAGCCCGCGAGCTTGCGCTGGCGGCTGCGCCGCAGCGCGCGGCGCTCCTCCTCGCTCATGCCGCCCCACACGCCCGAGTCCTGGTGGGTCTCCAGGGCCCACTGCAAGCACTCGTCGCGAACCTCGCAGGTGTGGCACACCGCCTTGGCCTGCTCGAGCTGCTCCAGGGCCTGACCTGTCGTGCCGACGGGGAAGAACAGCTCGGGATCCTCGTCGATGCACGCAGCTCGCTGGCGCCAGTCCATCAGTCGCCTGCCTTGGTCGTCACTCCATGGAACCGTCCGCCCGCGCCCGCAATCATGTGAACTCGCTCACAACGGCGGTCGGACGGTGCCCTCGACGCATCAGAGCGTAGCGCGGCAGGTGCGGGCCGTAAAGGGGTGTCTAGGCTTGCCATCGTCGTGACCCCGTCGGCTGCCGCGGGCGCGGCCCGAGCAGTGTCGTGCCGCGGGGGCCGAGGAGCGCTGCCCGATCGTGTCGCCGTTCGCCTCTCCGCCCGTCATCGTGGGCCACCGCGGCGCGCCGCGGACGGCGCCAGAGAACACCGTGGCCTCCTACCGCGCGGCGGTGTCGCAGGGCGCGGCATGGATCGAGGTCGATGCGCGACGCAGCCACGACGATGTCGTGGTGCTGTGCCACGACGCGCGCCTGTCCGACGGTCGTGCCGTGGTCGACCTCGACGCCGACGAGCTCGCCGTGGGCGGGGTGCCGCGGCTGGACGAGGTCCTGGAGGGCCTGCCCGCAGGCATCGGGGTCGACGTCGAGCTCAAGAACCTGCCCGGCGAGCCCGACCACGACCCCGCCCTGCCGCTGGTGGCCCTGGCGGCCGAGGTCGTGCGCGCCAGCGCCCCACGCCCGCTGCTGCTCTCCTCGTTCGACGGGCAGGCCCTGTCGCGCGCCCGCGACCTGCTGCCCACGGTGCCCACCGGCTTTCTCTACGGCGGGGGGCTGGGCGCCGAGCCCGCCGCGTCGCTCGCGCAAGAGCTTGGCGCGGGGGTGCTGTGCCCGCCGGTCAGCGTCCCGCTGGATGCCGAGGCGGTCGCGGCGGTGCACGGACTGGACCTCGCGTTGCTCGTGTGGACCGTCAACGACGCCACCACCGCGGTCGCCCTCGCCGCAGCCGGCGTCGACGCGCTGTGCACCGACGTGCCCGGCGAGCTGGCTGCGGCGCTGGGGCCGGCGCGCTGCTAGCGGGCGCGCTGCTAGCGGGCGCGCTGCTAGCCGGCGCCCGCGCCCGCGCTCGCGCCTCGCGGCGACCTCACACCAGCACGTCCAGCGCCTGGCGCACCGCGGTCAGCTCCAGCCGTGTGGTCGGCTCCAGCGGGTCCCCGTCCACCTGCACCGGCACCGGGCGATCGGCGGTGACGGTCAGCGTCGACTGGTCGTGCCAGCCGGTGGTGGCCTTCAGCCGCAGCGGATCTCGGTCGGTGAGCGCCGCCCGGGCCACGCGCAGCAGCGGCACCAGCGCGAGGGTGCGCAGGCCGAAGGCGTCGAGCCCGCCAGCCAGGTCGGCCTCGCGGCACAGCCGTGCGGGCCGGTCGCCCAGGTAGGTGTAGGGATCGGCGTTGCAGGCGACCAGCGCGCGCAGCTCCTCGACGGTCGTGCCGTCGTCACCGCTCACCGCGAGCCGCGCGCCTCGGTCGTAGCCGCCCGCCCAGGACTGCACGCCGCAGTACAGGAACGTGGCCTGGCGCACCGCCCGCTTGAGGCCGGTGCGCGCCTCCACGCGGTGGACCACGTCGGCATCGAAGCCGATGCCGGCGTTGAAGCAGAACCAGCGCTCGCCGGCGCGCCCCAGGCTGATCCGCTGGCTGCGCCCCTCGCGCAGGGCGCTGCGCAGCCGGCCGGTGGCGGTCACCGGGTCGGCGGTCAGGCCGAGCAGTCGGGCCAGCACGTTGGTGGAGCCCCCCGGGATGATCCCCAGGCGGACCGGGGTCCTCGCGAGGCCCTGCACGACCTCGTTGACGGTGCCGTCGCCGCCGAGGACCACCACGGCGTCGTGACCCTCGTGCACCGCGCCGGCGGCGAGGTATCCGGCGTGGTCGCGGCGCTTGGTGGGGGCCACCTCGAGCTCGCAGTCGCTGGCCAGCGCCCCGACGATCAGCTCGACCAGCTCGGCGGAGGTGGTGGTGGCCTTCGGGTTGTGGATCAGCAGCACGCGCACGCGGGACTCCTGGCGCCGGGCCGCGCCGCAGCGCCGCAGCGTCACGGTCGGTGGGGCACTGGCCGTGTCGGCGGTGGTGGCCTGTCGGCGGTGGTGGCCGTGTCGGCGGTGGTGGCCGAGGCGGCGGCCTAGGCCTCGGACTCGCTAGGCCTCGGACTCGTCGGGCTCCATGCCCTCGCGCAGGAACGACAGGATCCGCGACAGCAGCCGCGACACGTGCATCTGGCTGATGCCCACCTCCTCGGCGATCTTCGACTGGGTCATGCCCTTGAAGAAGCGCAGGTAGAGGATCTGGCGCTCGCGCTCGGGGAGCTGCTCGATGAGGGGCGCCAGCGACGCGAAGTACTCGAGGTTCTCGATGGCGGCGTCGTTCTCGCCCATGCGCTCGACTCGCTGCGGTGCGTCCTCGTCGTCGTTGGAGGGCGCGTCCAGCGAGGTGGTCGAGTACGCCTGCCCGGACTCGAGGGCCTCGAGGACCTCCTCCTCGGTCACCTCGGCGGCCTGCGCGAGCTCCGAGACGGTGGGGCTGCGCCCGAGCTCCTGGGTGCGCTGGGAGACGATCTTGTTCATCCGCAGGCTGAGCTCCTGCAGCCGGCGGGGCACGCGCACCGCCCAGCCCTTGTCGCGGAAGTAGCGCTTGAGCTCGCCGACGATCGTCGGCGTCGCGTAGGTCGAGAACTCGACGCCGCGGTCCAGGTCGAACCGGTCGATCGCCTTCAGCAGCCCCACCGAGCCGACTTGGATGAGATCATCCAGAGGCTCCCCGCGGTCCTTGAACCGCCGTGCGAGGTACTCCACCAAGGGCAGGTGCAGCTGCACCAGCGCGGCGCGGATCTCGGGGTCGCCGGTCTCCTGCAGCCTGCGGAACAGCTTCTTGGTGTCCTCGCGGGTGTAGGGCTCCTCCTGGGTCACGTGGGGTCCTCTGCCTGCAGGTCCGGCAGGCGCTTCTTGCGCATCACCACGGTCGTGCGGCCCTCGAGCGCGTCGACGTCGAGCTCGTCGGCCAGCGCCTGGAGGATGGTCCACGAGAACGACTCGCGGTCGATGACGGGCTGGCTGGCCTTGGTCTCGGCACCGACCCGGATCTCGAGGGCGTCCTCGTCGCTGGTGACGGTGAGCTCGATGGCGTCGCCCGCGACGTGCCGCAGCAGCTGCACCGCGGCCTCGTCGACGGCCATGCGCAGGTCGTCGACCTGGTCGAGGGTGAAGTCCTCGCGGCCGGCGCATCCGCCCACGACGGTGCGCAGCAGGGACAGGTGCCCCGCGGTCGGAGGCACGCGCATCTCCACGGATTGGCTGGTGGAAGGCTCGCCGGTCACGGTGGTCATGCTCCCGTCGCTTCCGCTCCGAGGCGCCGGTCGGCGCCCCGCTGCGCGCCTGGACGCGCGGCTCACCCTAGCGGCGCCCGATGTCGGACGCTCGCCGTGCCGGGTGGGCCCGCGGCCAAGCGCGCCCGTGCTGGGCGGGCTCGCGGCCCGCGGCGACGCCCAGTGTCGCACCTCGCCCGTACCCTGGCGCGGCCATGGCCGATGACCCCCGTGACGATCCGCTGGCGGTGCTGGGCGGGCCGACGCGCGCGTGGTTCGCCGAGACCTTCGCCGCTCCCACGCCGGCGCAGCGCCAGGCCTGGCCCCACGCCGCGGCGGGCCGCAACGTGCTCGTGTCCGCACCCACGGGCTCGGGCAAGACGCTGGCGGCGTTCCTGGTGGCCATCGATCGGCTGATCAGCTGGGCGCCTGGCGGCGGAGGCGGAGCCGTGGGGGAGCAGCGGCGCACCCGCGTGCTGTACGTGTCACCGCTGAAGGCGCTGGCCCATGACGTGGACCGCAACCTGCGTGCCCCGCTGGTGGGCATCCGACGCACCGCAGCGAGCCAGGGCGTGCAGGCGCCCGAGGTCGATGTGGCCATGCGCACCGGCGACACCCCCGCCGACGAGCGTCGGCGCATGGCGCGCCATCCGCCCGAGGTGCTGATCACCACGCCCGAGTCGCTCTTCCTGCTGCTGACCTCCAAGGCGCGCGAGATGCTCGCCGGCGTCGAGACCGTGATCGTCGACGAGGTCCACGCGGTGGCGGGCACCAAGCGCGGCGCGCACCTCGCGCTGAGCCTGGAGCGCGTCGCGGCGCTGGCCGAGCACCCGCTGCAGCGCCTGGGCCTGAGCGCCACCGTGCGCCCGCTGGAGGAGGTCGGCCGCTTCCTCGGCGGCGGCCGCCCCGACGGGCAGGGGGGCTGGACCCCGCGGCCGGTCGAGCTGGTGCACGTGCCCCCGGAGCGCAGCGTCGACGTCGACGTCGTGGTGCCGATCGAGGACATGGGCCGTCTCGGCGAGCGCGTGGAGGAGCCGCCCAGCGGGCCCGCCTCTTCGGGAGCGGCCGAGCAGCGCCGCTCCATCTGGCCGGCGGTGCACCCGCGGATCCTCGACATCATCGAGGCCAACCGGGCCACGATCGTCTTCGCCAACTCGCGGCGGTTGGCCGAGCGGCTGTGCGCGCGGCTCAACGAGCTCGCCGGCGAGCGCCTCGCGCTGCCGGTGCGCCCCGACGACGTGAACGAGGCGGCCGAGGCACACGACGTGGACGAGGCGGACGAGGCTGTCGACGCCCCGGCCGCCCAGGCTGCGGCGGCCGATGCCGCGGGCGCCCCGGATGTCGCGGCGGAGCCCGTCGTGGCGCGCGCCCACCACGGGTCGGTGGCCCGCGAGGAGCGGCTGGGCATCGAGGAGGCGCTCAAGACCGGGCGGCTGCCGTGCGTGGTGGCGACCAGCTCGCTGGAGCTCGGCATCGACATGGGCGCGGTCGACCAGGTCGTCCAGGTCGAGTCACCCGGCTCGGTGGCCGCCGGCTTGCAGCGGGTGGGCCGCGCCGGCCACCACGTCGGCGAGCCCAGCCGCGGCACGATCTTCCCCAAGTTCCGCGGCGACCTGCTCGAGAGCGCGGTGGTGGCCGACCGCATGCGCGCCGGCGCGATCGAGTCGACCACCGTGCCGCGGCTGCCGCTGGACGTGCTCGCCCAGCAGGTGGTCGCGCTGGCGGCCATGGACGCCTGGGCGGTCGACGACGTCCTGGCGCTGTGCCAGCGCGCCGCACCGTTCGCCGAGCTGTCGCGCAGCCAGCTCGACGGGGTCCTCGACCTGCTCGCCGGCCGCTACCCCTCCGACGAGTTCGCCGAGCTGCGCCCGCGCGTGACTTGGGATCGCGTCGAGGACGTCATCCGCGGTCGTCGCGGCGCCCAGCGGGTCGCGGTGACCTCGGGCGGCACGATCCCCGACCGCGGCCTGTACCGCGTCGAGCTCGCCGCCGGCGAGGAGGACGGCAGCGGCGGTGGGGGCGCCGGCGCGCGAGCGCCCAAGCGGGTCGGCGAGCTCGACGAGGAGATGGTCTACGAGTGCCGCCCCGGAGAGACGGTGGTGCTGGGTGCCTCGGCGTGGCGCATCACCGACATCGAGCGCGACCGCGTGCTGGTCGTGCCCGCCCCGGGCGAGCCCGGCAAGCTGCCCTTCTGGCACGGCGATGCGCCCAGCCGCCCGGCCGAGCTCGGCGCCGCGGTCGGGCAGTTCGTCCGCGAGCTCGGCGACGCGCCGGCCGACCAGGCCGGGGCCACCCTGCGCGAGCGCTACGGCCTCGACGACTGGGCCGCCGACAACCTCGTCACCTACCTCGCCGAGCAGCGCGAGGCCACCGGCACGCTGCCCCACGACCGTCAGCTCGTCATCGAGCGGTTCCGCGACGAGATCGGCGACTGGCGCATCGTCATCCACTCGCCCTTCGGTGGGGCGGTGCACGCCCCGTGGGCGATGGCGATCGCCGGTCGCGCTCGCGAGCGCCTCGGCCTCGAGGTGCAGACGATGCACGCCGACGACGGGATCGTGGTGCGCCTGCCCGAGGCCGACGAGGCCCCGCCCGCCGACTGGCTGCTGCTGGACGCCGAGGAGGTCGAGGACCTCGTGGTCGGCGAGCTCGGCGGGTCGGCGCTGCTGGCCGCGCGGTTCCGCGAGTGCGCCGCCCGCGCGCTGCTGCTGCCGCGCCGCGGCGGCCCGGGCAAGCGCACGCCGCTGTGGCAACAGCGCCAGCGCGCCGCCGACCTGCTGCAGGTCGCCAGCCGCTACGGCTCCTTCCCGATCCTGCTGGAGACCTACCGCGAGATCCTCCAGGACACCTTCGACCTGCCCGGGCTGCAGCGCCTGCTCGGCGACATCGCCGCGCGACGCGTGCGCATCCACCAGGTCGAGACGCCACAGGCCAGCCCCTTCGCCTCGTCGCTGCTGTTCGACTACCTCGCCGGGTCGATCTACGACGGCGACGCCCCGCTGGCCGAGCGCCGCGCCAACGCCCTGGCCCTGGACCGCGAGCGGCTCGCGGAGCTGCTGGGCTCCGAGGAGCTGCGCGACCTCATCGACGCCGACGCCCTCGACCGGCTCGAGGGTGAGCTGCAACGCCTCGCCGAGGACCGCCGGGCGCGCGACCTCGACGAGGTCGCCGACTTGCTGCGGGTGGTCGGCGACCTGCGCACCGACGAGGTCGCCGCGCGCGTGACGCCCCAGGCCCGCGAGGCGGTCGAGGAGTGGCTGCAGCGCCTCGCCGAGCAGCGCCGCGTGTTCCCCGCCCGCATCGGCGGCGAGGCCCGCTGGGCGGCCGCCGAGGACGCCGCGCGACTGCGCGACGCCCTCGGCGTGCCTCCGCCGGCCGGCCTGCCCGAGACGTTCCTGGAGCCCGTCGAGCGTCCCACCATCGACCTCGTCGCCCGGTATGCGCGCACCCACGGGCCGTTCCGCGCCGCCGACGTCGCGGGTCGCCTCGGCCTGCCGATCGACACCGTCGAGGTCGCCGGCAAGGAGCTCGAGGCCGAGGG
>PWER01000188.1 GCA_003553565.1 Nitriliruptoria bacterium | reverse complement strand
GCGTTCCAGCTCGGCGCGCAGCAGCAGCCTCAGGCGCCGCTGGAGGGCCCCACCGACGCGGCCGACCTCGACGACGCCGAGGAGGCCGTGGAGCCCCTCGCCGAGCTGTACGCCGAGATCGTGGAGAGCGCTGTCGAGGTCCCCGACCGCGAGGTGCTCATCGAGTCGGCCATGCAGGCCATGCTCGACGAGCTCGACGACGACTACGCCCAGTTCGTCCCCGCCGAGGGCTTCGAGGCGTTCCAGGATCAGGTGCGCGGCGAGTTCAGCGGTGTCGGCATGCAGATCGAGGAGACCCCCGAGGGCGCGGTCGTCACCTCGGTGTTCCCCGACACCCCCGCCGAGGACGCCGGCATCCAGTCGGGCTGGCTGATCCAGGGCGTCGACGGGCGCGACGTGTCCGACGTGCCGGTCGGCCAGATCGCCCAGGCCGTGCAGGGCGAGGCTGGGACCGAGGTGACCCTGGAGCTGCGCGACACCGACGAGGAGGTCCGCGAGCTCACCATCGAGCGCGCGGAGATCTCCATCCCCACCGTCCAGGTCGACGTCGAGGACGGCGTCGGCGTGGTGACGATGCTGACGTTCACCCAGCAGACGGGGGAGCAGTTCCGCGCGGCGATCGAGGACCTCGAGGACGCTGGTGTCGAGGGCATGGTGCTGGACCTGCGCAACAACGGCGGCGGCACCCTGAACGACGCCCTCGACGTGCTCGACGCGCTGCTGGACGGCGGCGAGGTCCTGCGCATCGTCGAGGCCCAGGAGGAGGAGGTCGTCGAGGTCGACGACGGCGCCACCGACCTGCCGCTGGTGGTCATGGTCAACGAGGCCTCCGCCAGCGCTTCCGAGGTGGTCGCTGGCGCCCTGCAGGACCGCGGCCGCGGCGAGCTCGTCGGCGAGACCACCTTCGGCAAGGGCACCATCCAGGTGATCAGCCAGTTCTCCGACGGGTCGGGCGCCAAGCTCACCACCGCCGAGTTCTTCACCCCGGACGGCGCGTCGATCGAGGGCGTGGGCCTGACGCCGGACACGGTGCTGACCGCTGACGATGATGACGACCAGCTCGCCGAGGCCGTGGATGTCCTCCGCGAGCAGGTCGCCCGGTCCGCTGACGTGGGTCGGCGCTGACGGAGGCTGGATGGCCAAGGGGAGCAAGCGCGGCAGCGGTGACGGTGGGGCGACCATCGCCGAGAACCGGCGCGCGCGCCGCGAGTACGAGATCGTCGAGACCTTCGAGGCTGGCCTCGAGCTGCGCGGCACCGAGGTGAAGTCGCTGCGCGCGGGCAAGGCCTCCCTCAAGGAGGCCTTCGGCCTGGTCAAGGGCGGCGAGGCCTGGCTCGTGCAGGCCCACATCCCCGAGTACGCCTACGGCAACCGCCACAACCACGACCCGACGCGGTGGCGCAAGCTGCTGCTGCACCGCCGCGAGATCGAGGAGATCGAGCGCTTCACCCGCGAGCAGGGTCGCACGCTCGTGCCGCTCAAGCTCTACTGGCGCGAGGGCAAGGCCAAGGTGCTCGTCGGGCTCGGCAAGGGCAAGGCGCGCCATGACAAGCGCCGTGACGAGGCCGAGCGCGACGCGCAGCGCCAGATCGAGCGCACCCTCAAGCAGCGGGCGGCGCGCTAGCACCGGATCGCCGCCTCCGCGCCGGGCGCGGGCACGATACGATGGCAGGCCCACGCCAGGTGGGTTGACAACTGGACACGGGGGCGACTTGGCTTCGACGGGTGTCGACTGGTCGCCGGAGAGCGAGCCGAGCACCTCAGGTCATCTCGCAAAACTGCCCTGGGATCAAACAACGAAGTGCCGACGAACAGACTGCACTCGCCGCCTAAGCAACGGTGGCGCGTCGCCCTGCCTGCCGCCTCGAGGGCAGGACGCGGCGTCATCCCGAGGCTCGCCTAGTTGGTTCCTCGTGGCCTGCTAGGGACTTGCACACGGGGTAGGGCCGCTGTGCCGCTTGGTCCTGGAGCCCAGCGGCCCGAGCACTGACCCAGGACCTACGCTCGTAGCCGCTTCGGCGAGCAGGACATCCGGACCCGGGTTCGATTCCCGGCGCCTCCACTCCTGACGTCGCGCTGATGTGCGCGGTGCCGCGCCCTCGCTGCCTACGGCGAGGGCGCTGTCGTGTGCCAGCCGCCGCCGCGCCGCCGTGCTGGTCTCGTGACGCTCACCTCGTGGATCGTGCGGGGTCGTCGGGCGCCGCGTCGTGGCCGGCCGTGCCGTCTGCCGTCGGCGGCGCGCCGGGCTCGGCGATGTGCGCGTCGGCGGGCGGCGCGCCGAGCGCCACGACGCGGTCGCGACCCTGCGACTTGGCCGCGTACAGCGAGAGGTCGGCGCGGCGCAGCAGTGCGCGGCGGTCCTCGCCCTCGGCCAGTGTCGCGACTCCTAGGCTGACGGTGAGCGTCCCCACGCAGGCGAACGTCTGGGAGCCGATCGCCTGGCGACACCGCTCGGCAAGCTGCACGGCGCTGCGCTGGTCGGCGTCGGGGGCGATCAGCAGGAGCTCCTCGCCGCCCCAGCGGCCCACGAGATCACCGCTGCGCGTGGTGGCGACCAGGAGCTGCGCGACGTCCGCGAGCACGCGGTCGCCGCAGCCGTGTCCGTAGGTGTCGTTGACGCGCTTGAAGTGGTCGAGGTCCACCGAGATGACCGCTAGTGGCCGGCCGCTGCGATGGGCACGAGCGATGCCGCGGTCCAGCTCGTCGGTCAGTGCCCGCCGGTTCGCCAGGCCGGGGAGCGGATCGGTGGTGGCCTGCTGGGCGAGCAGCTCGGCGCGGGAGCGTGCGGCGATCATCGTCTCGAAGCGGCTGGCCAGCACCCACAGCAGCGTGATGAGCATCGCGTGCAGCCCCGCGATGTTCCCTGCCAGCAGCGGCAGCTGGGGCGGGGTCGGGGCACCGACACCTTCCGCGAACAGGATCGAGCCGACCAGGCCGGCAACGGTGACGAGGATGGCCAGTGCTGCCAGCAGCCCGCGTCGCTTGCCCAGCACCAGGAACGCCAGCGGGTACAGCATCGTCACCCACAGCAACGTGGCTGTCTGCTGGGCCAGGGGCTGCTGGCCCGACCAGCCCAGCCGCCAGGCCACCAGCGCGCCGAGGACGCTGAGCACGCCGGTGGCGAGGATCGCCAGCTCGACGGCGCGGAACGGGAGCAGCTGCTGCCAGGTGGCGACCAGCAGGGCGGTGGCCAGCAGCAGCACCGCGGGATGCAACACGCGCAGCAGCGGGTCGTCGGACCCCTGCACGATCATCAGCGTCACGATGACCGCGATCGACAGCGCAAGCGCGATCAGATAGACGCGGCGCTTGCGTAGCTCGTGGATGTCCTGGGTCCGGCTCATCGGCGTCGACGTCCCTGACCAGCGGCCCTCGTGAACCTCGTCGTCTGCGGTCGCCCACTGTCAAGCGCGACGGGTGGTGCCGCGCTCACCTGACCGCCGCGGCACCTGCCCGCGGGGACGTCAGCCGCGAGCGCCGCCGGTGAAGGTGAATGCCGCGAGATGCAGCGAGGGGCAGGTCACCATCCCCGGGCCGAACTCGCCGTCGGCGAGGCGGTCGTCGGCGCCCACACCGCGCACGCGGCCAGGCGCCAGCGCCTCCAGGAAGCTCTCGGTGAACCGCAGGTTGCCCACCGCGCGAGTGACCGCGCCATCCTCGATCAGGAACGTGCCGTTGCGGGTCAGCCCCGTGGCCTGCTGGGTCTTGGGCTCCAGCACGCGCACGTAGTTCAGCTCGGTGATCAGCAGGCCGCGCTCGACGCCGCCGATCAGCTCCTCCCGTGACCGGTTCCCGCCGAGCAGCCGCACGTTCAGCGGCACCGCGCCGATCGACTCGCCACCGGGGATCGCCGCGCCCGTGGTCGTCGCGCCCGCCCGCAGGGCGGTGCGCCGATCGTGAGCCAGCGCGGCGCTGACGCCTTGGTCCACCAGCGTGAGCGGGCGTCGCGGGCTGCCCTCGGCGTCGAAGGGCAGCCCGACCGCCCGGGGGTCCTCGGGGTCGTCGAGGATGGTCAGCGAGGGGTCGAGCTGCTGGGCGCCGAGCTCCACGAACGACGCGCCCTCCAGGTGCATCTTGGCGTTGAAGCCGTACACGGCGAAGAAGGTCAGCAGCGTCGCCACCGCCTCGGGCCCCAGGACCACCTCGAAGGTCCCCGGATCGAGGTCGTCGAAGTCGGCGGCGTCGCGTGCGAGCCCTGCGGCGATCGTCCCGGCGCGGGCGCCGTCGAGGTCGCCCAGGCGCGTCGAGGTCTGGTGGGCCGAGCCGGCCGAGGTGGGCGTCTGGTGGATGCCGTCGACGGTGGCACGGGTCGAGGCGCCCGCGGCCCGCTGCCCCGCCGTGGTGGCGATGGCGACCCAGGACGCGTCGGTGTCGACGTAGCCCGCGGCGTCCAGGCCCGCGCCGGCGTCGACGAAGGCGCGCACCAGCTCGGCGCGGGCGGTCGGGTCGGCCTCGGCGGTCTCGGCATCGAAGCGCGACGCGCCGACGACCTCGGCCGGTGGCGTCGCGCCGGGCCAGTGCGGGTCGACCGGCTGCTCGAGTGCCGAGGCCAGCGCGGCGTCGAGCAGCTCGCCGAGCTCCTCGGCCGTGGTGCGGGTGGTCGAGGTGGAGGCGGTGCGCCCATCGACGGCGACCACCAGCTCGACCTCGGTGGTGTCCTCGCCGACGTGCTGGTGCACGAACGAGTTGGCGAAGCGCGTCACGCCCAGCCGCGTGCGCGTGGCGCGCACGATGCCCTCGACCGTCGCGTCACCGGCCACGGCCCGGCCGCGCTCGGCGACCAGCGCGACGGCGTCGTCGGCGAGCTGTTGCAGGTCGGTGGTGTCAGGTTGCATCGTGGCTCCAGGAGGAGGGCTGGCGCAGCGTGGGGCCGGGTCGGCGCGCGGTCAGCCACCCACGCCGATGCGCACGCCACGGAACCGGGCGGGCGCGGCGGGATGGCCGGTGTGGCCGACCTGCATCGGCTGGCCCTTGCCGCAGTTGGGCACGCCCCAGGGGCGCCACTCGTCGCGCCCGGCGAGCCGGTCGAGGCGCGACCAGAACTGCGGGGTGATCCCCGTGTAGGTCGGGTTGCGCACCATCCGCGTGCGCTTGCCGTCGCGGATCTCCCAGCCGAGCTCGCAGCCGAACTGGAAGTTGAGCCGCTTGTCGTCGATCGACCATGACCGGTTGGTGCGCATCTCCACGCCGTGCTTGGTGTCGGCCACGATGTCCTCGAGGGTCCCCTCGCCAGGCTCGAGCCCCACGTTGGTCATGCGCACCATCGGCATGCGGTTGAACCCGTCGCCGCGCACCATGCCGCCGGGCTCGACGCCCGCGAGGTGCGCCGAGTCGCGGCCCGACAGCACCCCGACCCACGTCCCCTCGCGCACGATGTCCACGCGCTGGGCGGGGGTGCCCTCGTCGTCGTAGCCGAACGTCGACAGGGCGCGGGGGATGGTCGCGTCGGCGGTGATGGTCATCAGCTCCGAGCCGTAGCGCAGCGACCCGAGCTGGGACAGGTCGAGGAACGAGGTGCCCGCGAACGCGGCCTCCCAGCCGAGGATGCGGTCGAGCTCGACGGCGTGGCCGACCGACTCGTGGATCTGCAGCGCCAGCTGCGAGGACTCGAGGATGAGGTCCAGCTCGCCGGCGGGGCACGGGTCGGCCGACAGCAGCTGCACCGCCTCCTCGGCGACGCGCTGGGCGTTGCCGGGCAGGTCGGCCTCGCGGACCATCTCGTAGCCGGCGGTCTCGACGTGCCCGAACGACTGGGGGTAGCTGCGCCGCTGGGTCTCGTGCTCGCCCACGGCGGTGGCGTCCATGCCGCAGCCGGACTCGACCAGGTGCTGGTGGATGCGGTGGCCCTGGGAGGACACGAACCACTTCTCGACGTCCCAGAACAGCAGCTGGGCGGTGGCCACCGCCACGCCGGGCACCGCGCGCATCGTCTGCGTCGCGCCGACCACCACGCCGACCTTCTCCTCCAGTGGCACCGCGAAGGGGTTCTCGGCGTGCGGCGTCTCGTAGGAGTCCTCGACGACGGGCACGTCGGCGAGCTCCAGCCCGCGTCCGGGCACCAGGGCCGAGGCCTTCGCCGTGGCGGTCGCCTCGGCGCCGGCGCGTGCGGCGGCGGCGTCGTCTCCAAGCGCGCTGGTGGCGGCGAACCCCCACGACGAGCCGACCAGGGCGCGCACGCCGACACCGGCGTCGACGCTGCTGCGCGCGGCCTGCAGCTCACCGTCCTGGGCGTCGAGGCGCTCCGAGCGCCCGATCACCACGCGCGCGTCGGCGTAGGCGGCGCCGGCGGCCAGGGCGGCCTCGACGGCGCGTGCGGCATGCTCGAACATGGCGTCAGCCACTCCTGCTGTCGGGCTCGGCGCTGCGGTCACGGGCGCGCGGCAGGCCGACCAGCCGGTCGCCGCGCTGCAGCCGCCCGATCCGCGGGTCGTCGTAGCGCAGCACCTCGTCGCCGCGCTTGACTGCCACGGTGCGCTGGTCGGCGATGTCGGCCAGCGTCGCGCCCACCTCGTCCTCGGTCACGCGGTGCTCGTGCAGCGACAGACCGTAGTCGGAGTGCAAGAAGTCGGCCAGCACCTCCCCGACGCGCGGGTGGCGCGTGGTCAGGCCCAGGAACCGCCCTGCGGTCTCCGAGGAGGTGATCACCTCGTCGGCGCCGCTCTGGCGCAGCAGATGGGCGTTCTCGTCCTCCAGCACCGCGGCGATGATCATCGCCTCCGGCGCCAGGTCACGGGCGGTGAGCGTGGCCAGCACGGCGGTGTCGTCGCGGTCGAGGCCCACCATCACCGCGCGGGCCTCCCGCACGCCGGCCTCGAGCAGCACCGCCGAGCGCGTGGCATCGCCGACCACCACCGAGTGCCCGCGCAGGCTCGCCTCCTCGGCCTGGCCGCGGTGGCGCTCGACGATCACCACGTCCTCGGCGTGGATGCCGTCCTCGCACAGCGCTCGGGCTGCGGAGCGGCCCTTCACCCCGTAGCCGCACACGATGTAGTGGTTCTCCACGGCGCATCCCCAGCCGACTCCCGGTGCCTGCCGCCATGATCGCCGCCGACCGCCGCCGGCGCAGGCACGCCGTGCCGCAGGGCGGACACCACCTGGGTGCTGGTTGCCCATCCCATGGTTGGTGGGAAGGCCCCGGATGTCGCCGAGAGCTCGGGCGGCGTGCGGCAGCTGGTGGTCGGCATCGCTCCTGCCCAGCGGCCCACGGGGCCTGTGGCGGCCCGCCGGCCGAGCCTACGATCGTGGCATCCGGGTCGAGTGGGTCAGGCGGGAGGCGCCGAGTCATGGGAGCGCGTACGCAACGAGCACTCGATCGGGCCGCCGTCGCCGCAGGAGCGCTTGGCGGTGACCGCGCCCGCTACTTCCGCCGGCGCATCGACGGCCCGTCGTGGGACGAGCAGCTGGACCTCGCCGCGCCGGGAGCAGCGGGCCTGGAGGCCGAACAGCCCGCGCCAGTGACCGTGGAGACCCTGGTCGGTCCGCTGACGGCCCATGTGTGGCGCGCGCACGATGCCGGTGCCGGCGCCCCGGTGCTCATCACGCACCACGGCAGCGGTGAGCGCCCCTTCGAGCTGGGGCGGCGCGCGAAGAACACCCTCAACCGAGCGCTGCTGGCCTCACCGCCGCCGGCGACGGTGGTCGCGGTGCGCGCCCCGCTGCACGAGCGGTCACTGCGGCGCTACGCCGCGGCGATCGGCGACCTCGCCGCCTGGATGGCGCTGCTGGCCGCCTCGGCTGCGACCATCGAAGCGGTGGTGCGCGCCGCCCGTGCCGCCACGCCATCGCGGGCCACGCTGGTGACCGGGTTCAGCCTCGGCGGGTGGGTGGCCGGGCTCCACCGCGCCGCCTGGGGCTCGGCGGACTGCTACGCGCCGCTGTGCGCCGGCGCGCACCTCGGACGCCAGATGGTCGACTCGACCTATGCCCGGATGGTCAGCCGTCGCGCGCTGGCTGACCCCGACGCGTTGCGCGCGCGGCTGGACTTCGCCGAGGCGTTCGCCGCGGGCGGGGGCCGGCTGGCGCCGCTGCTCGCGCGCTACGACCAGTACGCACGCCCCCAGGATCAGCTCGAGGGCTTCGGGGACGCGCCGGTGCGCCTGCTCGACCTCGGCCACGTCGGCACGGCGCTGACCGGCGGGTCGCTGCTGCGCGCCCACGTGCTCACCCAGGCCGCGGCGCTCAAGCGCGAGCGGGGCTGACCACCCGGCCAGCCCCGCTCGCGTCGCCGACGCGCGCCTCACATGCCGAGGTCCTGGGGCTCGGCTGGCGGCTCGAAGTCCTCGTCGGTGGGCTCGTCGACGTCGACGGCCTCCAACCGGAAGTCCGGCCCCTCGGCCAGCAGCAGTGCGCCCGACTCGGTGTCCACGCACACGCGGTCGGCGGCCTGCTCGCCGAGATCCTCCTCGGGCTCGCCGCAAACCGCATCGCGGCCGGCGATCACGTCCTCGGACAGGTCCACGAAGCCGGCCTCGGCCGCGTCCTCGACCACCAGGCCCTCGTCGATGAAGCCGGGCAACGCCGTACCCATCTCTTCGGCGGCCTCCAGGTCGGGCACCTGGAAGCACTGCCACGCCTCGTCCTCGGCGACGCAGGAGGTCGCGCCCTCCTCGTCCATCATCGTGACGACCTCCTCGGTCGGGGTGGTCGCCCACCAGGCGAAGCGCTCGGCCCCGTCCTGGGCCACCGTCATCGACTGCAGCCCGTCGGCTTCGTCGAGGTCGGCCTCGTACTCGATGCGCAGCGCCACGTCGGGGTCGACG
>PWER01000128.1 GCA_003553565.1 Nitriliruptoria bacterium | reverse complement strand
TACCCGAGCCCGCAGTACTCGATGGAGCTCTACCTCGAGGACTCCCCGTCGAACTACGCCGGCTACGAGAGCGACGAGTTCAACGAGCTCATGGCCGAGGCCAACGCCACCAGCCCCGAGGAGGCCGACCCGATCTACCAGGAGGCCGAGGACGTGCTCCTCGACGACCTGCCGATCGCGCCGCTGTGGTACGGCCTCGACACGGTCGTCCACTCCGAGCGGGTGGACAACGTGATCGCCGACACCCGCACGTTCATCCGCGTGCCCGAGGTCGAGGTGGTCGAGTAGCACCCGCCGTGGTCGCCTCGCCGGCGACCATGCGCTCGTGACGCGGCGGCGCCCGGGGTCGGTGACCCCGGGCGCCGTCGCGGGCCGAGCACGCCACGCCGGTGCGCGTGCCGCATCGCGCCCTATGATCGTCGCCACCGTCGAGCTCCCCGACCGACGCACCTCACCGCGCCCTGCATTCGAGGAGGATCGTGGGCCGCTACATCCTGCGCCGCTTGCTCCAGATGATCCCCGTGGTCATCGGCGCGACCTTCCTCATCTACGCGATGAACTTCGCCCTGCCGGGCGACCCGGTCCGGGCGCTCGGTGGCGAGCGCCCGCTGCCCGATGAGGTCCAGGAGCAGATCCGGGACCGCTACAACCTCGACGACCCGCTGCTGGTCCAGTACGGCAAGTACATGGGCAACGTGCTCCAGGGCGACCTGGGCGAGAGCCTGGCGGTGCGACGGGGCTCCGACGTGAGCGACATCATCGCCGACACCTGGCCGGTGACCGCGCGGCTGGCCCTGGTGGCCTTCGCCTTCGAGATCGTCATCGGCATCGGCGCGGGAGTCGTCGCCGCGCTGCGCAGCGGGTCGTTCCTGGACAACCTGGTGCGTGGCTCCACGATCCTGATCGTGTCGGTGCCGATCTTCGTGATCGGCCTGGTGGCCCAGATCGTGTTCGGGCTGCGCCTGGGCGTGCTGCCCGTGGCCGGCACCGCGCAGGGGTGGGTCAGCTACATCCTGCCCGGCTTCGTGCTCGCGGCGATCTCGCTGGCCTACCTGTCACGCATCACCCGCAACAGCCTGATGGAGAACCTGCGCGCCGACTACGTGCGCACCGCCACCGCCAAGGGCCTGTCGCGCCGGCGGGTGGTGGGGCGTCACGCGCTCCGCAACTCCATGATCCCGGTGGTGACCTTCCTCGCCTTCGATCTCGGCACGCTGCTCAGCGGCACGATCGTCACCGAGGGCATCTTCAACCTCAACGGCATCGGGGGCGTCGCCTTCGATGCGATCCGTCAGCAGGACGGGACGGTCGTGGTGGGCATCGTGACGATGTTCGTGCTGATCTTCGTGGTGGCCAACCTCGTCGTCGACATCCTCTACGCCGTGCTGGACCCGAGGATCCGGTATGACTGACCGCTCGCCACGCCCAGGGGCCGGTTGATGAGCTCCCTCGACCCGGCTGCGACGAGCGGCCAGTCCGCGGACCAGCAGGCCGTCACCGGCGAGGACGTCGCCGAGGGCACCAGCCTGTGGGGCGAGGCCTGGCGAGACCTGCGGCGCAACCCGTTCTTCGTGGTGCCGGTCCTGGTCATCGTGGTGCTGACCGTGATGGCGATCTGGCCGCAGTGGTTCACCGACATGGTCCCGCGCTCGTGCGACCTGTCGCGCTCGGCCGATCCGCCGCAAGCCGGGCACTGGTTCGGCTTCGACCGGCAGGGCTGCGATCTCTACACGCGCGTCATCTACTCCACGCGCGCCTCGCTGCTCATCGGGCTGTCGGTCACGCTGGGCGCCTTCGCGATCGCGCTGGTCCTGGGATCGCTCTCGGGGTACTTCGGCCGCTGGCTGGACGCGGTGCTGGGACGCATCGCCGACGTGTTCTTCGGCATCCCGCTGGTCATCGGCGCGATCGTGCTGCTGACCGCGGTGGCAGACCGCGGGGTGACCGAGGTGTCGGCGATCCTCATCCTGCTCGCGTGGCCGCCGATGTTCCGCCTGATGCGCTCGACGGTGCTCAGCGTGCGCGAGAGCGACTACGTGCAGGCCGCCCGGGCCCTCGGCGCCGGCAACGCCCGGGTCATCGTGCGCCACGTCGTCCCGAACTCGATCGCCCCGGTGATCGCCTACGCCACGGTCTTCATGGGCGTCATCATCGGCGCCGAGGCCACGCTGACCTTCCTCGGCGCGGGGCTGCAGCTGCCGGCCCTGTCCTGGGGAGTGCTGCTGAGCTCCCCGCCCGCCCGTGAGCTGCTCAACACGCCCCACCTGCTGCTGTTCCCGAGCCTGTTCGTGTCGCTGACGGTGCTGAGCTTCGTGCTGGCCGGCGACACGCTGCGCGACGCACTGGACCCGAAGCTGCGATGAGCCACCTCTCCACCACCCCCGATCCGGGCGGCGCCTGGTCGCTGCCGCGCCCGGGCGAGCCCGTCCTGTCGGTGCGCGACCTCCACGTCGAGTTCCGCACCCGCCGCAGCGTCCTGCAGGCCGTGCGCGGCGTGAGCTGGGACGTGGCACCCGGTGAGACCCTGGCGATCCTCGGGGAGTCCGGTTCGGGCAAGAGCGTCTCGGCCCAGGCGGTCATGGGGCTGATCGACTCGCCGCCGGGCTTCATCAGCCAGGGCGAGATCCACTTCCGCGGGCGCGACCTGCTCCGCTCGTCGCGGATGGAGCAGCGCCGCGTGCGGGCCGAGGGCGTGTCGATCATCTTCCAGGACGCCCTGACCGCGCTGAACCCCGTGTTCACCGTCGGCTGGCAGATCGCCGAGCTGTTCCGCGTGCACCGCGGCCTGAGTCGCCGCGCCGCCTACGACAGGGCCGCCGACCTGCTCGAGCGCGTGGGCATCCCCTCGGCGCGCCAGCGCCTCCACGAGTACCCGCACCAGTTCTCGGGCGGCATGCGCCAGCGCGCCATGATCGCCATGGCGCTGGCGCTCGAGCCTGACGTGCTCATCGCCGACGAGCCGACCACGGCGCTGGACGTCACGGTCCAGGCCCAGATCATGGACCTGCTGACCGACCTCCAGCGCGACCTCGGCATGGGCATGGTGCTGATCACCCACGACCTCGCGGTGGTCGCCGACACAGCCGATCGCGTCGCGGTCATGTACGCGGGCCGCGTGGTGGAGACCGGCCCGGTGCGCGAGGTCTTCACCGACCCCGCCCACCCCTACACGCTGGGGCTGATGCGCTCCATCCCCCCACTCGAGCGCCGCGACGCCGAGCTGGACCCGATCCGGGGCACGCCGCCCAACCCGGGGGCGCTGCCGAGCGGCTGCGCGTTCGCGCCGCGCTGCGTCTTCGCCCGCGACCGGTGCCGCAGCGACGACCCGGGCCTGGAGCCCGTGACCGCCGGCCGCGCCAGCGCCTGCCACTTCTCCGAGGAGGTGCGCCGTGCCGGTTGAGCCCACCGATGGCGGGCCGCTGCTGTCGGTCCGCGGCCTCACCAAGCACTTCCCGGTCACGCGGGGCATCGTGTTCAAGCGCACCATCGGCCACGTCCGCGCGGTCGACGGCATCGACTTCGACCTGGCCCCCGGCGAGACGCTGGGGCTGGTGGGCGAGTCGGGCTGCGGCAAGTCCACCGCGGCGCGCCTGCTGCTGCGCCTCATCGAGCCGACGGCGGGCGAGGCGCACTACCGGGGCACCGACATGATGGGCATGTCGCTGCGGGACCTGCGCCGGATGCGGCGCGACGTGCAGATCATCTTCCAGGACCCCTACGCCTCGCTGGACCCGCGCATGACCGTGGGCAAGATCATCGGCGAGGGCTGGGACATCCACCCCGAGGTCATGCCCCGCGAGCGCCGCAAGGACGAGGTCGGCAACCTGCTCGAGCGGGTCGGGCTGGAGCGCGCCCACGCCGACCGGTTCCCCCACCAGTTCTCGGGCGGCCAGCGCCAGCGCATCGGCATCGCGCGGGCGCTGGCGCTGCGACCGGAGGTGCTCATCCTCGATGAGCCCGTCTCGGCGCTGGACGTCTCGGTGCAGGCCCAGGTCATCAACCTGCTGGAGGAGCTGCAGGCGGAGTACGGCTTCGCCGCCGTGTTCATCGCTCACGACCTCTCGGTGGTGCGCCACATCTCCGACCGCGTGGCGGTGATGTACCTCGGCAAGATCGTCGAGATCGGCGACAGCGACGACATCTACGAGCGCCCCACCCCCCCCTACACCCAGGCGCTGCTGTCAGCGGTCCCCTCCCCCGACCCCACGGTCGAGCGCGGTACGCGCATCCGCCTCGAGGGGGACGTGCCCAGCCCGGCGAACCCGCCCAGCGGCTGCTCGTTCCGCACGCGCTGCTGGAGGGCCGACGAGCGGTGCGCCGCCGAGGAGCCGGCGCTGACCGACCGCTTCGGCCACGGTCATCCCAGCGCCTGCCACTACGCCGAGCCCTCCGACGTGCTGGGCATCGGGCGGCTGCGGCAGTAGCCGGGCCACGCTGCCGTGCCCTGTTGCACGCGGAGGGCGCGCTGCGGCGGGTGCCCCGCGGGGGACTCGAACCCCCACGCCCTGTCGGGCACGGACTTTTGAGGCCCGCGTGTCTGCCCATTCCACCAGCGGGGCGCGCGGGCCCATCCTACGGTGCGGGCGCGCCGCGCGGCCACGCAGCGCACCGGCGCGGGCACGCACCGCACCCGCGTGCGACCCCCGCGCGCCCGTTGTCAGTCGAGCCGGCGCAGCGCGCCGCCGCGCAGCTCGACCGCGTCGCCGGTGGCCACCGCGGCGGTGGCGCCGGGCGCGTCGGTGATGGCCGGCAGGCCGAGCTCCCGGACCACGATCGAGCCGTGCGACAGGTCCCCGCCGGTCTCGGCGACCACAGCGTCGATGCGGGCGAGGACCGGTGCCCAGCCGGGCTCGAGCGCGCGAGCGACCAGGACCAGGCGCGCCCCACCCGTGGCGGGCGGGACGGCATCCGCGGCGTCGTCGAGCACCCAGGCCACCCCGCGCACGGTGCCGGGCACGAGGGTGCGCCCGTCCACGATCGCCTGCCTGTGGGAGCCGGCGTCATCGCCGGTGAGCTCCTCGGGGTCGGCGTCGCGGGGCACCACCGCGGGGAACCGGTAGCGGGCCTGGCGCGCTCGCTCGGCGCGCCGCACCGCGAGGAACGCCTCGCCGGGGCTCCAGCCGGCGTCCAGCGCCGCGACCTCCGCCACGGTCAGCAGCCACAGGTCGTCGACCGAGGGCAGGCGCCCATCAGCGACGGCGTCCTCGGCGAGCGCCAGCAGCCGCAGGCGCAGCGTCAGGAACGCGCGCATCCCGTCGCTGCGCAGCCGCTCGCGCGCGGCCAGCGCCCGGGCTGCGGGCACCCACAGCGGCCACAGCGCCAGCGCACGCCATGACAGCGGGTCGGGCTCGTGGCGCGTGCGCGGCAGCTGCGTGAGGCTGGCCAGCAGCGGTGTCGGGTCCTCGATCCACCGGGGCCTGGCGAGGTCGCTCTCGTAGGCGCCGCGATGGCCGTGCGTGGTGAGGTAGGCCTGCCAGGCCGCGGTGAAGGCGGGATCGTCGGGCACGGTGCCCGCCTGCACCGCCGCGGTGCGCGCGGGGTCGGCCGCCACCAGGGTCCGCAGCGGCTCGAGGTCGGTGGCGGCGCGCGTGACCGCGGTCTCCTGTCGCCGCGACAGCTCGGCGAGGACGCCGGCGCGCCGCAGCAGCGCCGTGGGCAGGCTCATCGCGTTGGCCAGCGCGAACATCTCCGTCACCAGGCCCGCGTAGACCTCCTGGGCGCGCGCGACGGTCCCCGCGAACCCCTCGGCAGGCTGTTGGGCGCGGCGTCGCAGCCACCGGCCGCGGCGTGCCGCCGATCGGCTCACCACCAGCTGCCGCAGCCCCAGGCGCGCGAGCACCGGGCTCTTGGCGACCAGGCGCAGCGGGCGCGCCGCGACCTCGGGCTCATCGGCGGAGGCGCCCATCGCATCGCGCAGCAGCGCGGTGGGCAGGCCGAGGTGGCGCAGCAGGTCCCGCAGCAGCGAGCGGTTCAGGAACGGGCGCCCGCCGAGGGCCACGACGAGCGGGCGGCGCGCCGGCAGCGTCGGATCGAACCGGCGGTACCACGCGAACAGCGTCCGCCCCGTCGAGGCGATCAGGGTGGTGGTGAACCGCGACGGCAGCGGCGGCAGGATCTCCGCGTGGTTGCCGACCGTCAGGCGCTCGGCGCGCACCAGCGGGGCGGTCAGGGGCCGCACCTGCACAAGCCAGCAGGTGCGCCCGTCGTCGGCCCACTCGAGATCCCAGTCGCCCTCACCGAGGGTGGCGCGCACCGCGCGCAGCAGCCGCTGCAGCCGCGCCGCCCAGGCGGGCAGGTCGGCGTCGGCGCGCTCGCCGGCCACCAGCTTGGTGAGCTCGCGGCGCTCACCGGGCTGCGTGCCCGCCAGCAGCGCATCGGCCAGGCCCGCCACCGACTCGACCCGGTCGTCGGGATGGTCGCGCTCGGTGGCGGCCACCCCCGCGCGCTGCGCTTGCACCTGCCGCATCACCAGCACGTCGCGCCGCTGCGGGGCGCTGCGCGGGTCGGTGTCCTCGGCCGAGGCCCACACCGCTGCCACGGCCGCCGTGAGCGCGTCAGTGTCCGTGGCGTCCACACCGAGGCGGGTCACGAACTGCCCGGCGCGGCTGCCTTCGGCGCCGTCCTCGGCGCCGAAGGCGCTGCGGACCGCCACGGTGTCCAGCGCCCGGATCTCGGGGGCGCCCAGCCAGGGCGCCAGCGCGCTCGCGTCCCCGGCGGCCGCGCGCCGCGCCTCGTCGGGGATCACCACCCCCTCGGGCACGGGCAGCCCCGCCCGCCTGGCTGCGTCGAGGCGGGCGGCCTTGGGGGCGGCGAGCTCCGCGGCGACCCCGATCCCCAGGCGGGTGAGCATCAGCGCTCACCCGCCCCGTCGCTCGTGGCGGCCGGGAGGTCGGGCGGCTGCGGCTCGCCCTCGCCGCGGGGCGCACCGACGAGCACGCGGGCGAGGTCGGCGACCTCGGCGGCCCAGGCGTCGGGCTGATCCAGCATCGGGAAGTGGTCCCACCCCGGGACGGTGCGCACCACGGCGTCGGGCAGCAGCCGGGTGAACGCGCGCACCTGGCGCACGTCGAGGACGCGCTCGCGCTCGCCCCACAGCAGCGCCGAGGGCAGCGAGGTCGGCGCGAGCGCAGCGAACCACTCGGGACCGATGAGCTGCCACATGAGCGCGAACGACGCGGCCCGGCGGTAGCCCTCGAACAGCGCGTCGCGGTCGGCGGCGGGGATCTCGGCAGTCAGCGCCGCGCGGGCGAGCAGCGGACGCAGCGCCCGGGTGGCGATGGCCCGGCGCAGCACCTCTGCCAGCCACGGGCGTCGCCGCAGCGCCCGTGGCACGCGTCGCTCGTCGAGGTCGGCACCCACTGGGGCGTGCAGGATCACCGCGTCGGCCACTGCGGGGCGGACCTGCAGCAGCTCCAGGATCAGGCTGCCGCCGATGCCATGGCCCAGCAGGACCCGCGGGCGCGGGGCGTCCTCGGCGAGCGCGGCCAGCGCCTCGGCGTGGTCGCGCAGCGTGACCACGGCGGGGTCGGCGGGTCGGTCACCGAAGCCCGGCAGGGTGATCGGATGCAGCGCCACGTCATCGGGCATGCGCGGTGCGGCCCGCGCGAAGCGCTCGGCGCCCCCGCCGTTGCCGTGCACGGCCACGACGTGGGCCACCGGGGTGCTGGTCGGGCTCGCGCGCGACGCGAGGGGGGCGGGCGGGTCGGTGCCGGCATCGCTGGTCATGCGGTGCAGCCTTCCCCCGATGGCGCTGCTTGTGCACCACCACGCCGAGCGGGATCGGGCCGGTGCCCACCGACCGCACACGGCGCGACCTCGGCGGTGGCGTGGCGAGCTCGCAGGGCGGGTATCACCGGCAGCGGTGCGTCGGCGACCGACCACCAGCAGCCCGACCACCAGCAGCCCGACCACCAGCAGCCCGACCACCAGCGCACCAGCCACCAGCAGCCCAGCGACCACCAGGCCAGGAGCACCGCGATGAGCGACACCCCCGCAGCACCGGTCCACGTCATCCTCGGCGCCACCGGCGGGATCGGCTCGGCCCTGACCCGCCAGCTCGCAGCCGAGGGCGCCACGCTGGTGCTCGCCGCACGCGACGCCGCACGGCTCGAGGCGCTGGCCGGCGAGGTCGGCGCCACCGCGGTGCCCACCGACGCCACCGACTCCGCAGCGGTCGAGGCGCTGTTCGACCGTGCGGTCGAGCAGCACGGGCGCGTCGACGGCGCCGTGAACTGCGTCGGCTCGCTGCTGCTCAAGCCCGCCCACCGCACCACCGACGAGGAGTGGCGCGCGGTGCTGGCCACCAACCTCGACTCCGCGTTCCACACGGTCCGAGCGGCCACGGCGAGGATGCAGCGCTCCGGCGGCGGGGCGATCGCGCTCACCTCGACCGTCGCGGCCCGGCTGGGCATGAACCACCACGAGGCCATCGCCGCCGCGAAGGGCGGCGTGATCGGCCTGACGCTGTCGGCGGCGGCCTCCTACGCCGGCAAGCAGGTGCGCGTCAACTGCGTGGCGCCCGGGCTGATCGAGACCCCGCTGACCGAGCGCCTGACCAGCAACGAGACGTCCCGCAAGGTGAGCGAGGGCATGCATCCCCTCGGGCACCTGGGCGCGCCCGAGGACGTCGCCCGAGCCCTGGCCTGGCTCGTGGACCCGCGCCAGTCGTTCGTCACCGGCCAGGTCCTCGGCGTGGACGGCGGCATGGGCTCGGTCCAGCCGCGGCGCTCCGGCTGATGGCCGCCCGCGACCAGCGCTTGGTGGTGCGCAGCGAGCTGCCAGTCGCGCGCTCGCAGGCCTTCGCCTGGCACGACCGCCCCGGCGCGCTGCCCCGCCTGACGCCGCCGTTCATGCCGGCCGAGGTCGCCGATCCGGGCCGGGGCCTCGCCGAGGGCAGCAGGGTGGTGCTGCGCCTGCCTGTCGGGCCGCTGCGCGGCCCGCTGGCCGGGCTGGCCCCGCGCTGGGTCGCCGAGCACACCCGCTACGACCCGCCGCGGGAGTTCGTGGACGTGCAGCGCTCGGGGCCGTTCGCGCGGTTCGCCCACCGCCACCGGTTCGAGGACCTCGGGGCGGGGCGCTCGGCGCTGGTCGACGACATCGCCTATCGCCTGCCGCTGGGTCGGCTCGGCCAGGCCGTGGCGGGGCGTGTGGTCAGCGGGAAGCTCGAGGCCATGTTCGCGTACCGTCACCGCGTCACCCGCGAGGACCTCGCGGCGCACGCGGCCAAGGAGGTCGAGCCCATGCACGTGCTCATCACCGGCGCCTCCGGCCTGGTCGGCAGCGCCCTGACGGCGTTCCTGACCACCGGCGGCCACACCGTCACGCGCCTGGTGCGACGCGCTCCGGCCAGCGACGACGAGGCGCGCTGGGACCCTGCCACCGGCGAGGTCGACCGGGCGGCCCTCGCCGGGGCCGACGCCGTGATCCACCTCGCCGGCGAGGGCATCGCCGAGCGGCGCTGGAGCGCCGAGCAGAAGCAGCGCATCCGCGACAGCCGCGTCGACGGCACCCGGACGATCGCGCAGGCGATGGCCGACCTCGGCGACGACGCGCCGCGCACCCTCGTGTGCGCGTCCGGCGCCCACGCCTACGGGGACCGCGGCGACGCCGAGCTCGACGAGTCCTCCGAGCCCGGCGAGGGGTTCCTCGCCGACGTGGTGCGCGACTGGGAGGCCGCCGCGGACCCCGCCCGCGAGGCCGGCATCCGCACCGTGCACGTGCGCACCGGCATCGTGCAGGACCCCGCCGGCGGCGCGCTCGGCAAGGTCTTGCCGCTGTTCAAGCTCGGCCTGGGTGGGCGCCTCGGGTCGGGGCGCCAGTGGTGGAGCTGGGTCAGCCGCGACGACGTGGTGGGCATCCTGCACCACGCGCTGACCAACCCGGAGGTGTCCGGCCCGATCAACGCGACCGCCCCGAACCCGGTCACCAACGCCGAGTGGACCCGGGTGCTCGGGCGCGTGCTCGGCCGTCCCACGGCCTTGCCCGTGCCCGCGCTCGCCCCGAAGGTGCTCCTCGGCACCGAGCTCGCCGAGGAGCTGCTGTTCTTCTCGATCAAGGTGCATCCCGCGAAGGCGCTGGCGACCGGCTACACGTTCCGCCATCCCGACCTGGAGGACGCGCTGCGCTTCCTGCTCGGCCGCGAGCAGGCGTCGTCCTAGGCTGCGATCCCACGCATCCGAGCCGGACCCGAGGCATCCGAGCGCGACCCGAGGAGCGAGCATGCGCGTGGCGGTGGTTGGTGCCGGGCTCGCCGGGCTGGCCGCGGCAGCCGACCTCGGCGCGGCCGGGGCCGACGTCGTGGTGCTCGAGGCCGGCGACGCCGTCGGGGGGCGCGTGCGCACCGACCGCCTCGGCGCCGACGGCCACCCCGCAGCCGACGGGGAGGCGGCGTTCCAGCTCGACCGCGGCTTCCAGGTGCTGCTGACCGCCTACCCCGAGGTGCAGCAGCGCGTGGACCTGCCCGCGCTGCGCCCGGGCCGCTTCGCCCCGGGGGCCCTGGTGCGCGCCGAGGGACGCTTCCACCGGGTCGCCGACCCGCTGCGCGCGCCCGCCAGCCTGCCGGCGACCCTGCGGGCCCCGATCGGCACGGTCGCCGACAAGCTGCGGGTGGCCCGCTACCGCCTGCGCACCGGCCGTGGCGATGCGCAGGCGCCGCTGCGCGGCCCGCAGCGCACCGCCCGCGCCGAGCTCGCCGCACAGGGGTTCAGCGCGCGGATGGTCGAGCGCTTCTTCCGACCGCTGTTCGGCGGGGTGCTGCTGGACCCGCAGCTGACCACCTCGGGACGCCTGCTCGCGTTCACCTTCCGCATGTTCAGCGAGGGGTCGGTGGTGCTGCCCGCCGAGGGCATCGGCGCCCTGCCGCGCCAGCTCGCCGCCGGGCTGCCCGACCGGGTGCTCGTGCGCCTCGAGGCCCCGGTCACCACGCTCACCAGCGCCGGGCTGCGCCTGGCCTCCGGCGAGGAGGTGGCCGCCGACGCGGTGGTGATCGCCACCGACGGTCCCACCGCCACGCGCCTGACCGGTGCGTCGGCGCCCCCCGGCAAGCAGGTCGCCTGCCTGCAGTTCGCCGCCGAGCGCCCGCCGGTCGACGAGCCGCTGATCGTGCTCGACGGCGACGGCCACGGCCCGGCGGCGCACATGAGCGTGCCCAGCGTGGTCGCGCCCGGCTACGCCCCGCCGGGCACGGCCCTGGTCAGCGCCACGGTGCTGTCGGATCACCTGGACGCCGACGACGCCACGCTGGAGGCAGGCGTGCGGGCCCAGATGGCGGGCTGGTTCGGCGCGCGCGTGGCGGCGTGGCGGCTGCTGCGCTGCGAGCGGATCCGCTACGCGCAGCCCGACCAGAGCCCACCGGGCCTGGCGGTGCCCTACCAGCCCGCGCGCCTGGGATCGGGGCGCTACCTGGCCGGCGACCACCACGCGCACGCCTCCCAGCAGGGCGCGCTGCGCTCGGGCGCGCTGGCTGCCGCGGCGGTCCTCGACGACCTCGGCTAGCCAGTGGACCTCTTCACGGTGGCGCTGCTCGTCCACGCGGGCGCGACGTGGTTCATGGTCGGGCTGGCCTGGATGGTGCAGGTGGTCCACTACCCGCTGATGGCCTGGGTGGGCCACGCCGCCTTCCCCGCCTACGAGGGTGAGCACACCAGGCGCATGGGGGCGCTGCTGGCGCTGCCCTGGGGCGCCGAGGGGCTGTCCGCGCTGGCGCTGGTGGCGCTGGCCCCACCGGGTGCGCCGCGCTGGCTGGCGCTGCTCGGCCTGGGCCTGCTGGGGCTCATCGTGGCCTCCACGGTCGCGCTCCAGGTGCCCCACCACCGCGAGCTGACCGCCGGCTTCGCCGCGCACGCCCACCGCCGCCTGGTGACCACGAGCTGGCTGCGCACCGCCGCCTGGACCGCTCGGGGGATCATCGCCCTAGCGCTGCTGGCCCTGCTCGCGTGAGCGTGTGAGCCGGTGAGCCGGTGCGGCACCGCGGCGCTATCGTCGCGCCCATGGGCGAGGCGAGGCACGACGGCGAGCACACCCCCGCCGCGGGAGGCCGGCGCGCCGAGGACAGCGACGTGGAGGACGTGATCGCGCAGCGGCGCGCCGCGCGTCGTCGCGGCACCCCCGCCGGGCGCGAGCCGGCCGAGGGCACCGAGCGCCTGCGCCGGCTGCTGCTGCTCACGGTGGGCCTGCTCGCGGCCAGCGCCCTGGTCATCGCAGGAGCGCTGTTGCTCGGCTGACGGCAGCCCTAGGCGCGCACGCCCGGCGGCGGCTCGTCCTGTGCGCGCTCGCTGTGGGCGCGCTCGGCAGCGGCGGGGTCACCGCTCAGCACCGCCGTCACCGTCGGGCGGACCGCGTCGGCCAGCACCGCCGCGCCGCGGTCGCCGGGGTGGAACCCGTCCTCGGCCAGCATCCCCTCGGGGTCGGCGCGGAACGCCGCGCCGACCGCACCGAGCACGTCGGCGAACGCCACGTCGGCGCGCTCGGCGGCCAGCGCGCGCTGCTGGGCGTGCACGCGCTGGCCAGCCAGCCACGCCGTGGTGCGCAGCGGCGCGCCGAGCGCGCGGAGGCTGCGGAACTCCGGCACGCCGGTCAGCACCAGCGGCGCGGCGGTCAGCGCACGCAGGTCCTCGACGAAGCCCAGCAGGTCCTCGTCGAAGCGCGCCGGCGGTGTCAGATGCGTGGCGTCGTTGGCGCCCATCGACGTCACGACCACATCGACCGGCGACAGCTCGGCCAGGCGCGGCAGCTGCTCGGCGCGGGCGTCGGCCACGCACGAGCCCTTCCGCGACAGCGAGCGCACGCGCACCGGCCGCGCCAGATCGTCGGCGACGCCGTGGGCGAGCTGCCAAGGGAAGGTCGTCTCGACCCGGGTGCAGCCCACGCCGCTGGCCACCGAGTCGCCCACCACCACCAGCTGCACCGCGGCGCCGGCGTGGCCAGACCCGACGAGCGCGTCGAGGTCGCGGGAGCGCTCGGGCAGCTTGGGCATCCGTCGGATGCGGGCGGCCTCCACAGCGGCGTAGCTGGCCGCCAGCGCTGGCAGCGCGAGCGCCGCATGCGTGCGTCGCATCGTCCTCCCCTCAACACACGGTCCCCACCGGGCCGCCACAGCGCGTCTGCCTGCGCCCGCCGACGGGGGCACCTGCTCTCACGTGAGGCTTGCACGACGCGACGTCGGCGACAGCGCCGTTCGGCGCAGGTCCGGGGGTGCGAACGTCCCACGAGGACCGAGCCGGTCGCGTCCGCAGCGCGGCCGGCGTCGCCCCCTGGGTGCGGTGGGGTCAGCGGGCCGCGTGGCCCTCGCGGCACCCGGCCGCCAGGTCGGCCACGAGCTCGGCGACGGCCGGCGCGCCGCCCTCGCCGGCGGCGCGCACCACCGCCGAGCCGACGATCACCCCGTCGGCGAAGCCCGCGACCTCTGCCGCCTGCGCCCGGTTCGACACGCCGAGGCCGACGCACACCGGCTTGTCGGTGCGCGCGCGCAGGCGCTCGACGAGTGGCTGCGCGTCGGCGCCCAGCGCGGTGCGCGCCCCGGTGACCCCCATGGTGGAGGTCGCGTAGACGAAGCCCGTGGTGACCTGCGCGATGGCGTCCAGCGCCTGCTCCCTGGAGGCGGGCGCCGCGAGGAACACCGTGTCCAGCCCGTGCGCTGCCGCCGCGCGGGCCCACGGCTGCCCCTCGGCAGCCGGCAGGTCAGGCAGGATCGCACCGGTGAGCCCGGCGGCGGCGGCATCGGCGGCGAAGTGGTCGAGCCGGTCGACCCCGCCGTAGTGCCAGACGAGGTTGTAGTAGGTCATCACCAGCGCGGGCACCGCGGTCCGCTGGGTGAGGTCGGCGCACATCGCGAGGTCGTCGCGCGGGGTGTAGCCCTGATCCAGCGCGACCTGGCAGGCGGCCTGGATGGTGGGGCCGTCCATCAGCGGGTCGGAGTAGGGGAAGCCGACCTCCAGCAGGTCGGCGCCCGCGTCGGCGGCGGCCTCCAGGCAGGCCTGGGAGGTGGCCATGTCGGGGTAGCCGGCAGGCAGGTAGACCACGAGGGCGGCGCGGCCCTGTGCGTTGGCGGCGCGCACGGCTCGCGCCACCTGGCCCGTGGCGGGCGCGACGCGGGCCCCGGCGGCGCTCATGCCGGGCTCTCCATGCCCGGCACGCGCTGGCCGGTGGCGCGCAGCACCTCGGTGATCTCGTCCACGTCCTTGTCCCCGCGCCCGGACAGGTTCATCACCACGATCCCCTCGGGGCCAAGCTCGCGGGCGCGCCGCAGCGTGGGCACCACCGCGTGCGCGGTCTCCAGGGCCGGCAGGATCCCCTCGCGGCGAGCCAGCAGGGAGAAGCCCTCGAGCGCCTCGGCGTCGGTGGCCGCGGTGTAGGTGGCGCGGCCGGTGTCGCGCAGCCACGCGTGCTCGGGTCCCACGCCGGGGTAGTCCAGGCCCGCCGACACCGAGGGGGTGGGGCGCACCTGCCCCCACTCGTCCTGGAGCACCCAGCTGCGCGCCCCGTGCAGGATCCCCTCGCTGCCAGCGGTCAGCGTCGCCGAGTGGCGCTCGGTGTCCAGGCCCTCGCCGCCCGCCTCGACGCCGAGCAGCTCGACCTCGGGGTCGTCGATGAAGGCGTGGAAGATCCCCAGGGCGTTGGAGCCCCCGCCGACGCAGGCGGTCACCGCATCGGGCAGCCGCCCATGACGCTCGAGCACCTGGGCCCGGGTCTCCTCGCCGATCACCTTGACGAAGTCGCGCACCACGCGCGGGAACGGGTCGGGGCCCACCACCGAGCCGATCAGGTAGTGGCTCTCCTCGACCGAGGTGACCCAGTCGCGCATGGCCTCGTTGATGGCGTCCTTCAGCGTGCGCGTCCCCGACTCGACCGGCACGACCTCGGCGCCCATGAGCTGCATGCGCACCACGTTCAGGTGCTGGCGCCGGCAGTCCTCGGCGCCCATGTAGACCACGCACTCCATGCCGAGCTTGGCGGCGATCGTGGCGGTGGCCACGCCGTGCTGGCCCGCGCCGGTCTCGGCGATGAGGCGCCGCTTGCCCATCCGCTCGGCGAGCAGCCCCTGACCGAGCACGTTGGACAGCTTGTGGCTGCCGGTGTGGGCGAGGTCCTCGCGCTTGAGGTAGATCCGCGCGCCACCACCCTCCTCGGTGAGGCCCTCGGCCAGGGTCAGCGTGGTGGGACGTCCGCCGTAGTCACGGCGCAGCGCGTCCATGCGGGCCTGGAACGCGGGATCGTCGAGGGCCTCGCGCGCGGCGGCGTCGAGCTCGTTGAGCGCGCCGGTGAGCGCCTCGGGCACGTAGCGGCCACCGAACCGGCCGAAGTGGGCGGTGTCGACGTCGGTGGGGTCCATGGCAGCGGTCACAGCAGCGCTCCTTGCGGTCCCGGGCTGACGGCGTCCGCGCGCGGCGGGCGAGGATCGGTGCCCAGCGTAGGTTCTGCGAGCCGACTAGGAGGCGCCCGCGTGGCGACCGACCGCGACGAGCCGGGCGACCTCGGCCGTCGGCTGGGCGGTGCGCACGAGGTGCTCGCCGACCAGCACGGCGTCCGCACCAGCGCTGGCGGCGCGGGCCACGTCGGCGGGGCCTGCCACGCCGCTCTCGGCGACGGTCAGCGCCCTCTGCGGCACGGCGTCGGCACAGGCGGCGAAGCGGCTGGGGTCGACGGTCAACGTGGTGAGGTCGCGCGCGTTGATGCCCACGATCGGGCGGGCGACTGCCGCTGCGGTGAGCGCCTGGCGGGCGCGGGCGGCCTCGGCGACGTCGTGCACCTCCACCAGCGCCTCGAGGTCGGCCCGGTGCGTCTCGGCGAGGAGCTCGGCGAGCGTGGCGTCGTCGAGCGCGGCGACGATCAGCAGCACCGCGTCGGCGCCGACGGCGCGGGCCTCCCACACCTGGTAGGCGTCCACGACGAAGTCCTTGCGCAGCACCGGCACCGACACGCCCTCGGCGACCATGGCGGCGTCGGCGAGCGAGCCCCGGAAGTGGGCCGGCTCGGTGAGCACGCTCACCGCCGCCGCGCCGCCCTGCACATACGCCTGGGCGCGCGCGACCGGATCGGGTATCCAGGCGAGGTGGCCCTGGGAGGGGCTGGCGCGCTTGAGCTCGGCGATGAGCTGGCAGCCGGGGGCCGCCAGCGCCTGCGCCAGCGACCGCCGCGGGCGGTGCGGCGCGGTGCGCAGCTCCGCGAGCGGGCGGAGCCCGCGCGCCTCGGCGACCCGCTCATGGGCCTCGGCACACGCCTGCTGCAGGAACCCGCTCACCCTGCGCTCCTTCCTCGCTGGCTGCCTGCCTTGACCGGTCGCTGCGCGCAGCGGCAGCGACGTGGCGGCGCGCGCCGCTAGTCCGCGGGCGCGTCGTCGTCGTCATCGTCGTGCCCGGCGGAGGCGATCCGCCACTCGTCGTCGGCGTCGTCGGCGTCGAGGTCGTAGCGCGCCGGCAGGGTCGGCGGCGAGCCGGGTCGCAGCCCGAGCATGCCCGCCAGGGCGGTGACCGCCACCCCCAGGCCGAGGACCACCGGCCCGGCGCCGAGCTCTCCCGCGGGGCTGCCGACCAGCCCGCTGACGCCGTGCGCGGCAGCAGCGAGCGCTGCCAGCACCAGCACCGCCCCCAGCGCTCGGCGGGCCCGGCCCTGCGCGAGGGCCAGCACCAGCGACAGCACCCCCGTGGCCAGGCCGAGCGGCAGCAGGGCGGGCGCGAGCTCGGCGCCGGCGACCGTCTCCTCGTCGGGCACGGTGACCGCCCCGACCTCGCGGTCGGCGGGGACGGCGACCCACTCGGCGACCGCCGCGCCGGCCAGCGCCAATCCGCCGGCCACCCCCAGGATCAGCCCGGCCACGGCCCGCCCGCGCGCGCTCATCCCGCCTCGGCGCCGGTCGCAGCGCGCGCGCCCGCACCCTGGGGGTCGGCGGCGGTCAGCCGCTCGGCGGCGCGCACCGCCGACAGCAGCGCCATCGCCTTGGTGCGGGTCTCGTCGAGCTCCTCGGCCGGGTCGCTGTCGGCCACGACGCCTCCGCCGGCCTGCACCGAGGCCCGCCCGCCCTCGAAGACCAGCGTGCGGATGGCGATGGCGAGGTCCATGTCGCCGGCCAGGTCGAAGTAGCCCACGCCTCCGCCGTAGGGGCCACGGCGGGTGCGCTCCAGGTCGTCGATGATCTCCATGGCACGCACCTTCGGCGCGCCGGTCAGCGTGCCGGCCGGGAACGTGGCGCGCAGCAGATCCACCGCCGAGAGGTCCGGGCGCACCGTGCCGGCCACGCGGGACTCGAGGTGCATGACGTGGCTGTAGCGCACCACCGTCATGAGCTCCTCGACGGTCACCGTGCCCAGCTCGCACACCCGACCCAGGTCGTTGCGGGCCAGGTCCACCAGCATGATGTGCTCGGCGACCTCCTTCTCGCTGGCGCGCAGGTCGGCCTCGTGGGCGGCATCGGCCTCGTCGTCGGCTCCGCGCGGGCGCGAGCCGGCGATCGGCCAGATGTGGGCGCGCCGCTCGCGCAACGTCACCAGCGCCTCGGGCGAGCTGCCGACCACCTGCAGGTCGTCCCACTCGATGCAGTACAGGTACGGGCTCGGGTTCACCCGGCGCAGCACGCGGTAGACGGCGAACGGGTCGGCGTCGGTCTCCAGGGTGAAGCGCTGGCTGGGCACGATCTGGAAGCAGTCGCCGGCGGCGATGTGCTCCTTGGCGCGGGCCACGACGTCCAGGTACTCCGACGCGGTGAACGTCGAGGTGGCATCGTCCACGGGCTCGGCCACCGGCGGCGGCGCCGAGGCGGCCCGCGGCGGCTCGGCCAGCCGCGCCACCAGCGCCTCGGCTGCGGCGATCGCGGCGTCGTAGTCGGCGTCCGCGTCGGCCGAGGGCTGGGTGTTGACCACCACGCGCAGCGACTGGGTGCGGTGATCGAAGGCGACCAGCTGGCGCGGCAGCACCAGGCGAAGGTCGTCCAGACCGCGGTCGTCGCGTCCGGTGTCGGGCACCCGCGGCTCGACCAGGCGCACCAGGTCGTAGCCGAGATAGCCCACCAGCCCCGCGAACAGCGGCGGCAGGTCCGGGGGCGTCGGGGTCGCCAGCGCCTGCAGCAGCGCCTCGACGGTGGCCAGCGGGTCGCCCTCGGCCGCGGCGCGGCGGGCGGCCGCCGGCACCGAGCCGGACACGCGCACGTCACCGGCGCGGCCGCGCACCTCCAGCAGCGGGTCGCAGCCCACGAAGCTGTAGCGACCCCAGCGCTCCCCCTGCTCGACGCTCTCGAGCAGGAACGTCGCGCCCGGCAGGTCGCGGACCCGGTCATACACCCCCACGGGGGTGTGCAGGTCCGCGAGCACCTCGCGCCACACCGGCACGATCGGGTGGGCGGCCGCCTGCTCGCGGTAGGCGGCACGGTCGGGTCGGTACGCGCTGGTCGCCATTCACCCGTCCAGGGGTCGGTGGAAGCAGGTCCGGGCACCGGTGTGGCACGCCACGCCGTGGGGCTCCCCGGCGGCGGCGCGCTGGTCGACGCGCACCAGGACCGCGTCGGCGTCGCAGTCGGCGAGCAGCGCCACCACGCGCTGGACGTTGCCGCTCGTCGCCCCTTTGTGCCAGGCCTCACCGCGGCTGCGGGACCAGAAGACGGTCTCGCCCCGGGCGAGGGTCTCGCGCAGCGACGCGGCGCTCATCCAGGCGAGCATGAGCACCTCGCCGGTGTCGTGCTGCTGGACGATCGCCGGCACGAGGCCGCGCTCGTCGAAGGCGAGGTCGTCGATGGCCACCGGGGGCCGCGGGTGGACCTCGAGGCGCCCCAGCAGGTCCAGGAGGTCCTCGGCGGCGGCCTCGGGGTGCACCAGCGGGCCGAAGTGGCCGACGTCGCGGCGCACCACCGGCCAGCCGCGGGCCTCGGCCTCGGCGGCCGAGCCCTCGTACACCGCCGACAGGCGCAGGAAGCCCACCGGGGCCTCGGGCCACGCGGCGGGCACCTCGAGGGGGCGCTCGAAGAACTCCCGGCCCCGAGGGCGCAGCTCCGCGAGCACGTGCGCCCGCTGGTCGGCATCAGGCACGTCGTCGACGAGGTCGGCGTCTGACCAGGCAGGCAGATGGCTCCCGGCGCCGAGGGCGGCACGCAGCGCCTCCACGGCATCGCCGGGCAGGTCACGCCGCAGCAGGTCGAGGCGGGTCATCCCATCGCGTGGCGCCGCCGCGTCCACCAGCACGTAGCCCGCCACCCGGGCGAGCTGCGCGCCCAGGACCGGCAGGCTGGCGCCGGCCGCGCTGTGCCCGACCAGCACCGTCGGACGCCCGTCATCCTCGAGCGGCCCGGCAGCAGGCGCCTCGCCGGCGCGGGCGCCGGGCTGCTGCTGCGGCCCGGCCTCCGGCTCGGTCACATGGACCGCGGCGTCCACGCCACGGGCGCGCAGCGCCTCGACCAGCGGGGTGACGCTGCTGGCGCCGTTCAGCGGGCTGGGCACGACCAGGACGCGGGCGGGGGTGCGGGAGCGCAGCGCGGTCATGGCGCGCCAGCCTAGGGCGTCGCCCGCGCGGACGGCCCGCGGGTCGCCATCAGTCGATCAGCACCCGTCGCATGCCCACCACCGCGGCGGTCCACATCAGCGCCGCGAAGGCGAGCAGCCCGAGCACGTGGCCCAGCGGCGAGGCCCCGGCCAGGCCGAAGACCGCCCCGCGCACCAGCTCCACCGTGTGGTACAGCGGGTTGACCACCGCCCCGGCCGCCACCCAGCCCGGCAGGTTCTCCAGCGGGAAGAACGTGCCGGCCAGCAGGAACAGCGGGGTGACCAGCGCGGAGATCACGTAGCCGAAGGAATCGATCGAGGGCACCACCGAGGACAGGAAGATCCCCATCGCCGCGAAGCCGAAGCCGGTCAGGATCCCGATCAGCGGCACCAGGAGCACCGCCCAGCCCGGGCGCAGCCCGAAGGCGGAGGCCACCAGCAGCGGCGCGAGCCCATAGGTGCCCGAGCGCACGCCGATCCACAGCGCCTCGGCGGTCACCAGCTCGCGCACGTCGATCGGCGCGGCCAGGATCCCGTCATAGGTGTGCTGGAAGCGCCGCTTGACGTAGGTGCCGAACATCGCGGGGAACACCGAGGCGAACAGCACCGCCATCGCCACCACGCCGGTGCCGACGAAGTCGAGGTAGGCCATCCCCTGCACCTCGGCGACCAGCGCGCCGATGCCGAAGCCGAAGGCGAGCAGGAAGATGGTGGGCTCCACCACCGCCGAGAAGGTGGTGGAGCGCCAGTAGCGCGTGAAGACCACCCACTCGCGGTGCAGCACGCCGCCCAGGGCGCGCAGCTCCATGCGTCGTGGTGCGGACCGCGGCGGCGGTGGCGAGGGGCTCGCCGCACGCGCCGCGCCGGACGCGCTGGACGCGCTCACGTGGCCTCCTCCCCGGTGACGCTGACGAACACGTCCTCGAGGACCGCCGGGCGCGTGCGGCCGGGGCCGAGCTGACCGTCCAGGCCCTCGGCGCGCAGCACCGCCACCTGCGGGCCGCGACGACGCGTGGGCAGGCCGAGGGCGCGCGCCTGCGTCTCGGCGTGCGCCAGCGCCCGCGCGTCGCCGGTCAGCTCGCGGACCTCCGCACCGGCGTGGCGTGCCACCAGGGCAGCGGGCGCACCGCGGTCGATCACGCGCCCGCGCGCCATGATCGCCACGTCGTCGGCGAGCTCCTCGGCCTCCTCGATGTAGTGGGTGCTCATCACCACCGTGGTGCCGGCGTCGCGCAGGGTCACGATCAGCGACCACAGCTCCTGGCGCACCTGCGGATCCAGGCCGACGGTCGGCTCGTCGAGCAGCAGCAGCTCGGGGCGGTGCACCAGCCCTCGGGCGATCAGCAGGCGACGGCGCATGCCTCCCGACAGCGCGTCGATGCGGGTGTCCGCGCGGGCGGCGAGGTCGGCGAGCTCGAGCGCACGGGCGATGGCGGAGTCGCGCTCCCGGCGGGGCACGCGGTAGAGCCGCGCGAACACCTCGAGCTGCTGCGCGACGGTGAGCTCCTCATCGAGGTTGTCGCGCTGGGGCACGACCCCCGAGCGCGCGCGGGCCGCCTTCGACTCGCGCGGCAGCGCGTGCCCGAGGACCTCGACCGCGCCCTCATCGGCGATGGCCTGGGCGGTGAGCAGGCGCATCGTGGTGGACTTGCCCGCGCCGTTGTTGCCGAGCAGCCCCAGGCAGATCCCCGCGGGGACCTCGAGGTCGAGGCGGTCCACCGCGGTGATCGCGCCGAAGCGCTTGGTGACCCCTCGCAGGGCGATCGCTGGCTGGGTAGCGCTCACCTGCCGCAGTGTAGGTGTGGTGCCGGCCGCTCGAGCGGCCGGCACCAGGCTGCTGCGACGGCGGCGCCACGTGGCGCGCGGTGTGGATGCGCCACGTCTCGGTCTCGGTCTGGGTCTCGTTCTCGGACGCGCACGTCAGGAGCGGTCGGGCTCGCCGTAGGCGGTGCGCGACTCCTTCTCCGGCTCCTCGACGGGCACCGCCGGCTCGCCATAGGCGGTGCGCGACTCCTTCTCCGGCTCCTCGACGGGCACCGCCGGCTCGCCATAGGCGGTGCGCGACTCCTTGTCCGTGCCGTCACCGTCCTCGGCGTCACCGTCGGCCTCGGCCTCGGTGCCGTCGGGCGAGCGCGCGTGCGGCTCGCGGGTCTCGTGGCCGACCGGCTGCGGGCCGGGCTTGGCCGGCTCGCCGTAGGCGGTGCGCGACTCCTTCTCCGGCTCCTCGACGGGCACCGCCGGCTCGCCGTAGGCGGTGCGCGACTCCTTGTGCTGCTCGTCGTGCTCGTGCAGGCGGTCGTGGTCGTGCTGCAGGTCACCCACGGCGTCCTCCTTGATCGGGAACGGCGCCCCGGGCCTGCGCCCGTCGTGCGAGGCGCTGCCCGGAGATGCTCGCCGTCGGGTGCGTCTCCCCTCCTCTGCGGGCCCCGGTGATCCGGGGACCTCTGAGTGTCTCCGCACGCGACTCCGCTGATGCATCGCCGCCCGCAGCGCGGCCGTCGCGGGCGCCTCGGCGCCTCAGGTGCGGCGCACCGGCACCCCGGCCGCGGCCATCGCGTCCTTGACCTCACCGACGCGCAGCTCGCCGAAGTGGAAGATCGAGGCCGCCAGCACCGCTGCGGCACCCCCTCGGCGCACGCCAGCGGCCATGTCCTCGGCGCTGCCGGCCCCGCCGGAGGCGATCACGGGCACGCGCACCGCGGCCGTGGCGGCCTGCAGCAGCGCCAGGTCGAACCCCTCCTTGGAGCCGTCGCGATCCATGGAGGTGAGCAGGATCTCGCCGGCCCCGCGGGCGGCGCACTCCTTGACCCAGGCGATCGCGTCGAGCCCCGTGGGGCGACGCCCGCCGTGGGTGTAGACCTCCCAGCCGCGCGCGGGGTCGGCGGGATCGCGGCGCCGCGCGTCCACCGCGGCGACCACGCACTGCGACCCGAAGGCCGCCGCGGCCTCCGACAGGACCTCGGGGCGCGCCACCGCCGCGGTGTTGAACGCGGTCTTGTCGGCACCGGCGCGCAGCAGCCGGCGCGCGTCGTCCACGGTGCGGACGCCGCCGCCGACCGTCAGGGGGATGAAGACCTGCTCGGCGGTGGCCGACACCACGTCGAGGATGGTGTCGCGTCCCTGCGCCGAGGCCGTGATGTCGAGGAACACCAGCTCGTCGGCGCCCTCGGCGTCGTAGGCGCGGGCGAGCTCCACCGGGTCGCCGGCGTCGCGCAGGTCGACGAACTGCACGCCCTTGACGACCCGTCCCTCGTCCACGTCCAGGCAGGGGATCACGCGGGCAGCCAGCGTCACGACAGGTCCTCTCTCACCTCGGCGGTCCCCTGCCGCCCGGCGGGCCGTGCGGGCCGTGCGGAGCGGCGGGGCGGTGGGGCGGCAGGCCAGGGGATGCTACGACAGGGATCAGGACTGGTCGCCCGCAGCGGCGAGCGCCTGGGGCAGCGTCATCCGGCCCGCGTACAGCGCCTTGCCGACGATGGCGGCGTCGACGCGCTCGTGGGCGGTGGCGAGCGTGCGCAGGTCGTCGAGGGTGGCCACGCCACCGCTGGCGGTGATGCGCGCGGTCGTGGCCTCGGCGACCTCGACGAGGCGCTCGACGTTGGGACCGGCGAGCATGCCGTCGCGCTCGATGTCGGTGAACACGAAGCGGGCCACGCCCTGCAGGGTGAAGTGGTGCAGCGCGCTGAAGAGGTCACCGACCTCGGTGGTCCAGCCGCGAGCCTTCAGGCGGCGCCCCTGCGCGTCGAGGCCGACCGCGACCTTGTCGCCGTGCCGCGCCACCGCAGCCCCCACGAACGCGGGCTCCTCCAGCGCCATGGTGCCGAGCACCACCCGTGAGGCCCCGGCGGCGATGCGCTGGTCGAGGTCGTCCATGGAGCGGACCCCGCCGGAGGCCTGCACCGGCAGGCCAGTGGCCGCGACGATGGCCTCGACGAGGTGGCGGTTGCGGGGCTCGCCATCCAGCGCGGCGTCGAGGTCGACCACGTGCAGCCACTCCGCGCCCTCCGCGGCGAAGCGGCGGGCGACGCCGACGGGGTCGTCGTCGTAGACCGTCTCGTCGGCGTAGTCGCCGCGACGCAGGCGCACGGCCCTGCCGTCGCGCAGATCGATGGCCGGGTAGAGGGTGAGGGTCACGCGAACGCTCCTGCGGTCACGGTGCGCAGCCATCCGGCCAGCACGCGGCGGCCGACCTCGGCGGACTTCTCGGGGTGGAACTGGGTGCCGGCGACGCTGCCGTGCCGCGCGACCGCGGCGAGCGCGCGCCCGTGGTGGGTGGTGGCCAGCACGTGGGGGCCCTCGACGTCGGGGGCGTAGCTGTGCACGAAGTACGCGTGGGCGCCGGCGACGTCGTCGACCAGCGGGTCCGGGCGCACGATCTCGAGGGTGTTCCAGCCCATGTGGGGCACCTGGACGTCGTCGGGCAGGCGCCGCACGCGTCCGGGCAGCAGCCCGAGGCCGGGCTCGTCGGCCTCGTCGCTGGACTCGTAGAGGATCTGCATGCCCACGCAGATGCCCAGCACCGGCCGGCCCTGCTCGGCAGCGTCACGCAGCAGCGCCTCGAAGCCCTGGGCGCGCAGCGCGCCCACGCACTGGCCGAAGTGGCCCACGCCGGGCACGACCAGCGCATCCGCGGCGTCGGCGCGCTCCGGGTCGGCGGTCACGTGGACGCTCGCGCCGGCCCGGTCGAGGGCCCGCCGGGCGGAGCGGAGGTTGCCGGCGCCGTAGTCGAGCACGGCGACGGCGGGGGCGGAGCGGGACGCCACGAGCGAGCTCCTGGCTGGTCGGCGATCGGGCCGGCGGCCGGCCGGCGGATGGTCGGCGGCTGGTCGGACGGTCAGGGGCGGTGACGCTACAGCACGCCCTTGGTCGAGGGCACGCCCGCGCCGGTGACGGCCACGGCCCGACGCAGCGCCACCGCCAGGGCCTTGAACACCGCCTCGTGGGCGTGGTGGCCGTTGGCGGCGCGCTCCAGCGTGACGTGCAGCGTCAGCCGCGCGTTGGCCACCAGCGCCTCGAGGAAGTGGGGGGTCAGGTGCGACTCGTAGCCGTGGCCGATCATCGGCACCGGCCAGTGCGCGTCGCACACGAGGTAGGGCCGTCCCGAGCAGTCCACCGCCACCCGGGCCAGCGCCTCGTCGATCGGCACGGTCGCGTCACCGAAGCGCTCGATGCCTGCCTTGTCGCCGAGCGCCTGGCCCAGCGCCTGGCCCAGGGCGATGCCGGTGTCCTCGACGGTGTGGTGAGCGTCGATCTCGGTGTCGCCGTCGGCACGGACCGACAGGCCCAGACGACCGTGGCGGCCCAGCTGCTCGAGCATGTGGTCGAAGAACGGCACGTCGGTGGCGGCGTGCACGTCCCCGCCGTCGAGGTCGAGCGCGACGGTCACGTGGGTCTCGCGGGTCTGGCGGGTGATCTCGGCGGTGCGGCTCACGCGCGCATCTCCTCGGCGGGTCGGTGGCGCGGCGGGTCAGCCCTCCGCGCAGGCATCGTCGAAGGCCTCCAGGAAGGCGGCGTTCTCGTCGGGGGTGCCGACGGTGACACGCAGGCAGCCGGTCAGCCGCGGGTGCGACGAGACGTCGCGCACCAGCACCCCGCGCGCCAGCAGCCGATCGAACAGCTCGGGGACGGGCGCGCGCAGCAGCAGGAAGTTGGCCTGCGAGGGCCAGGTGACGACCCCGCGGTCGGCGAGGGCGGCGGTGAGGCGCTCGCGCTCGGCGACGAGGCTGGCGATGTGGGCGGTGACCGCCTCCGCGTGGGCGCACGCGAGCTCGCCGGCGGCCTGGGTGATCTGGTCCAGGTGGTAGGGCAGGCGCACACGCTGGAGGTCGTCGACGACCCAGTCGGGGCCGAGCAGGTAGCCCAGGCGCACCCCCGCCAGTCGGAACGCCTTGGAGAAGGTGCGGGTGACCACCAGCCGCGGCAGCGTCCCGATGAGGTCGACCACCGAGGCGTCGGCGAGCTCGGCGTAGGCCTCGTCGATCACGATGAGCGCCTCGCCCGCGTCGTGGAGGGCGCGGACCACCTCGGCGGGTTCGGCGATGCCGGTGGGGTTGTTCGGGTTGGCCACGCACACCAGGGTCGGGGCGTGGCGCTCGACCGCGTCCGCGGCTGCCTCGGGCGTCAGGCGCAGGTCCTCGTCGAGCGCGACGGTCGCCACGTCGGTGCCCGTGGTGCGCGCGATCGTCGGCAGCGCCGCGAAGCCAGGGTCGGAGGTCAGCACGGTGCGCCCCGGCCCGCCGTAGGCCTGGGGGAGCTGGGCGAGGACCTCGTTGGAGCCGTTGGCCGGCCACACCTGCTCGGGCGCGAGCCCGAACCGGGCTGCGAGCGCCTCGCGCAGCGGCCAGGCGCCGCGGTCGGGGTACCGGTGCAGCGCGAGCTCGCCCACGCGCTCCTGAAGGGCCTGCACCAGCGCTGCTGGCGGGGCCCACGGCGTCTCGTTGGTGTTGAGCTGCACCGGCACGTCGAGCTGCGGGGCGCCGTAGGGCGCGACGCCCTGGAGGTCGTCGCGCACCGGCACGCGCGCGGCCGGTTGCGCGGCGAGCCGCGCCAGGGCCTGGTCGGCCGCGCTGCTCACCGCTCCCCCAGCCGGTCGGTGCGGGCCCGCACGGCGCGGCTGTGCGCCGGCAGGTCCTCCAGCGCACCCAGCGCATCGGTCACCGGGGTCATCGCGGCGAGCTCGTCGGCGTCGTAGCGCACCCAGTTGATCGCCTTGAGGAAGTCGGCGGTGGTGAGCCCGCCGGTGAAGCGGGCGGCGCCGCCGGTGGGCAGCGTGTGGTTGGGCCCCGCCGCGTAGTCGCCGAGGCTGACCGGGGTGTGCGAGCCGACGAAGATCGCCCCGGCCGCACGGATCCGGTCGGCGACCGCCTGGGCGTCGCGCGTCTGCACCTCCAGATGCTCGGCGGCGAAGGCGTCGGCCACGCGCACCGCGTGGTCGAGGTCGTCGGTGAGCACCACCGCCCCCAGGCCCTCGAGCGCGGTGCGGATCCGCTCGACGTGACGGGTGGCGGCGAGCTCGTCGGCCAGGGCCGCGTCGACGCGCTCGGCGAGGTCCGCATCGGGGGTGATGAGCAGGGCGGTGGCCTGGGGGTCGTGCTCGGCCTGGGCGATCAGGTCGCAGGCCAGGTGCACCGGGTCGGCGGTGTCATCGGCGATGATCGCCACCTCGGTGATGCCGGCTGGCAGGTCGATGCCGCACGCCGCGGTGGCCGCGACCTGCTGCTTGGCCTCGTTCACGTAGGCCCCGCCCGGGCCGACGATCTTGTCGCAGCGCGGCAGGGTCTGGGTGCCGAACGCCAGCGCGCCGATCGCCTGCGCGCCGCCCAGGCGCAGGATCCGGTCGGCGCCGCCGGCGATCCGGGTGGCGGCGAGGATCTCGGAGCTGACCGACCCGTCGGCGGCCGGCGGGGTGATGACCACGACCTCCTCGACCCCGGCCACGCGGGCGGGGACGATCGTCATGATCGCCGTGGACACCAGCGGGGCGAGGCCGCCGGGGACGTGGCAGCCCACGCGGGCCAGCGGCTGGTAGCGCGTGCCCATCTCCGCGCCGCCGCGGCGCTGCGCCCACCCCTGCGGCTGGACGCGCTGGTGGAACCAGCGGACCTGGTCAGCGGCGCGCTCCAGCGCCTGGCGCACCGCCGGGTCGAGAGCGCGCTCGGCGGCGTCGACCTCCTCGCCGGTCACCGCGAACGGGCCGCCGTACCCGTCGATCTCCTCGGAGAGGCGCGTCACGGCGTCATCGCCCTCGGTGCGGACCGCGTCGAGGATGGTGCGCACGCGCTCGCGGACCTCGGCGACCGCACCCTCGTCGGCGCGCGGCAGCAGCGGAGCGGGGTCGCGCGCATCCCCCCGCAGGTCGAGACGTCGCAGCATGAGGGGAAGCCTAGCGCCGCCGACTGCGCGCCCACCGCGCGCCACTAACCTGGCCACGATGGAGGTTCCGCTGTTCCCGCTGCGGCTGGTGCTGTTCCCTGGACGCCAGCTGCCGCTGCATCTGTTCGAGGACCGCTACCTGCAGATGCTGTCCGACCTCCTGGAGGGCGACCGACGGTTCGGGGTCATCGCGATCCGCGACGGCAACGACGTCGACCCGCTGCCGGAGGTCCATCGGGTGGGGTGCCTGGCGGAGGTGCAGCAGGTCACGCGCCTGCCCGACGGTCGCGCTGACATCGTCGCCCGCGGCGTGCAGCGGTTCCGGCTGGACCACCGGCACCCACCCGCCCCCTACCAGCGCGCGACCATCGCGCCGCTGGACGACGCCGGCGACGATCCCGACCCCCAGCGGGTCGCGGCGCTGCGCGAGGTCCTGCGCCCCTACCTGACCCAGCTCGGCGCGCCCGAGGAGCTCGCCTCGCAGCTGCCCGACTCGCCGGATCACCTGGCGTGGCTGGCCGCGGCCGCCGCGCAGGTCGACATCAGCGAGCAGCAGGCCCTGCTGGAGCTCGACTCCACGCGCGAGCGCGTGGACGAGACGCTGGCGCTGCTGCGCCGCGAGACGAGCCTCATGCGCCACTTCGGCTCGGTGGGCTCGCTGCGTCCCCCCAACCCGGACGGCGCCGAGCTGAACTAGCGGCCAGACCGCGCCGCGGGCACGGCGACACAGCGCGGCGCGACCGGCTCCTACAGTAGAGGGCATGCTTCCTGCCTCGCCGGCCGCAGCCCTTGCGGCGATCCCTCCCCCACCGGGCAGCGCGTTGGACCTCGGGCCGCTGACCCTGCGCTACTACGGCGTGGCCGTGGCCCTCGCGGTGCTCGCCGCGATCGTGCTGACGCGGTGGCGCTTCGCCCAGCGCGGCGGCGACCCCGAGACCGTGGACGCCGTGGCGCTGTGGGCGGTGCTCGCCGGGCTCGTCGGCGCGCGCCTGGCCTGGGTGTCCACCAACCTCGACCAGGTGGTGGAGCGCCCGATCGCGCTGATCGCGATCTGGGAGGGCGGGCTCGCGTTCTTCGGCGGGTTGCTCCTCGGAGGGCTCGCGGTGGTGTGGCAGCTACGCCGCCGCAGGGCCAGCATCCCGGCCTTCGCCGACGCCGTCGCGCCGGCGATCCCGCTGGGCCAGGCGATCGGCCGGTGGGGCAACTACTTCAACGAGGAGCTGTACGGCACCGCCACCGACCTCCCGTGGGCGCTGGAGCTGTCCACCGGCGAGCTGGTGCACCCGACGTTCCTCTACGAGATGCTCGGCAACCTGGCGATCATGGCGGTGCTGATGGTGGTGGGCCTGCGCGGGCTGCTGCGTCCGGGCGGGCTGCTGCTGGCCTACGGCATCGGCTACGGGCTGCTGCGCTTCTCCCTCGAGTTCATCCGCACCGACGGCAACATCTTCATCTTCGGCATCAGCGGCAACACCTACACCGCCGCCGGCCTGTTCCTGGCCAGCATCGCCGCGCTGGTGTGGTGGCAGCGACGCGAGCCCGCCGCGAGCGGGGCGCCCGCGGACGGCCGCACGGGCGCCTCGGGCGGACGCGGCCGGTCCCGGCGACGCTAGAGGCGTCAGCCGGTGACCGCGTCGGGGCCGAGCAGCGACTTCAGCGCCCCGTAGAGGCTCGCGTCGCGGGCGACGCGCTGCTCGTCGGGCAGCCGCAGCCGCGTGGGCGGGCCGGCGCCGCCGGTGACCGCGATCTCGATCGGCACCGCGCCGGGGTGCTCGTCGAGGATGACGCCCAGGCGCTTCAGCACATCGGGCACGCACTGCGGCGGCGCGAGGGTCAGCACCAGCGGCGCGCCGGTGGCCTCGGAGACGTCGGGGGCGCGCAGGTCGCTGGCGATCAGCTTGGGCGGGTCGCCGTCGTCGAGGCGCCCGCTGACCACGCGCACCGCGTCCTCCTCCAGCAGCTCGCCGTGCTGGCGGTAGGCCGAGGGGAAGAAGATCACGTCGATCGAGCCCTGGAGGTCCTCGAGCTGGCCGCTCATGTAGGGGTCGCCGTTCTTGGTGAACTTCTTGGTCAGGCCCGTGAGGATCCCGGCGAGCACGGGCTGTCCCTTGGCGGGTGCCTGGCCGTTGGTCAGGGCGCCGATCGAGGAGGTCGAGTGCTTGTCGAGCTCGCGCTCGAGCCCGAACAGCGGGTGGTCGGACACATACAGCCCGAGCATCTCGCGCTCGGCGGCGAGCTTGTCGCGCCGGTGGAACTCCTCGTCGGGGATGTCGGCGGCCTGCTCCAGCTCGTCGGCGGCCTCTACGTCCCCGGCCGGGGCGCCGAACAGCGAGAACTGCCCCTCGGCCTCGGCGCGCTTGGTGGCCGCGGCCTGCTCGACGATCGGCTCGTAGGCGCGCAGCAGCCCCAGCCGCGGGTGGCCCAGCGAGGTGAAGGCGCCCGCCTTGATCAACGACTCGATGGTGCGCTTGTTCAGCACCTGCTGGTCGACCTTGCGGCAGAAGTCGGTGAAGTCGGAGAACTGTCCCTTGCGGTAGCGGGCCGAGAGGATCGCCTCGACGACCGGCTCGCCCACGTTGCGCACCGCTGACAGGCCGAAGCGGATCGCGCGCTGCTCGCCGCCCACCGGGGTGAAGTCGAGGTCGGACTCGTTGACGTCGGGCTGGAGCACCGTGAGACCCATGGTCCGGCACGAGTGCAGGTACAGCGGCAGGCGGTCCTTGTTGTTCTTGACGCTGGTCAGCAGCGCGCTCATGTACTCGACGGGGTGGTTGGCCTTGAGGTAGGCGGTCTGGTAGCTGACCAGCCCGTAGCCCGCCGAGTGGCTCTTGTTGAACGCGTAGTCGGCGAAGCCCTCGATCCAGTCCCACAGCTGCTGGCCGAGCTGCGCGTCATAGCCGTTGGCGGCCATGCCCTCGAGGAACTTCTCCTTCTGGGCGTCCATCTCCTTCTGCTTCTTCTTGCCGATGGCCCGGCGCAGCATGTCGGCCTCGCCGAGGGTGAAGCCGGCGAGCTGCTGGGCGATCTTCAGCACCTGCTCCTGGTAGACGAGGATCCCGTAGGTGGGCTCGAGGATCTCCTGCAGGTCAGGGTGGGGGTAGGTGACCGGGTGCTGTCCGTGCTTGCGGCGGCAGTACTCGTTGTGCAGGTCCGCGCCCATCGGGCCAGGGCGGTACAGCGCGAGCAGCGCGACGATGTCGTCGAAGCAGTCGGGCTGGAGCTGCTTGGCCAGCGCGGTGATGCCGGCCGAGTCGAGCTGGAACACCCCGTCGGTGTCGCCGCGGGCCAGCATCGCGTAGGTGGCGGGGTCATCGAGGGGCACGTGGTCGATGTCGATGCGCTCGCCGGTGGTGCGCTCGATGTGGTCGAGCGCGTCGGAGATGACCGTGAGGTTGCGCAGCCCCAGGAAGTCCATCTTCAGCAGGCCGATGTCCTCGACCATGCCACCGTCGTACTGGGTGACGATCTCGCCATCGGACTCCACGCGCAGCACCGGGCACACGTCGGTGATCGGCTCGCCGGCGATCACCACGCCGGCGGCGTGGATCGAGTGCTGGCGCCGCAGCCCCTCCAGCGACCGGGCGGTGTCCAGCACCTGCTTCGCGTCGGCGTCGGACTCCCAGGCCTCGCGCAGCTCCCCCGACAGCTCCACGGCCTTGTCGAGCGGGTGGTCCTTGCCCATGACGGGCGCCGGCATCATCTTGGTCAGCTTCTCGCCGAAGCTGAACGGGTAGCCCAGCACCCTTGCAGCGTCCTTGATCGCCTGCTTGGCCTTGATGGTGGAGAACGTGACGATCTGGGCGACGCGGTCGCTGCCGTACTTGTCGGTGGCGTAGCGGATCATCTCCGCGCGCCGGCGCTCGTCGAAGTCGAGGTCGATGTCGGGCATCGACACGCGCTCGGGGTTCAGGAACCGCTCGAAGATCAGGTCGTGGGCCAGCGGATCCAGGTCGGTGATGCCCACGCAGTAGCTGACGGCGCAGCCTGCG
>PWER01000022.1 GCA_003553565.1 Nitriliruptoria bacterium | reverse complement strand
GGCTACGGCGACGTCGGGAAGGGCTCGGCACAGGCCCTGGCTGCGCTCGGCGCCCAGGTGCAGGTCACCGAGATCGACCCGATCTGCGCGCTGCAGGCGCTGATGGAGGGCTTCCCGGTGGTGGAGCTCGACGCGGCGATCCCCGAGGCCGACATCGTCGTCACCGCCACGGGCTGCAACGACGTGGTGACCTACGAGCACGTGCTGGCGATGAAGGACAAGGCGATCCTCGCCAACATCGGTCACTTCGACACCGAGATCCAGGTGGGGCGCCTGCGTGAGCTGAAGTGGACCTCGGTCAAGCCGCAGGTCGACCTCGTCCACCTGCCGAACGGTCGGTCGGTGCTGCTGCTGGCCGAGGGGCGCCTGGTCAACCTCGGCAACGCCACCGGCCATCCCTCGTTCGTCATGAGCATGTCGTTCACCAACCAGGTGCTGGCCCAGCTGGAGCTGTGGGAGCGCGGCGAGGACTACGGACGCGAGGTGTACGTGCTGCCCAAGCGCCTCGACGAGGAGGTCGCGCGGCTGCACCTGGAGAAGGTCGGCGCGCAGCTCACCGAGCTGACCGCCGACCAGGCCGCCTACCTCGGCATCGACCGCACCGGCCCGTTCAAGGACGACGCCTACCGCTACTGAAGCCGTCCGGCCCGGCGCGCGCCGGGTCGGGGCCGCGTCCGCCGCCACGTCGTGTGAGGAGAAGATCCGTGCAGGTCGCCGTCTCGGGGTCGATCGCCACCGACTACCTCATGAGCTTCCCGGGTCGGATCAGCGACCAGATCGTCAGCGACCACCTCGAGCGGGTGAGCTTGAGCTTCCTGATCGACGGGCTCGAGATCCGCCGCGGCGGGGTGGCGGCCAACATCTGCTACGGCATGGCGCTGCTCGGCCAGCGCCCTTTGCTGGTCGGTGCGGTGGGGCACGACTTCCACGACGCCTACGAGCCGCATCTGGCGCGCGCTGGCGTGGACACCTCGGGGGTGCGCGTGTCCGACACGCAGCACTCGGCGATGTTCCTGTGCACCACCGATGAGGAGCAGAACCAGATCGCCTCGTTCTACCCCGGGGCGATGGCTGAGGCGCGCCACATCGCCCTGGACAGCGTCAGCGCCACCGTGGGCACGCCCGACCTGCTGGTGGTGTGCCCCAACGACCCCGAGGCCATGGAGCGTCACACGCGGGAAGCGCTAGAGGCGGGCGTGCCGGTGGCCGCAGACCCGAGTCAGCAGCTGCCGCGTCTGGACGGCGACGGCGTGCGCCCGCTGGTGGACGGCGCCACCTATCTGCTGTCCAACGACTATGAGGCGGCGCTCATCGAGTCCAAGACTGGCTGGGACGCCGCCGAGGTGCTGCGCCGCGTCGGCACCCGCGTGACCACCCACGGCGCCAAGGGGTGCGTGGTCGAGCAGGCCGGGCAGCCGCCGCTGCACGTCCCGGCGGTGCCCCCGCGCGATGCGGTCGCTCTGGAGCCCACCGGGGTGGGCGATGCGTTCCGGGCGGGCTTCCTCGCGGCCCGCGCCGAGCAGCTGGACCTGGAGCGCAGCGCCCAGCTCGGGTCGCTGGTGGCGACCCTGGCCCTCGAGACGGTCGGCACCCAGGAGTACGACCTGGCAGACGCCGAGGCGCTGACGCGGTTCGCCGCGGCCTACGGGGAGGACGCCGCCGCCGACGTCGCCCACCTGCTGCGCTCGTGAGCCGGCCTGGACCTGCCACCGCGCCGCTGCCGGGCACCGTCACCGGAGCCGTGGCGCCATGACGGCGATCGACGCGCAGCTGGCCCGGGGACCGACCTTCTCGATCGAGGTGTTCCCGCCCAAGACCGAGCGCGGCCGCGACACCCTGCGCGCTGCCCTCGACCGGCTCGAGCAGCTGGACCTCTCGTTCGTGTCGGTCACCTACGGGGCGGGCGGCTCGACCCGCGATCGCACCCAGGAGGTCGTGGACGAGATCGGCGCGCGGGGCCTGACGGTCATGCCGCACCTCACCTGCATCGGGCACAGCCGGCAGGAGCTGGTGGGGCTGCTGCAGGCCTACCGCGACGCCGGCCAGCGCAACGTCCTGGCGCTGCATGGCGACCCGCCGCGCGACAACCCCGACCTGGCCTCCGGTGATCTGCAGCGCGCCATCGACCTGGTCCACCTGGCCCGCGAGGTGGGCGGGTTCAGCGTCGGCGTGGCCGCGCATCCCGAGGGGCATCCCAAGGCGCCCGACCGCGCCAGCGATCGCCGCCACCAGGCCGAGAAGCTCCGCGTCGCCGACTTCGGCATCACCCAGTTCTTCTTCCGGGCCGAGGACTACCTGACCCTGGTCGACGACCTCGCCGCGCTCGGGGTCGACACCCCGATCATCCCCGGCATCATCCCGGTCACCGACCATCGCCAGACCGCGCGCTTCGCCGAGCTGTCGGGGGCGAGCATCCCGCCCGAGCTGATGGAGCGCTTCGATGCGGCCGCTGACGCCGAAGAGGTCAAGCGGATCGGGATCGACGTGGCCACCGCGCTCGGGCAGCGCCTGCTGGATGCGGGCGCGCCCGGCCTGCACGTCTACGCGCTGAACCGCGCCGAGGCGACCGAGCAGGTGCGCGCCGCCCTGCCGCTGGACGCGCCGAGGGATCCGCAGGCCGGCTGACGGCCCGACCCTGCGCGTGTCAGCGCGGCGCCCGACGGTGGCGGGCCACGCGGATGCGGGCGTCGACTGCGGCGATGCCATGCTGGCGCACGAACACCGGGTTGAGGTCGAGCTCGTCGATCTCGGGGATCTCCTCCCCCAGGGCCGACACGCGGAACAGAAGCGCCCGCAGCGCCGGCACGTCGACCGGCTCGGAGCCGCGGTAGCCGGTGAGCAGGGGGAACCCGCGCAGGCCCGAGAGCATCTCCTCGACGTCGACGTCGGTGAGCGGATGCACCCGCACGCTGACGTCGCCGAGCAGCTCGACCAGGATGCCGCCCATCCCGGCCAGGAGGACATGGCCGAACAGGTGGTCGTAGCTGGCGCCAACGACCATCTCGACCCCTTCGCCGACCATCTCCTGGATCAGGAAGCCGGCGTCGGCAGCCTCGGGGTGCCCGGAGGCCCGCAGGTGATCGTCCAGCTCCGCCACGGCCGCGGCGGCCTCCTCGGGGGTGGCCAGGTCGAGGCGCACGCCGCCGAGCTCGGTCTTGTGCACCGGCGCGGCCGACTTGACCGCCACCGGCACGGCGAGCTCGCGCTGGATCGCTGCGGCCTGCTCGGGGTCGGAGGCCACGCGACCGCGGGCGGTGGCGATGCCGAAGGCGCACAGCAGGCGCTGGCACTGGCCGACGTCGAGCCAGGCGCGCTCGACGGTGCCGGTGTCGGTGGCGGGTGGCAGCGCCTCGGCCACGACCGCGCGGGCGCTGTCGACGTCGGCGTCGCCGACCGCGACGACGTTGCCGAGCGGGGCGCGACGCCACTCGGCGTAGCGGGTCACGCGCCCCAGCGCCCGCGCCGCGTCCTCGGGGAAGGTGAACGCGGGGATGTGCGACGCCGACAGCTCGGGTAGCTGCGTCCCCTCGCTCATGAACACCCCGAGCACCGGCAGCGGCTCGGCACGGTCGGCGTTGATCGCGGTGTTGGCGGCGGCGACCTCGCGCGCCACCTCGGAGGGGTCGACGATGACCGGTGGCACGAAGATCACCAGCAGGACGTGGACCTGGGGGTCATCGGCGAGGATGCGCATGCACGCCTGGTAGGACGCCGGCGTGGCGCTGGCGACCATGTCGACCGGGTTGCGGATGCCGGCCTCGGCGGGCAGCACCTCGCCGAGCCGTGCCACGGTGTCGTCGGCCAGCTCGGCCACCGTGAGCCCGTTGGACTCGCAGGCGTCGGCGGCGAGGATGCCGGGGCCGCCGCCGTTGGTGAGGATCCCGACGCCGCGCCCCGCCGGCAGCGGCTGGTTGCCCAGCAGCTGGGCGACGTGGAACATCTCCTCGAGCGTGTCGCATCGGATCACCCCGGCCTGGCGGAACAGCGCCTCGACGGTGGCGTCGCCCGCGGCCAGCGCCCCGGTGTGGCTGGACGCGGCACGCTCGCCGGCGCTGGTGCGCCCGCTCTTGACCGCCACGATCGGCTTGCGGCGGCCCATGCGGCGGGTGATCCGGCCGAACTTGCGCGGGTTGCCGAACGACTCCAGGTACATCAGCACCAGGTCGGTGTCGTCGTCGGCCTCCCAGTACTGCAGCAGGTCGTTGCCCGAGATATCGGCCTTGTTGCCGATGGAGGCGAAGCTGGACAGCCCGACGCCGAGCCGCTGGGCGGCGTCGAGGACCGCAAGGCCCAGCGCGCCGGACTGGCTGGAGAAGGCTACGCGACCGGCAGGCGGCAGCTGCTCGGCGAACGTGGCGTTGAGCGAGCGCTCCGGCTGGGTGTTGAGCACCCCCATGCAGTTGGGGCCCACCAGGCGGATGCCGTGCTGGCGCGCCACCGACCGCAGCTCCCGCTCGCGGGCCTCGCCCTCGCCGCCGGCCTCGTTGAAGCCGGCCGAGATGATCACCGCGGCGCGCACGCCGAGCGCGGCGGCCTCCTCGACCACCTCGCTGACGCACGGCGCGGGGACGCACACCACCACGAGATCGGGCACCGACGGGCAGGCCCGCACCGAGGGGTAGGCCACCACCGACTGGACGTGGTCGGCCTTGGCGTTGACCGGATACACCGGTCCGGTGAAGCCGCTTGACAGCAGGTTGCGGAACACCAGGCCGCCGATGGTGCCCGGGTCGCGGCTGGCGCCGATGACCGCCACAGCACGTGGCTCGAAGACCGCCTGGAGCGCGTTCACCGCGGCGATGCGGTCCTGCTCGTCGGCCGAGGCGAAGAACTCGTCGCCGGGGGTGGTGGTGAACGCGGTCTCGACCACCTGGCCGCGGTGGTCGACCTTGGGGGCGAGCCCGGCGTCGGTCATCACCCCGAGCATCTTGCGGTTCTCGGGCAGTACCTCGGCGACGAACCGCTCGATGCCGCGGTCCTGGGCGGGCTCGAGGAGGGCGCGCAGCAGCGCCGTGCCGATGCCGCGGCCCTGCTCGGCGTCCTCGACCAGCACGGCGAACTCGGCGACGTCGGGCTCCTCGGCGAGCCGCTCGAACCGGCTCACGCCCACGATCGCCTCGCCGCGGACCCCGACCATCGCGAACCGGTCACGCATGTCCAGGTTCACGAAGTGCTCGATGCCCTGACGGCTCATGGAGCGCGGCGCGAAGAACCGCAGCCGGATGGTCTCGGTCGACAGCCTCTGCCACATGGCATACATGGCATCGGCGTCGTCGGGGCGGATGGGTCGGATGTGGAGGGTGCGACCGTCGCGCAGCACGACGTCGTGGGCGTAGACCTCGAGCTCGGTTCGGCTGGCGCCCATGCGCCTCACCGCCTCTCTACCGCGGTTCGTCCAGGTTCGGCGACCCGACGGCCGTGCGCAAGGGACCAGCGGTCCAGCGCGTGCGTCCCCTGGGGCCACGACGGCCACGCGCCGGGCTCGGGCGCGGCGCGTCCGGTGCGCATCAGGGGCGGCCGGGGCCACCGAGGTCGGCGGCCCGTGGGCGTGGCACCCGCCGCACGCGCTCGACGACGGCGTAGGCGGAGCCGCCCAGGCGGCCCACCGGTCGCAGCGCCTCGGGATCGACGCGCCCCTCGTGCCACACGCGGGTGGCCACGTGGATGTGGCGCACGTCGCCGAGGATCATGTGGCCGTTGCCGATCACCAGCTCCTCGCGCAGCGTGCACTCCAGGTGCGCGGCGGCGGCTGCGACGCGCGGGGCGTCCACGGTGGCCGCCGGCTCGAGCGCGAGGCCCGCCCAGGCGGCCTCGTCCTCGTCGGGGTGCAGGTCGGCGGCGGTGGCGTTCATCGCCTCCAGCAGGTCCTCGCTGACCACGTTGAGGACGAACGCGCCGGTGTCGCGCACGTTGGCGAGCGTGTCCTTGACGCCGCTGGAGGTGAGCTGCACCACCGGCGGGTCGGTGGCGACCACGTTGTGGTAGCTGTGCGGGGCGAGGTTGGCCACCCCGGACGCCGACCGCGTCGACGCCCACGCGATCGGTCGTGGCACCACCAGCCCGGTGAGCAGGTGGTACACCTCGCGCTCGCCCAGCGCGGCAGGGTCCAGCGCCAGATGACCGGAGCGCTGCGCGGCGGTCGGGTGGCCTGCCGGCTGTGCGGCGCTCATCGCTGGATCGCCACCACGGTCTCCTCGAGGTAGTCGTCGATCGCCCAGGCGGGCCCCTCGCGGGTGTTGCCGGAGTCACGCAGCCCGCCGTAGGGCTGCTGGTCGGCGCGGAAGGTGGGGGACTCGTTGACCATCACCCCGCCGAAGCGCAGCTGGTGCGCCGCGGTCAGCGCGGCCTCGAGGTCGCCGGTGAAGATGCCGGCCTGCAGGCCGTAGCGGCTGTCGTTGGCCAGCGCGATCGCCTCGTCGAGGTCGGCCACGGCCCGCACCCCCACCACGGGCCCGAACACCTCATCGGTCCACAGGCGCACGTCGGTGGGCACCTGGTCGACCACGGCGGGCTGCAGCGTCCCGTCGTCGTTGACGTCCCCGCCGGTCAGGGCGGTCGCGCCGGCGGTGACCGCCGCAGCGATCCAGGCCGCCACCCGGTCGCGCTCGGCGGCGGTGATCAGCGGGCCGACATCGGTGCGCTCCAGGCTGGGATCGCCGACCGTGAGGCGCTCGACCCGGGCGGCGAGCCGCTCGCACAGATGATCGTGGACCGCGGTGTGGGCCAGCACCCGCTGCACCGAGATGCACGACTGGCCGGCGTGGGCGTAGCCGGTCATGGCGATCTTGCGGGCGGCGGCCTCCACGTCGGCGCTGGCGTCCACGACCACCGGCGTGGTGTTGCCGAGCTCGGTCAGCACCCGCTTGCCGGGGTTGTCGCGCACCAGCGCGTGGCCGACCTCGGCGGAGCCGGTGAAGCTGATCACCGCGACCTCGTCACGCGCGGTCAGGGCCGGGCCCAGCACCGTCGACGAGCCGGTGACCACGTGCAGGAACCCTGCGGGCATCCCGGCATCAGCGAGCAGCTCGGCGAAGGCGTAGGCGGTCAGCGGCGTGGCGCTGGCGGGCTTGAGCACCACCGGGCAGCCGGCCGCGAACGCGGGCGCGACCTTGTGGGCCACCAGGTTCAGCGGGAAGTTGAACGGGGTGATGGCCACCGCCACCCCGGCAGGTCGCCGCAGGGTGAAGCCGAGCTTGCCGTGCCCGCCGGTCGAGCCGTCGTAGGGCACCATCGTGCCGGTCAGCCGGCGCGCCTCGACCGCGGCGAACGTCAGCGTGTCCGCACAGCGCGACACCTCGCTGAGCGCTGCGCGCAGCGGCTTGCCGGCCTCGGCGGCGATCAGCGCGGCCAGTGCGTCGCGGCGCTCGTGCACCAGATCGCGGGCTGCCTCCAGCACGCCGGCCCGGCGGTGCTGGGGCGGCGGCCCCTCGGCGAGCGCCTGCGCGGCGGCGGTCACGGCGGCCGCGGCGTGCTCGCCGTCCCCAGCGGCGACCTGCCCGCAGACCGCGCCGTCGTAGGGCTGGGTGACCTCCAGCCACGCGCCCGGGTCGATCCGCTCGCCGTCGATCCGAAGTTGCTCGGTGCGCATCGGTGCGGTCACGCTCCTCGTCGCGCGCTCGGTGCGGGTGCGCTGTCACCGCCGGCCGCGTCCTGCCGTCGGCGTGGCGGCCCAGCCTGGCCCCGCGTCATGCGGCCTGTTGGCGTAGCCTAACGACCTGTTACCGTCGTCGGTTGATGCTGCGCCGCAAGCAGATCCCACCCGAGCTGCGCGACGCGCACGCGGCGTTCGAGGCCCAGGCGCAACGCGTCGAGGACGCACGCACGGCGCTGCTGTCGTGCCTGCCGACCGGGCGCGTGGCGCGCGCGCCGGTACCGGTGGGCCTGGAGCTGCTGCGCGACGAGCTGCTGGAGGTGCGCGCCGACCTCGAGGACTGGCGCGTGCCGGCGGTGGAGGAGCGCTGGCAGGCATGCGCCCGCTCGGTCGACCTCGCCTTGGAGCGCATCCCCCAGAGCCTCGCGCAGGTCCGCGACACCGACGAGGGCGACGCGGTGCTGGGCGCTGTGGCGCGCGTCGTGGGCCCGCTGGACGCGTGGGCCACCGCCGAGCGGGCCTGGCGCAAGCTGCGCACCTAGGCCCGCACGCAGCCCGCCCGCCGCGCCCCGCCGCCCGGCGGTGCGTCGCCTGCGGCGCCGCCCGCCGCGCCCGTCGCGCGGACGTCCCCGCGTGGCGGGGACCAACGACGGTGGTCGGCGATCGCGACAGGGCTCACGCTGCTCACACCCGGCGCAGGCCAGACCCCGGGCCGGCTGTGAGGAGGTCGCGATGGAGCGCATCATCATCGGCATCGACGGGTCCGAGCGCGGCAAGCACGCGGCGCTGTGGGGGCTGAACCTCGCCCAGGCGGTCGGGGCCGAGGTCGTGCTCGTGCACGCCTTCAGGCCCCCGGAGATGCTCTACGCCTACGGGATGATCGGCGAGCCCGCCCTGCCCTCCGACGAGGTCGCCCACGAGGCTCGCACCGCCGCCGACAACCTCGTGGCCGACGTGCGCGAGCTCCTCGAGTCCCGCGCCCCCGAGGTGGCGGTGAGCACGATCATCGAGCAGGACGATCCGGCCTCGGTGCTGCTGCGCGCCGCCGAGCAGGCCGACGTGATCGTGGTCGGCACCCGCGGGTTCGGCAGCTTCCGCGGGCTGGTGCTGGGATCGGTGAGCCAGAAGCTCGTGGCGCACGCCGACGTGCCCGTCACCGTCGTGCCCGCGCCCGACGAGGGGTGAGCGCGGGCGCGGCTG
>PWER01000038.1 GCA_003553565.1 Nitriliruptoria bacterium | reverse complement strand
GTCCGCTCGCCCTCGAACCGCAGGTCGCCGGGCAGGCGACCGAACCAGCCGAACGCGCCGACCGCCACCAGCACACCGACCACGGCGATCGCCAGGCCGAGCCCGACGATGAGCAGCCCGAGCGTGCGTGCATCCATGCCCCCGACTGTACGAGTGCCGCGGCGGACGCTCCGAGCTCCCCGCAGGACCCGAGATCCGCGGACCGGTCCGCCAGCGCCAAGGTCAGGCGGTCAGGACGGCTGCTCGGTCCCCAGCAGCGCCTGGACCTGCCGGCGCAGGCGACGCACCACCGCCACCATCCCGTTGAGCCGCATCCCGGTGATGGCGGTGCCCAGGCCGAGACGCTCGGCGAGGTCGTCGGGCAGCTCGGCGACGTCCTCGGGGGCCGCGCCCGACAGCCCCTCGACCACGATCGCCCCGAACGCGCGGATGGTCGGCGACTCGGGCGGGCAGTCGATGTGCACCGCCACCCCGCCGTCCTCGTCGAGCTCGGCGGCGAGGAAGAACGGCGTCTGGCACTCGGTGACCTGCTCCATGCCGCCGGGTCGGTCGGCGAGGCGCGCGGGCACCGGCGGCAGCCGGTCGGCGTAGTCCAGCAGCACCTCGAGCAGCAGGTCGTGGGGTGCCTCGCGCAGCTCGGCGGCGGTCTCCTCCAGCGAGCCCGGCAGGGTGGTGGCGCTCATCACGGTCTCCTTGGCCGCGGTCGCGGGCGGGTGCCCTGCCTGCGCCGGATCCCGGGCACGCACCGGCGTGCTCGGCTGCGCCGACAGAGCGCTCTGCCCCCTAGGGTCCTCGGGTTCCCATGGTTCCCACCGCGCATGCCGCGTGCAGCCCGTCGTGGCAGGGCACCGTTCGGACAGACGCCGACAGCCGCGGCGCACCGCCGCGCGATCCCGCCGACAGGAGCCCCCCATGCCGCTGGACGAGACCGACCCGACCCCGAAGTTCGCTGCCTACGCCGACCCGGCCCGCCTGGTGTCCACCGAGTGGCTCGCCGAGCGCCTCGACAGCCCCGGCCTGGTGGTCGTGGAGTCCGACGAGGACGTGCTGCTCTACGAGCAGGGCCACATCCCCGGCGCGGTCAAGGTCGACTGGCACACCGACCTGCAGGACCCGGTCACCCGCGACTACCTCGACGGCGAGGGGTTCGCGCAGCTGATGCGCCGCAAGGGCATCGCCCGCGACGACACGCTCGTGTTCTACGGCGACAACCACAACTGGTGGGCGACCTACGCGCTGTGGGTGTTCACGCTGTTCGGCCATCCCGACGTGCGCGTCCTCGATGGCGGTCGCGCGAAGTGGATCGCCGAGGAGCGCCCGCTGACCCGCGACAAGCCGCAGCGCCCTGCCACCGACTACCCGGTGGTGGCCCGCGACGACGCCACGATCCGCGCCTTCAAGGACGAGGTCGAGGCGCACCACCGGCGCGGCGGCCCGCTGGTCGACGTGCGCAGCCCCGAGGAGTACCGCGGCGAGCGCACCCACATGCCCGACTACCCCCAGGAGGGCGCCCTGCGCGCCGGCCACATCCCCGGCGCGGTCAACGTGCCGTGGAAGCAGGCCGTGGCCGAGGACGGGACCTTCAAGCCCGCCGAGGAGCTGCGCGCGATCTACGAGCAGCAGCAGGGGCTCGCCGCGTCCGACGACGAGGTCATCGCCTACTGCCGCATCGGCGAGCGCTCCAGCCACACGTGGTTCGTGCTGCGCCACCTGCTGGGCCACGAGCGCGTGCGCAACTACGACGGCTCGTGGACCGAGTGGGGCAACCTGGTGCGCGCCCCGATCGAGCAGGGCGACCCGCACGCCTGACGCTGCGCGCCGCGGCAGATGGGGCCCGCAGCGCGCAGTGGCGGCCGAGCCCCGCGACGACGAGTAGCGTCGCGGGGACCTCAGCGTCGTCAGCCACAGGAGCACCCATGCGCGCGGTCCAGGTCACCGAGTTCGGTGGCCCCGAGGTCCTGACCGTCACCGACCTCCCCGACCCGGAGCCGCAGGACGGCCAGCACCTGCTCACCGTCACCGGCGCGGGCATCAACTACGCCGACACCCACCAGACCGAGGACACCTACCTGGCCGCCCAGGAGCTGCCGTTCGTGCCCGGCACCGAGGTCGTGGGGCATCTTGCGGACGGGCGCCGCGTGGCCGCGCTGGCCCCCCGCGCCTACGCCGAGCAGGCGCTGGTCGACGAGCACGCCACCCTCGAGGTCCCCGACGAGCTCTCCGACGGCGCCGCGCTGGCCCTGCTGGTGCAGGGCGCCACCGCCTGGCACCTGCTGCGCACCGCCGCGCCGATGCGCCCCGGCGAGACCGTGGTGGTGCTCGCCGCCGCCGGCGGAGTCGGCAACCTCGCGGTGCAGCTGGCCAAGCGCTGGGGCGCCGGGCGGGTCATCGGCTGCGCCTCGACACCGGACAAGCGGGCGCTAGCCGAGCGGCTCGGCGCCGACGTCACGGTCGACTCGACCGTCGAGGACCTGCGCGGCGCGATCGAGGAGGCCAACGACGGCGAGCCCGTCGATGTGGTGCTGGAGATGGCCGGCGGGCCGACGTTCGACGCCTGCTACCGCGCGCTCGCGCCGTTCGGGCGCATCGCGCTGTACGGGATGGCCAGCCGCACCCCAGCCACGCCGATCGACCCGATGGACCAGCTGCGCACCTCCAAGACGGTGGCGGGCTTCTGGCTGGCCCACGTCGCGCGTCAGCCGCGGATGCTCGTGGAGGCGCTCGCCGACCTGTTCACCGCCGCCGCCACCGGCGAGATCACCCCGGTGGTCGGGGGCACCTACCCGCTGACGCAGGCGCACCAGGCCCATGAGGACCTGCTGGCGCGGCGCACCACCGGCAAGCTCGTGCTCGACCCTCGCCAGTAGCGATGCGGCTGGTCACCTGGAACGTCAACTCGGTGAGCGCGCGCCTGCCGCGGGTGCTGGAGCTGCTGGCCGCCGAGGCGCCCGACGTGGTCTGCCTGCAGGAGACGCGGGTGTCCTCGGACGCGTTCCCGCATCTGCCGCTGGCCGAGGCCGGCTACCAGGCAGTGGGCCACGGGCTCGGCGGGCGCAACGGGGTGGCGGTGCTGGCCCGTGACGACCATGTGCTCGAGCCGGTGTGCACCGGCCTGCCTGGTGAGCCGCGTCCCGACGAGGCCCGCTGGGTCGAGGCCGATGTGGACGGCGTGCGCATCGCCAGCGTGTACGTGCCCAACGGCAAGGCGGTGGACGCGCCCGAGTTCGCCGGCAAGCTCGCGTTCCTGGAGGCGATGGCCGAGCGCGCCGGTGAGCTGGTCGCCTCGGGCGCGCCGGTGGTGATCGCCGGGGACGTCAACGTGTGCGCCACCGACGCCGACGCCTGGGACATCGCCGCGCTGCACGGCGGCACCCACGCCACGCCGCAGGAGCGCGAGCGGCTGGCGCTGACCACTGCCGCCGGCTACACCGACGCCTACCGCGCCATCCACCCTGACGAGCCCGGCTTCACCTGGTGGGACTACCGCGGCTTGGCGTTCCCCCGCGGCGAGGGGCTGCGCATCGACCAGGTGCTGCTCGGCGGCGGGCTGGATGTGGCCCTTGCTGATGCTCGCGTGCTGCGCGAGCTCCGCAAGGGCCACAAGCCCAGCGACCACGCGCCGTTGCTGGCCGAGCTGACCGGGTGAGGCGCGGGCTCCGGCGACGCCCGGCGGCAGGGCTGGCCACCGCATCTCGCAGCCGGCAGTCGTCCCTGCGGTCGGGTGCGCTCACCAGCGCTCGAGCAGGTGGAACGCTGAGCGCTTGAGCGCCTCGACCGCGCCGGTGGCCTCGCGGCGCGCGACCTCGAGCCGGTCCGGTGACAGGCGCACCGGCCCGTCGGCGAAGGTGGTGGGCGGCACGTCCATGCGGTGGGTGCGGGCGACCTCCTCGGCCTCGGCCAGCCAGCCCCACGGGATCTCGGTGGGCACGCGGCTGTGGGCGAGCTCGGCGAAGAAGATCGTCCAGGCGCGCGGCACCACCGAGGCGATCTGGTAGCCGCCCCCGCCCATGGCGACCCACCGGCCGTCGGCGTGGTCGTGGGCCAGCCGGTGGATGCGCGGGGCGAGCTCGAGGTAGTCGTCGGTGGTCAGCGCGAGGTGGGCCAGCGGGTCCGTCGCGTGGGTGTCGCACCCCAGCTGGGAGACCAGCACCTGCGGCTGGAACGCGTCGAGGGCGGCGGGCACGACCTCGTCGAACGCGCCGAACCACACCTCGCCAGGCGTGGTGGGCGCCAGCGGCACGTTGAGGCTGGTGCCCGCGGCGTCCCCGAAGCCGATCTCCTCGGTGAAGCCGGTGCCGGGGAACAGGTAGCGGCCCGACTCGTGCAGGCTCATCGTCAGCACCCGAGGGTCCTGGTAGAACATGCTCTGCACGCCATCGCCGTGGTGGGTGTCCACGTCGAGGTAGGCCACCCGCGTGGCTCCGTGGCGCAGCAGCCAATCGATCGCGAACGCCGGGTCGTTGTAGATGCAAAAGCCCGAGGCGCGATCCGGCATCGCGTGGTGCAGCCCGCCAGCGGGGTTGAACGCGTGGATGGCGCGGCCCTCCCACACGGCCTTCGCGGCCGCGACCGACGCGCCGCACACTTCGAGGCCCGCGTCATGCATGCCGGGGAACACCGGGTTGTCGCCCGCCCCGAGGCCGTAGCGCAGATCACCGCCGAGGTCAGGGGACGCCGAGTGGCGCTGCACCGCCTCGACGTAGTCCTCGCGGTGCAGGCGCAGCACCTCGTCGGTGCCAAACGGCTCGCGCGGCAGCTCGATGACGCCCTGGGCCGTGGACAGCCCGGTGGCGCGGATCAGCGACACCGTCAGCTCGACGCGCACCGGCTTCAGCGGATGCTGGGGCCCGAAGTCGTACTTGAGCTGCCCGTCGTCCCAGATGAGCGCCGAGGTCATGCGACGCAGCCTAGTGGACACGCCCAGCCGACGGCACACCAGCGCGGGCGACGGGCAACAGCGCGGCCACGGCGCACCAGCGGCGCGCGTGGCCGGTTAGGATCCCCGCAGGGTCCGGACCCGGGCGGCGCCTGGCGGGGCAGCGCGGCCCCGGACGCCGATCCGGACGCGGAGCAGGAGCGGTCGTGACGTTGTGCATCGCCGGGGCGGGGGCGCTGGGCCGGGAGGTCCTCGATGTGGCGGTGGCCTGTGGCCGCTACCGCGAGGTGGTGTTCTGCGACGACGCGCTGGCCGGCCAGACGGTGCGCGGCGTGCCGGTGCGCCACCCCGACGAGGTCGCCGACGCGGAGTTCGTGGTGGGTGTGGCCGACCCGTCGGCGCGACGCTCGCTGGCCGGGCGCCTGCGGGACCGGGGCCTGGGCGCGCGGGCGCTGGTCCACCCGGCTGCGACCGTGGCGCCCGACACGGTCCTGGGCGCCGGCTGTGTGATCCTGGCCGGCGCGGTCGTGTCGTCGAGCTGCCTGCTGGGGGTGCACACCCAGGTGCACTACAACGCCACCGTCGGCCACGACGCCGTCCTGGACGCCTACAGCACCGTGTTCCCCGGCGCCAACGTGGGTGGCGCCTGCCACCTGGGCGCCGATGCGGCAGTAGGCGCCAACGCCACGGTGCTGCAGCAGCGCTCGGTGGGCGCCGGCGCCTTCGTGGGCGCCGGCGCGGTGGCCACCCGCGACATCCCCGCGGGCGCGATCGCGGTGGGCGTGCCCGCGCGCCCTCGGCGCTGACGCCAACCGGGAGCGAACCGGCAGCGCGTCAGCTCCTCACTCGTGGCGCAGCGCCACCGCCGGGTCGAGGCGTCCGGCGCGGCGCGCCGGCAGCACCCCGAAGACGATGCCCACGCCCAGGCTGGTGCCGAACGCCAGGGCGATCGCCCACCAGGTCACCTCGGCCGGCAGGGGGGTGGTGGCTGCGGCAGCCTCGGCGAAGGCGATGCCGAGCCCCAGGCCGAGCAGCCCGCCGAGCCCGCACAGCAGCAGCGCCTCGATCAGGAACTGGCTGGTGATGTCGCGGGTGCGCGCGCCCAGCGCCTTGCGCAGCCCGATCTCGCGGGTGCGCTCGCTGACCGACACCAGCATGATGTTGGACACGCCGATCCCGGCGACCAGCAGGCTGATGCCGGCGATGGCCACCAGCACCAACGTCAGCGTGCCCAGCACGTCACCGACCACCCCGAGGATGTCGTCCTGGGTGAGCACGCTGAAGCGGTCCTCGTCGATGGTCTGGGCGAGGCTCGCCTCGACCTCGTCGACCACGCCGGGCAGCGCGTCCGGGCTCGGGGCGCGCACCAGCACCGTGTCGACGCGTTGGATCCCGAACAGCTCCTGGGCGGCGCGCAGCGGCACCAGCACCTGCAGGTCGGTGTCCACCCCAAAGGTGGTGCCGGCCTCCTCGACCAGCCCGACCACCTCGAACCCGACGCCGGCCACGGTGATCTGCTGACCCAGCGGATCGCGCTGGCCGAACAGCTCCTCGGCGGCGCTGGGACCCAGCACCGCGACGCGTCGTCCGAGCGCGCTGTCGGTGTCGCTGAAGAACGTCCCGCGCGTCACGTCGGTGTCGGTGACCGAGGCGTAGGAGCCGGTGGTGCCAAAGGCGCTGATCCCGACCTGGCCGGCGGGCCCTCGGGCCTGCTCGCCGCTGGAGAGCGTGCCGGTGACCTCGGCCTGGCCGGCGAGGTCGTTGCTGAGGTCGTCGATGGCCTGGGCGGTGAACGGGCTGCGGGTGGGGCCCCCGCCCTCGGTGGGGCCGCCCTCGAAACCGCCGGGCACGGCGAACACGAGGTTGGAGCCCAGCGCCTCGAGCTGCTCGGTGATCTCGGCGCGGGCGCCGGTGCCCACCGAGATGAGCAGCACCACGCTCATGACGCCGATGACCACGCCCAGCGCGGTCAGCCCGGCGCGCAGGCGGTTGGCGAGGATCGCCCCGCCGGCCACGCGCAGGCTCTCCCCGGCCCTCATCGGGTCGGTGGCTCCTCGGCGGCCTCGGCCTGCGACGGCGGGCGCTGGGATGCGACCGAGTCATCGGGCTCGGCGGGTGGCGGCGGCGCGGTCACCGCCGGCGGCGGTACCAGCGACCCGGCTGTCGCGCGCTCCTGGTCGAGCACCCCGTCGCGGATCGGCAGCTCGACCGGTGCCAGCGCGGCGACCTCCGGGTCGTGGGTGATGACCACCAGCGCGACGCCGGCCTGCGCGTTGAGGTCCTGCAGCAGGCCCATGATGTCCGAGCCGGTCTGGCTGTCGAGGTTGCCGGTGGGCTCGTCGGCCAGCAGCAGCCGCGGCTGCGAGACGAGCGCGCGGGCGATCGCCACGCGCTGCTGCTCGCCGCCCGACAGCTCGGCGGGGCGGTGGTCGCGGCGGTGGGCGAGCCCGACGAGGTCGAGCGCCTCGTCGGCGCGGCGGCGCCGCTCGCGGCGGCTCTCGCCGCGGTAGACCAGCGGCAGCGCGACGTTGTCGCGCGCCGGGGTGCGTCCCAGCAGGTGGAACTGCTGGAACACGAAGCCGATGTCGGTGTTGCGCAGCGACGCGAGCTCGGCGTCGGACAGGTCGGCCACGTCGCGCCCGGAGAACCGCAGCGCCCCGCTGGTGGGCCGGTCCAGCGCCCCCAGCAGGTTCAGCAGCGTCGACTTGCCCGAGCCGCTCGGCCCGACGATCGACACGAACGCACCCGGCGGGACGGTCAGCGACACGCCGCGCAGCGCCTCGACGATGGTGTCCTTGCCGAGCACGTAGTGGCGGGTGACGTCCTGGGCGTCCACCACCGGCTCGGCCTGCGCCGAGGTCGTGTCCGCCGTGGCTGCGGCGCTGGCAGCGGCTGAGGGGCTCGGCAGGCCGTTGTGGCTCATCGTTGGAGCTCGACCTCGTCGCCGTCATCGACGCCCTCGTAGCCGGCCACGATCAGCTCGTCGCCGGCGTCGAGGTCCCCTGACACCGCGATCTGCTCGAGTCCCTGGGCCTCCACCTCGACCGGCACCGTCTGGGCCACGGTCTCGTCGTCGACCTCGGCCACGCGCAGCACGACCTGCTCGCCGTCGCGGTTGACCAGCGCGCGCGAGTCGACCACAAGGTCGGCGGTGACCTCGGCGGTGGTGATCTGGACCTGGGCGGTCATGCCCGGGCGCAGCGCGGCTGCGGGGCTGTCCTCGTCGTCGCCGGCGGCGCCGAGGCTGATGCGCGTGTCGAAGTCGACCCCGCCGGCGCCCGAGGGCGAGCCCTCCAGGTCGATGTGCTCGACGGTGCCCTCGAAGGGCTCGTCGCCCACCGCGTCGACCGTCACCTCGGCCGACTGCCCCGCGGCGACCTCGGGCGCGTCGATCTCGTCCACGCTGGCGGTCACCAGCGACTCCGACAGGTCGTAGATGGTGAACACCGGCTGTCCGGGCGACACGGGGGCGCCGACGGTCACAGTGCCGCCAGGCAGCTCCTCGGCCTGTCCGCCGAGGTCGCCGGCCCCGGGCAGGTCGGCGCCGTCACCGAGGCCGCCGGGGAGCCCGCCGAGGCCGCCGAGCCCGTCGGCCAGCCCGCCGAGGTCGCCGAGCCCGGCGAGGCCATCGCCCGCGGCGCCGCTGCGGCCGAACTGCACCGTCCCGTCGATCGGGGCGGTCAGGACGAGCTCGTCCTCCTGCTCAGCGGCGGCCTGGGCGGCGGCCTGCGCCTGGGCGCGCTCGGCGGCGGTGGCCTGCTGCAGCAGGGTGTTGAGCGTCTCCGACAGCGACTGGGCGGTGTTGTCCTGTGCGGCGGCTATGGCCTCACCGAAGCCGGTCAGCGTGGACACGGTGGTCTCCAGCGAGCTCTCGAGGGCGTCGGCGGCAGCTAGGGCGGCCTCGCGCTGGTCCTCGTCGTCGAGCTCGTTGGCCTCGGCGCGAGCCTCGTCGATGGTGGGCTGGGCGTCGGCGCGGACCTCGGCGGCGGCCTGCTCGACCGCGCGGCGGGTCTCGCCGCCCGACCCGTCGATGGCCACCTGGTCGATCTGCTCGGCGGCGGCCGCGGCGGCCTCGGCCTGCTCGAGGGCCTCGTCGACCTGCTCGGAGTCCAGACGGGCGAGGGTGTCGCCCTCCTCGACGGTGTCGCCCTCCTCGACCTCGAGGCTGGTGATGACCCCGCCCACGGAGGCCGAGACGTCCTGGCGCGCCTTGGCGGTGACCTCCGCCGAGGCGTTCACGGTCTCGGTGACCTCACCCTCGCCGAGCGTGTCGGTCTGCACCGCCGGCGTGGGGTCGCGGTCGCAGCCGGCGACGAGCACCACCAGGGCGAGCCCGGCTGCGGGCAGCAGCAGACGGCGGCTCTGCCGAGACGTGAGCACCGAGGTTCGTTCCTCCTGCGCGCTTCGGCCGGCGACGCGGTCGGGGGAAGGCGCGTGGTCGCGGGTCTGCGGGGTGAGGGATGGCAGGCGTGTGGAGGCGGCGGCGTCGGGCTAGGCGACCCGACACGAGCGCAGCCAGCCGCGAGGCGACCGGCTGCGCGTGGGCTTGGTCGGTTGGGCTACTCGGAGGGCGCGAGCAGCGTCGGCAGATCGAAGGCCACGTCGGCGAGGTGTCCCGCGCAGCAGCGGTGGGCGTCGAGGTGACCGGGCAGCTGACGCTCGGCCTCGCTGCGCAGCGCCTCGACTCGCGAGGTCACGTCCAGCGCGGCGACCTCGATGAGGTCGGCGTGCTCCACGACCGTCTCGATCGTCTTGCGGCAGCAGCCGAAGACCGGCGTGTCGTCACGCCACGGACCCTCGAACTCGCCGAGCACCGCGGCGGCGGCTTGCGTGGCGTGGGTGCTGGTCATCTCCTGCTCCGATCCGCTCGCGGGCGTCGCTACCCTCACGGTACCCATCCACAGGCTGCGGGCAACAGGGCCACGGTCACACGTTGGTTGCGATTCGGTTTCGGAACCAGGCGACGGTGGCTGCCAGCCCCGCGTCGAAGTCCTGCGCTGCGACCGCGGGGAACAGCGCGCGCAGCCGCGTGATGTCGGCGGTGCTGTGGCGCACGTCACCCGCGCGTGGATCGGTGTGCTGGCGCGCCACGGGATGGCCGAGCAGGCGCTCCAGCGCGTCGACGACCTCGAGCAGCGTGCGCGGCGCACCCGAGGCGAGGTTCACCGGGCTCGGGTGGGTCACGCGCCGTCGCACGGCGTCGGTCAGGATCGCGGCGACGGTGCCGACGTCGACGAAGTCGCGGGTCTGCAGGCCATCGCCGTGGATCGCCAGGGTCTGCCCGGCCAGCGCGCGGGCGATGAACGCCGGCACGGCGGCGGCGTAGGCGTGATCGGCGGGCTGCAGCGGCCCGTAGACGTTGAAGAACCGCAACGCCAGCACGGGCAGCCCGAACACCGCCTGGTGGGCCAGGGCTGCCTGCTCGCCGGCGAGCTTGCCGGCGGCGTAGGGGCTGCCCGCAGCCACGGGCAGCTCCTCGTGCACCGGTTGGCTGGGCGGGTCGCCGTAGACCGCGCTGGAGGAGGCGTAGACGAGGTGAGGACCAGCCTGCGAGGCGCTGGCGCTGCCACCGCCCGCACCGCGAACGGCCTCGAGGACCGTCATGGTGCCCTCGGCGTTGGTCTGCCAGGCGCCTGCGGGGTCGGCGACCGAGGCGGGGACCGAGGCGCGGGCGGCGAGGTGGACCACCGCGTCGGCTCCGGCGACGGCCTCGGTCACGGCGTCACGATCGGCGAGGCTGGCCTCGATCAGCCGGACGCCGGTGCCGGCGAGGTGCTCTCGGGAGCCGGTCGAGAGGTCGTCGAGCCCGACGACCTCGGCGTGCGGGACGAGCGCGCGGCACAGGTGCGCGCCGATGAAGCCGGCGGCGCCGGTGACGGTGACGCGCATCGCTGGCCTCGTCGTCTCGGGCGGTGCGGGTCAGCCCTGGGCGAGCTCGCGACCGCGGTCGCGGGCGGCCTCGACGGCGTTGAGCAGCGCGGCGCGCACCCCGGCCTCCTCCAGCACGCGGATCGCCGAGATGGTCACCCCGCCCGGCGACGTGACCTCCTCGCGCAGCTCGACCGGGTGGCGGCCGGTGTCGCGCAGCATCTTCGCGCTGCCCGCCAGCGTCTGGGTGATCAGCTCGGTGGCCACGTCGCGGGGCAGCCCCTGGAGGATCGCGCCGTCGATCATGGACTCGACCAGCAGGTAGATGTAGGCCGGCCCTGACCCCGACAGCGCCGTCACGGCGTCGAGCTGCTCCTCGGGCAGGCGAATGACGCGCCCCACCGACCCGAGGATCTCCTCGGCGACCGCGGCGTGCTCGGCGCGCGCGTGCGTGCCGGGCGCGACGACGCTCATCGCCTCGTCGACCTGCACCGGGGTGTTGGACATCACCCGCACCACGGGCACGCCCTCGGGCAGCTGCTCCTCGATGCGCGTGGTGGGCACGCCCGCCGCGACCGAGATCACCACCTGGCCGGTGTGGACCTTGTCGCGGATGGTGGCCAGCACCTCGCGGAGGTTCTGGGGCTTGACCGCAAGCAGCACCGTGTCGGCGCCGGCGGCGGCGCTGGCCGAGTCGGTGTCGGCGCGCACGCCGTAGGTCTCGGCCAGGACCCTGGCGTGGTCGGGGTTGCGCACGGTGCAGTGGAGCTGCTCAGGCGTGGCCCACCCGACGCGCAGCAGCCCGCCGAGCAGCGCCTCGCCCATGCGACCGGCGCCGATGATCGCGAGTCGTCCGTCCATGGGGTCAAGGGTAGTGACCCGCGAGGCTGCGCGCGCGGCGAACCGCTGGGCCGATCCGGCGCGGCGGATCGCTGCGGCGCTCCGGTGCGGCGTCTAGCCGCGCACCAGCGAGCGCAGGAAGAACTGCAGGTTGGCCGGGCGCTCGGCGAGCCGACGCATGAAGTAGGGGTACCAGGCGGTCCCGTAGGGCACGTAGACGCAGACCCGCGCCCCGGCCTCTGCCAGGCGCCGCTGGAGCTCGCTGCGCACCCCGTAGAGCATCTGCAGCTCGAAGGCGTCACGGTCCACGCCGAGGGCTCGGGCCCGCTGCAGCGTGAAGTCGATCAGCCGGTGGTCGTGGGTGGCGATGCGCGGGTAGGAGCCCGGCGTGGCCAGCAGCCGCTCGGTGCCCGCGCGGAAGGCAGCGTCGATGCCCGCGCGATCGGCGTAGGCGAGGGTGCGCGACTCGGCGTAGGCGCCCTTGCACAGGCGCACGCTGGCAGGGCCTCCCGGGGCGCCCATCAGCCGCTCGATGTCGCTCAGCGTGCGTCGCAGCATCGACTGGAGCGCGATGCCCACGTGGTGGTGACCGTCGGCGCGCAGGCGCTCGACCAGCTGCACGGTGGCCTCGGTGGTGTCGCTGCCCTCCATGTCGACGGTCAGGTGCACGCCGATGCGCCCGCTGGACTCGGCCAGCTCCGACAGCAGCGCGTAGGCGAGCTCGGGATCCAGGCGCAGGCCCATCGCGGTGGGCTTGACGCTGATGCCGGCGGTGAGGCCCTCGGCCTCGATCGCATCCAGCGACTCCTGGGCGGCCTTGGCGGCGGCGCGGGCCCGGGTGGTGCTCGTCACCGCCTCGCCGAGGTGGTCCAGCGTCGCGTCGAGCCCCTGGGTGGCCAGCTCCGAGACCGCAGCGATCCCCTCCTCGAGCGTGTCGCCGGCCACGTAGCGATCCACCACCGCCCGCATCGCCCGTGACCCTTCGATGCGGCGCCGCAGCCACGGCGACTCGCTGGCGGCGATGAGGGCGGTGCGCAGCGGGTTCATGGCGGCAGTCTGCCAGATCCCCCGGCCTCGCACCCCTTCGGGCTGCCGGGCGCGGATCGCGGTCGAGGGGGCCGGCGAGGGGGCGTGCGCAGGCGCCTGGCGGTCAGGTGATCGGGTTGCGCGGAGCACCCACCCGGGCGCGCCAGGCCTGCTCGCGGTCGATGTAGCTCGCGAACCCCAGGCGCAGCGCGGTGGCGTGCGACTCGTCGGCGGTGCGCACCAGCTGGCCCAGCAGGCGGTCGAGCTCCTCGCCGGTCATCGCGGCGTGGGGCACCACCGCGAGCAGCAGCACATCACCGTCGTCGCTCAGCGCGAAGCGCAGCAGGTAGCTGCGCTGGTGGCGGCGCAGCAGCGTGGCGTAGAGCTCCGCGTGGTGCTCGTCGGGGGCGCGCATGAAGAACGCCTGCAGCAGAGTGGTGCGCTCGTCGACATGGATGCGCACCGGCATGCCGCGGCGCTGCTCGCCCGACAAGGACAGCTCCCAGGTCCATGCGTCACGCTGGTCGGCGGCGATGCCGCTGTGAGCGAGGCCCGCTGCCACGGCATCGGCGGTGCGCTGCCGCAGGTCGCCCGAGTGGGGCTGGTGGACGGCTGGCCCCTCGACCTCGCTCATCCGGCCGGGTGGGCCGCGACCCGCGGGGCCGAGCGCGCCTCGGGCGATCCGCCCGCGTGCGCCAGCGCCGGGTCGGATCGGTGGCGCGCAGCCAGCGCGTCACGGTAGGCGGCGAGGCTGCCCTCGACGGTGGCGTCCCAGGTGAAGCGTGCGGCGTGCTCGATCGCCGCCTGGCTGGCCTGCTCCCAGTGCTGCGGGTCGGCGAGCAGCGGGCACAGCGCCGCGGCGAAGCCACCCGCGTCGGGCTGGGACACCAGCCCGCCTGCTCCGGGGCCCACCGCGTGGCGCAACCCGCCGACGTCGGCGGCCACCACCGGGGTGCCGCACGCCTGGGCCTCGAGCGCCACGAGGCCGAAGCTCTCGCTGCGGCTTGGCACCACGACCACGTCGGCGGCGCGATAGCAGTCGGCCAGCGCCTGCTGGGGTCGTGGTCCGAGCAGCTCGACGCGGTCGGCCACGCCGAGCTCGGTGGCCAGCGCGCGCAGCCGCGCCGGGTCGGTGGTGCCCTGGCCGCTGCCGCTGGCGCCGCCGACGATGACCAGGCGCGCGCGAGCGCCGGGCCCGTGCGGGTCGGCCGCGGCCAGCGCGGCCAGCGTGCGCACCGCCACGTCCGGCCCCTTCAGCGGCTGCAGCCGCCCGACGAACAGGAGGGTGGGCCCGTCGTGGTGGCCTAGCGGCGCGGTGCCCGGCGTCGCGCCGCGCCGGCCGCAGACCGTGGCGGCGTGCGCCCGTCCCCGCGGGTGGAACGCGTCGTGGTCGACCCCGGGGCTGACCACGCGCAGCGCCTGCTCGGACAGCCCGTGGCGGTCGGCGAGGTCGCGCGCCTCGGCCGAGGTGGGGCACAGCACCAGGTCGGTGTCGCGGGCGATGCGGTGCTCGGCGGTCAGGCGCAGCGGCGGCTCCGGGTGATCGCCCGGGGCCAGCGACGCGTTCTTGGTGGCAGCCAGGGTGTGGAAGCTCTGCACCAGCGCCGGTCCGCCGCGGCGCGCCAGGCGACGGCCCACCCAGCCGGCCATCCAGTAGTGCGTGTGGAGGACGTCGAGGTCGGCCACCGCGGGGTGGCGGGCCAGCGCGAACACGAACGCGCAGAGGTGGTTGACCAGCTCGTCCTTGGTGGCCTCCGCCGGCCCGGCGTCCAGCGCGTGCACGCGGTAGCGGTCGGTGACCGTGGTGGTGCCGGCAGGGACATCGCGGTCGCGGCGGGTGAACACCTCGACCTGGACTCCGCGGGCGGCCAGGCCGCGCGCGAGGGCGTCGAGGTGGACGTTGAGCCCGCCCCCGTCGCCGGTGCCGGGCTGGGCCAGCGGGGAGGTGTGCACCGACACGAGGCCCACACGGGTCGGACCGGGCTGGTCGAGCGCGGGATCGTCGGCGGCGAGGGCACGCACGCGGGTGCTCCCTGGGGTGGAGGGTGGCAGGGCGGGCGTGGCCGGGCGCCGACCGCGGGCGGCCCGCTCACGCGACACAACCGATGGTAGCGGCCCGCCGGCCGGGCAGCGGCCGGCCGGCGGGCCCAGGCGCGGCAGGCGCCGCACTGTGGCTGTGCGACCTACTGGGCTGGCGCCTCGTCGTCCTGCTTGGTGCTGCTGGTCGCGTCGCCGTCGCCGGTGTCGGTGTCGGCGCTCGTCGCCGAGCGCTGCCCGGTCACCTGCTCGGCGGCGGCCTCGAACGACTCGGTGGCGGCCTTGCGGACGCTGGTGGTCGCCGCCTTCACCTGCGACTGGGCGGAGCCGAAGGCCTCGGCGGACTCGGTGGCGGCCTTGCGGACGCTGGTGGTCGCCGCCTTCACCTGCGACTGGGCGACCTTGGCCTGGTCGGCCGCGCGGCGCGTGGCCGGGTTGTCGCCGAGGCCCTGGACGACGCCGCGGCCGCGGTCGGCCAGGGACTCGAAGCTCTCCAGCGCATCGGTGCGCAGCGACGCGGCGTGCGCGCGGGCCCTCGTCTGCAGCCGGTCCTGCAGCTCCTTGGGGGCGGTGCGCAGCTCGGTCAGCAGGCCCTGGGCGCGCTCCTGGGCGACCTGGGGCAGCCGCTGGGTCTCGCTGGTGAGGCTGGCGGCCTTGCTCGGCAGCTGGCGCAGCACCGAGACGGCCTGGTCACCGACGCCGACCACCGCGTAGGCGCCCTCGGCGATGACTCGAGGGACGCTGCGCTCGCGGGCGCTGGCCCCGGTCGTCTCCTTGGCCTTGGCCGTGGTCGATGTGCTGGTGCTCGCGCTGGCCTGGGTGGCCTTGGCGGTGGTGCGCTGCTGACCGCTGGCTGCGGGCGCGGCCTTCTTGGCAGCCTTCTTGGTGGTCTTCTTCGCGGGGCGGTCGGTGCTCTCGTTCATGGCGGGTCTCCTCGTCTGCGTAGGGTCTGGGTGCGCGGTGGTGCGGGGCTCGCGGGCGGGTCACACCTCGGGGTCGGGCGCCTGCGACGCGGCGTCCTCGGGGGTCGAGGGCGGCTCGGCGCCCTGGTCACGCAGCGACCGGTAGACCTCGAGGAGCACCTGGCGCTGGCGGTCGGTCAGCTCGGGCGCGCTGGCGATCCGCGTGGCGAGGTCGTCGGAGCCCTCGTGCAGGATCCCGGCCTGCACGTAGAGCGTCTCGGCGCTGATGCGCAGGGCTGCGGCCAGGCGCTGCAGGATGTCGGCCGAGGGGTTGCGCAGCCCGCGCTCGATCTGGGACAGGTAGGGGTTGGAGACCCCGGCGTGCTCGGCGAGGTGGCGCAGCGACATCTCGGCGCTGCGTCGCTGCTCGCGGATGAAGGACCCGAGGTCGCGCATCCGGGCGCCGGCGGCGTCCTTGGCCTCCATCGGGTGCTCCTGCTCGCCGGGGTCGGGTCGGCACCCGCGGCGCTGCGGGCGGGTCACAGCGGGCGTGACGCACCCTTAGTGTAACAGTTGCAAGCACTGTTGCTAGCGGGGAGCATCGCGGTCCGGGTGAGGGCGCTCGTCGAGCAGGACGTGGCGTGGCGCGAGCAGCTCGTGGCGCTCGGTGATCAGCGGGTGGTGTCCCCGCCGGACAGGTGGGCGCGCACTGCCTCGGCGACCACCGCGTCCACCGCCGAGGAGCCCCCGTCGCGGTAGCGCGCGACCAGCTCGTCCTGCAGGCGGTCGAGGCGGTCGAGCAGCACTCGGCGCTTCTCCGAGATCTTGGTCTCGCGGTTGGCGAGCTCGTCAGCGAGCGCGGTCAGCGCATGGGCGTCGAGGTCGGGGACGCGCGCCAGCGTCGCGTCGGAGGCCAGACGGTCCTCGGCGCGCCGCATCTGGGTGGCCGGTGGGTCGACCGTGAGCGCGCGGGCGTCGCGACGCGCGCCGGCGGGAGCATCGGCCAACAGCCCGGCGAGCCGCTCCGACAGCGCCTGCGTCGAGCCCGCGCCCTCCCGTCGGCGGCGCTGCTCGGCGCGCACCAGGTCCAGGCGCGCCTGCAGCAGGCGCCGCAGGTAGGAGAGCTGCGCCTCCTCGGCGCGGCAGTCATCGCGCGCGGCGCGCACCTCCTCGGCAGACCAGCCCTCGAGGCCCTCGAGGTAGCCGTCCGCGAGGATGCGGTCGAGGCGACGGCGCTTCGGCGTGTCGTTCATCGGCACGGCTCGGCTGCCGGCGGGTCGGGGTGGGCCGGCGGCCGGTCGTGGGGATGGTACTGCCGCCGCGCCGGCGCAGGGGGCGAGGCGGGGCGTTGGAGCGGCGCGAGCATCCTCATGCCCTGGGAGTCGGCGCGTTGCCCGGCCGACTTGAGCTGCTTTGCGTGCTGCTTTGGTGCCGGGCGCGGCTGCCGACCGGGATCGTGGGACGGTGGCTGTCTGCCGGTGCGCCACACACGCGCGGCCTGCGGCACGCGATCGGCCGCGATCCTCCGCGCCGGCACGCGGCGACCACGCAACCTGTGACCCCGGCCGAAGGCCACCAGCGGTGAGACGACGCAGCAAGCAACGCCAGCCCAGCGCCGGCTTCGTGAACCCGGCCCTGCGGTTCGGCCCTGCCCAGGACGACACGACCTCGCAGGAGGAGGCGCAGCCCGAGGGCGGCGAGGGTGAGCAGACGGCCGCACAGGACCGCCCCGTGCCGGAGCACCCAGCGCACCCGGCGGCGACCGAGGACGACGCGACGCCGCACGCCCCCGCCGTCGACGAGCGCGCCGGGACGTCCACCTCCCTCCTCGACGAGATCGTGCCGCCGGCCTCGCGCCGCAGCCGCGCCACACCGGCGTCGGCGCCGGCCCCGCCGCGAGCACCTGCCGCGCCCGCTGCGCGCCAACAGCCCGCCGCGCCCGCTGCGCGCCAACAGCCGACTGCGCCGGCCACCGGGCGCACCCGCCACGCTGCGCCCGATCCGCCCCTTCCCGACCTGACGGTAGCCGGCGACGGCGAGGGCGGCGACCCGATCGAGGGCTCGCTGGCGCGCACCCCGATCGCCCCGCTGCTCGAGCACCTGGCCGAGCAGCGCTTCACCGGTAGCCTCGAGATCGATCACGGCGACTTCCAGGCGCACCTGGAGGTACGCGGCGGCCGGCTCACCGCCGGGCGCGCGCCCGGCACCGCCCGGCGGGTGGGCCAGCGGCTCGCCGGCGACGGCCAGATCACCCACGCGCAGCTCGCGCGGGCGCTGGACGCCCAGCGCGAGACCGGTGAGCGCCTCGGCGAGCACCTCGTGCGCACCGGCATGGTGCCGCCCGAGCACCTCCAGCAGGTGCTGCACGAGCAGACCGTGGACGCCGTGGCCGTCACCCTGTCGTGGTCCGAGGGCACCTGGACCCTGCAGCCCGGCGAGCCGGAGGGCTCGGCGACGGTCGATGGCGACATCGCCGCGGTGCTGCGCCAGGCCCATCGGCGCCTGCAGGACTGGGTCGGCGCCCGGGACGCGATCGGCTCACTGGACCATCGGGTGCTGTTCGCCCCCGACCGCAACGCCCGACCTCGCCTCGAGCCAGCCCAGTGGACGGTGCTGATGGCCTGCGATGGCCACCGCACCGTCGCCGAGGTCGCCGAGGCCGTGGGCTTCGCCGCGTTCGAGACCGCCGAGATCATCGCACGCCTGCAACGCGACCGGCTGGTGCGCCTGCGCGCACCAGCCGGTGCCGCCACGGTGGCGGGTGCCGCAGGCGTCGACGAGCCGCGCCAGCCGGCCGCGCACCAGCCGTTGCGCGCCAGGGCTCACACCGAGGCATGGGATCGCGGCGAGGAGCCTGCGAGCGACGCAGCCACTGACGCGACCCAGGCCGACGAGCGCCCTGCCGACACGCCAGCGGCGGAGGCGGCGACCGCCGCCGAGGCCGCCGAGCTGGCGCCTGCCGCCGAGCTGTCCGACATCGCGGCGCTGTTCCATCAGCTCGGCGTCCACGAGGACGCCTCGCAGGCCGCCCGCGACAGCGACTGACCGCGCGGGTCAGCGCGCCAGGGCCGCGTGCAGGAAGGCCACCAGCCGCGCCCAGGCGTCGCGGCGGTTGGCGTCCTTGGCGAAGCCGTGACCCTCGTCCTCATAGACCGTCAGCGCCACGGTGCGTCCCCGCGCGCGCAGGGCCTCGGTGATCTGCTCGGCCTCGCTGACCGGCACCCGCGGGTCGTTGCGGCCGTGCAGCACCAGCAGCGGCGCGGTGATCGCCTCGACGCGATGCAGGGGGCTGAGCGCCCGCAGCGTCGCCCGGTCATGCTCCAGCGAGCCGTACTCGGCCTCGCGCAGCGCACGGCGGTAGCCGGCGGTGCGCTCCAGGAACGTCTCGAGGTCGGCGATGCCGACGATGTCGATGCCGGCCGCCCACCGGTCGGGGTCGGCGACCAGAGCGGCGAGCGTCAGATACCCGCCATAGGACCCACCACCGACCGCGATCCGCTGCCCGTCGAGGTCGTCGCGCTGGGCCAGCCACGCCCCGACGGTGCTCACGTCAGTGATCGCATCGGCGCGCAGCTCGCGGTCGTCGAGCGCGGCGAAGCGCCGACCGTAGCCGGTCGAGCCCCGCACGTTGGGCTGGGCCACGGCGTAGCCGGCCTCGACCAGCAACCCGACCAACGGGTTGAACGCCGGGCGCGCCTGCGACTCGGGGCCGCCGTGCAGCCACACCACGACCGGGGGTCGCTGTGACCCCTCCGGGCGGGTGAGCCACAGCGGGATCGTCTCCCCGTCGTGGGCGGTGAGGTGGGCAACGGTCGGCTCGGGCTGGGCGGCGAGGTCGATGCCTCCGGTCGGGGCCGCGGTCAGCGGTCGCGCGGTGGCGGTGCGCGGATCGGCGCGCCACACGTTGGGTGCGTGGCGGGGGCCGCTGAAGGTGAACAGCGCCTCGGCGCCGCCGGCAGGCACGTGGAGGTCCTCGACGACGCCGGTGGGCAGGGCGATCTGCTGGGCCTGGGTGAGCGCGCCGGCCGTTGCGAGGTGCAGCGCGCTGAGCCCGCCCTCGTTGCGGGCCCAGGCGGCCAGCCCGTCACGGGCCTCGGCAGCGTCGATGTCGGCCTCGGCCTCGGCCTCGGCGGGAAGCGGCGTCCAGGTGCCGCGCTCGTCGAGGGTGCCCAGACGCAGCCACTCGCCGTCGCGGTCGCTGACCGCCAGCCAGCCGCCGTCGGGCAGCGGGCCGGCGGTCTGGTGGCGTGCCGCCACGTCGTCGCCCCACCGCCAGCGCACGGTCCCGTCGGCGGCCAGCAGCCACACCGACGACTCCATGTTCGAGGTCGGGTGGGTCACCACGACCTCGCCGTCGGGGGTGGCCTCGCTCACGCGGTTGGCGCCGTGCAGCTGCGCCACCAGCTGCGGCTCACTGCCGTCCAACGGCATCCGCCACAGGTCGAAGGTGACCCCGTCGCGCCGCGTGGCACACGCCAGCACCGCGGTCCCGTCGGCGGTCAGCGCCCCGGGCTGGTGCACCGCCTCGGGCCGGTCGGTGAGCGGCACGGTGCCGCCGCCGGGCAGGCGCACGCGGTGGATCTGGCTGTGCTCGTCACCGCCGACGTCGACCCGCGCCACGAGGGTGGTGGCGTCGGTCGGGTGCGCCAGCAGCGCCTCGACCCGATCGACCGCGGTCAGCGGCTGCGGCCACACCGACGGTGGCGGCATGGCCGTCTCGGACGCGGCCGTCGCGGCCGGCTCGCGCCCGCGGTCGCCGGACTCGTGGCCGGCCTCGGCCGCCGGTGGCACGCGCCACGCCTGCGGCCGCCCGGACAGGTCGCTGCGGCACACCAGCGCGCCGTCGGCGGCGCGGACGCCACCTCGAGCGGCGCGCACCGCCAGCCACCGGTCGACCAGCGCGAGGGTCGCCTCGGAGGGCTCGTGGGCGGCGCTCACGGCATCGGCGGGCGGTCGTCGAGCATGCGGAACCGGTCGCGGTCCTTGGCGACCTCCTTGAGGGCGTCCTCGCGGCTCCCGAAGCCCTGCACCTCCACGTTCTTCTTCTCGAGGTCCTTGTAGATGGAGAAGAAGTGGGCGATCTCATCGAGCGTGTGCTTGGGCAGGTCGGCGAGCTCGGTGACGAACTCCCAGCGCGGATCCACCTCGGGCACGGTGATGATCTTCGCGTCGGGGCCCTTCTCATCGGTCATGTAGAAGATGCCGACCATGCGCGCCTCGATGATGCAGCCCGCGAAGGTGGGCTCGCCCAGCACGACCAGCGCATCGAGCGGGTCCTCGTCCTCGGCCCAGGTGCGCGGGATGAACCCGTAGTCGCCCGGGTACTGGACCGCGCTGAACAGCATGCGGTCGAGCTTGAAGCGGCGCTCGCGCAGATGCCACTCGTACTTGTTGCGCGACCCCTTCGGGATCTCGACGAACACCTCGGCGGTGTCGTGCGGCTCGTCGCTCATCGTGTGCTCCGGTGGTGGTGTGCGGTCAGGCCGGGACCCATCCTGTCGCCGGGGGGCACGCCTGGCATGCCTGCAGCCCCCCGCGCGGGGCGCTGGGCATCCAGTGCCTACCAGCCGACCGCGTCGAGTCGGGCGGCCACCGGCGCCACATAGCCGGTGCCGAAGTGGGCGACGTGCACCAGGAGGTGGTAGAGCTGCAGCACGGGTCGGCGCTCCTCCCAGCCGGGCTCGAGCGGCCAGGTCCGCTGGTAGGCGGCCCAGAAGGCGTCGGGGAGACCCCCGAACAGCGCGGTGAAGGCGAGCTCGAGCTCCCGGTCGGCGTGGTTGACCGCCGGGTCGATCAGCCAGCGGCCCTCCACCACGTTGCCGGCCCACAGGTCGCCGTGGATGAGGCTCGCGGGCGGGTCGGCGGGCAGCACCTCGGCCAGGGGCCCCTCGCAGGCGCGCTCCAGGCGAGCGCGCACGTCGTGGGGCAGGGCGGGCACGTCCAGGAACGGCCGCAGGCGCTGCTCGGCGAAGAAGGTGGGCCAGTGGTGGTGCTGGCCGTTGGGCTGGGTCAGCTCGCCGATGAGGTTGTCGCGGTGCCAGCCGTAGGCCGAGCCGGTGCGGCGGTGGAGCTGCGCCACGGCCTCGCCGAGCCCGGCCCAGTCCGCCGGGCCGCTGACGTGCTCGAGGACCAGCCGGCGCGGCTCGACGGCCAGGACGGCGGGGACCGGCGCGCCCGCCTCGGCGAGCGCGGCGAGGCCGTCGGCCTCGACCGTCGCGTCGTAGGGGGTGTCCTTGACCACCACCGGCGTGCCCTCGACCGTGCGGGCCCGCCACACCGCGCAGATCGAGCCGCCGCCCAGGGGGCGCCAGCGCTCGTCGGCGAGCTGCGGGCCGCTCAGCGCGTGCGCTCCAGCTGCGGGCGCAGGTGCTCGAGCAGCCCCGCGGCCCCACGCCGCGCGATCGCCACGACCTCGTCGAAGTTCCCCTCGTAGTACGGGTCGGGCGTGTCGGGCGCGTTGGCCTCGGCGTCGAAGTCGCGGAACAGGCGGACCTTCTCGCGGGCCTCGGCGTCGGGCGCCAGCGCGAGCAGCTGCTCGTGGTTGGAGCGGTCCATCGCGAGGACCACATCGAAGGTCTCGAAGTCGTCGGGTCGCACCAAGCGGGCGCGCCCGTCGATGGCCAGGCCGTCGCGCTCGCCGGCGGCGCGCATGCGCGGGTCCGGCGGGTCGCCGAGGTGCCAGCGTCCCAGCCCGGCCGAGTCCACGTCGACCGCAGCGGTGAGCCCCTCCTGCTCCAGGGCCTCGCGGAACGCGGCCTCGGCGGTGGGGGACCGGCAGATGTTGCCCATGCACACGAACAGCACTCGCATGAGGTGGCAGGCTAGCGTCTCCATCGCGCCCACCACGAGCCGGCCGTCCGCCCGCCACCGGGTCGGGTGGCCCGTCGCGAGAGGAGCACCCGTGGACGTCACCGTTGGCGAGCCCGCCCCCGAGATCGCCCTGCCCGACCAGGACGGCGCGCTCTGGCGCCTGTCGGATCACCGTGGCCAGCCCGTGGTCGTCTACTTCTATCCCAAGGCCGACACGCCGGGCTGCACCAGCCAGGCGTGCGATGTGCGCGATCACTGGGGCGAGCTCACCGCCCTCGGCGCGGCGGTGGCAGGCATCAGCCCCGACCCGGTCGAGCAGCTGTCGCGCTTCGCCACCAAGCACGCGCTGCCGCACCGGCTGCTCGCCGACCCGCAGCGCGAGGCGATCGACGCCTACGGCGCGTGGGGCGAGAAGCACCGCGATGGCGAGGTGCGCCACGGCGTCATCCGCTCCTCGGTGGTGATCGACGCCGAGGGCCGGATCGCTGCGGCCGTGCCAGGCATCAGCCCCACCCAGCAGTCAGCTGCGGCGCTGGAGGCCCTGCGCGCGCTGGCGCGCTAGCTGCAGCTAGGCCGCACCTGCGGGATCGCCCGGCTGGGGCAGGCCGGCCCCGACCCGCGCCCGGACCCGACCGGGCACCGACCCGGCCCAGACCTCACCGCCGCCGGGCGGCTCGCCGGTGGTGCGATCCAGCGGCAGCAGCGCGAGGGCCACCGACCCCTCGCCGTGGCGGGCGACGCTGGTGACCTCACCCGCCTTCTCGCCGGCGGTCAGCGGCGTGTCGGCGCCGACCGGCCCGTCGAGCTCGACGACGTGCAGCGCGCGCCGCAGCCGCCCGAGGTTGTGCATCTTGGCGATCGACTCCTGGCCGGGGTAGCAGCCCTTGCGCAGGTGGACGTGGGTGGGCAGCAACCCGAGCTCCTGGGGACGTCGGCCCGTGGCGAGCTCGTGGTGCCAGTCCGGCTCGCCGTGCAGGATGCGCCAGCGCTGCCAGTCCTCGGGCTCGGCCCGCGGCAGCCCGAGCCCGGCGGTGCGCTCGGCGACCCACGCGGGGCTGCCCAGCAGGTCGATGCCGCCCCAGCGGTCGCGCAGCACCAGACCGTCGCCGTGGGGGGCCGCGGTCATCGGCTCGTCGCGGGCACCGGGCTGGGTGATCGGCTCCGGTCCGCGGACGCTGACCAGGTCGATCTCGGCCGAGGCGTCCTCGGCCTTGACGTCCATCAGGAACTTGAACTGCTCGAGGGCGCCGGCGAGGCTCTCGACCACCGCGGGCGGCACGAGCAGCAGGACCGCCTCGGCGTGCACCACAGCGCGGCCGGCCGCGTGCGCCACCCCCTTGGCGTCGAGGTAGAGGAAGTCGGCGACGTCGCCGGGCTCGGCCTGCTCGAGGTGCTGGCTCAGCAGCTGGTGCAGGTAGTGCAGCCGGTCGTGACCGGTCACGCGGACGACCCCGACCTCGCGGGGCACCCATGCGGGCTCGTCGATCAGCAGCGCCATCAGCTCCTCCTGCCGAGTGCGACACCACGCCGCTCACGTGCCGGTGCGGCGCCACCCGCACGGTACCCGGCGCCCACGCCGGCGCCCGCCGTCGGAGGCTGCGCGGGCGGCGCGCGACCCGCGCGGGCGCGCGCTGCGGGCGCGCGCGCAGCAGGCTTGCTACGGTGTGCGGCACGACAGAAAGGAGGTGGTCCAGCGCATGCAACCCGGTACGCAACGCGCGACCGTCGAGGTGATGAGCCGCTAGCGGTCAGCCGGTTCCAGCATCCGAACCGGATGTCCTGGCTTCTGGCGAATCCAACCTCGTCACCCGCTCGCGGGTCGTGGGAGTTGGTCGCGCCCACCCTCCCGGTCTGACCGCTCTGCGCGGATCACCTCCGGGGAACGCGACAAGACCTCGACGAGTGCTTGGATGCTGACGCCCCCGCGCACAGCGCGGGGGCGTCGCTCTGTGCGCGGGCAGATCCCCCCGACGTCGCGGTGAGCCGGGGAAGCAGCGGGCTCACCCGCCCCGGCGCAGCAGCAGGCGCACCGCCGGGCCCTGCGCGTCCTCGACGCGCTCCACCCCGAGCAGGCGGTGGCCGGCGCGGTCGGCCCAGCGCGCGAACGCCGCCGGGGCGCCGGGCCCGTCGGCGAGCACCTCCAGCACCTGCCCGGCCACCAGGCCGTCGAGCGCGGCGCGGGCTCGGGCGACGCCCTCGTCACGCCCCTCACCGCGGGCATCGACGCGGGCAGCGGGCAGCGTCGCTGCACGCGCGCCGGACGCCGTGGGGCTCAACCGCAGCACCCCGACTCCCTGCTCGGATACCGCCGCGGTCAGCCCGAGGCTGCCGAGCGCGCCGGTGATCAGGCCGCGCTCGAGGGCGCGCGCCAGCCGCGGCCGGTGAGCGCCCAGCAGACGGAACGCCCCGTCGATCCCGGCGACATCGACCGCCTCCTCGGCAGCGCGCACCACCCGCGCTGCCGGCAGGGCCGGTCGCAGCGCGTCGACCGCCCGCGTGACCGCCTCCACGAACGACAGCGGCATCGACTCGCGGGCCACCGCCGCAGCCAGCCGCTGCCCCTCGGCCACGGCCGCCTCGTGGGCCCGCGCCAGCGGATGCGGCACGGCGCCGCGGGCAGGACGCTCGGCGAGCTCGGCGAGCAGCTTGACCAGCGTGTGCGCGGCGGGGTCGGCCTCGGCCGAGGCCTCCGACCGCGGCGGCGCAGCGTCCTGCGCACCAGGCGGGCGGGACGCCGCCTCGGGATCCGCCTGGTAGACCCGAGCGGGCCGGCCGCCCTCGGGGCGCTTGCGCTCGTCGACCTGCACCAGCCCGTCCCCGACGAGCTTCTGGAGATGGGTGCGGGCCACGTTGGGGTGCACCGCGAACGCCTCGGCCACGTCGCGCACGGTCAGCGCCTCGCCGTGGGCGCGCAGGCGCTCGTAGATCGCCGCGCGGGTCCCGGTGGGCCCAGCGCGGGCCGCTCGGGGGCGATCCGGGTCGTCGTGACGGTCGGCCGCGCTCATGCGGATGCCTCCACCGGGCTCACGCGAGGACGCGCACCAGCAGGTAGGCCACGGGGCTGGCCAGCAGCAGCGTGCCAACCGCAGCCAGCACGTGCCCTCCGACCAGCGCACCGCTCCAGCGCCCGCGCACACCGGCCTCGGCGACCGGCCACAGCACCGCGGCCGCGCGCGCGGCGACGAGCACGACCGCGGCCATGCCGACCAGCGCCCCCACGGCCATCACCTCACCGAGCGCACCGACCAGCGCCGCGGTCGCAAAGACCACCACGGCCAGGGCGGCCAGGCCCCGCAGCGTGCGGTCGAGCCCGCGCCACGCGGCCAGGCGCGGCGGCACGTCGGCGGCCACGACCAGCACCGCCAGCGCCGTGAGCCAGGCCAGCGCGTCGTCGCGGACCACCAGCAGCACCAGCGCGAGGCCGCCGAGGCCGATGAGGCCCGCCAGCGCCATCGTCGCACCGAGCGCCAGCGTCACCCCGCGACGCCGACCGCCCACCAGCGCCAGCACGGCCGCCACGACGAACGTGACGGCGTACCAGCCGCCGAGCAGCGCGAGGGCTCCCTCGGCGTCCATGGCGGCCAGCACCGGTAGGCCCACCACCGGCAGCAGGACGGCTGGCAGCACCGGACGAGCGGCGTGGCGCTCGATCAGCGAGGCCCCGTCGACGACCGCGCCCACCCCGAGCACGACCACGAGCCCGACCAGCGCCCACGGGTCGAGCGCGGCTGCGCCGACGACGAGCACCACCGCGAGCACACCGGATGCCGCGGCGCGCACAGGAGAGCTGGAGGGCTCCACCGCTGCTGGGGTCACGAGGGCGCAGTCTAGGGCGCTGATGGCGATCCTCGACGCGAGCCGCTACCGTTTTCCGCGTCAGCTGGCCCAGGCGGGGGTTCCTCGTGCGCTTGCTCGTCCTGTCGGATGCGCCGGAGGCCGGCAAGTCCCTCCTGCCGGCGCTTGAGTTCCTCGACCACTCGGTGGCCAGCGCCGCGCTCGCGCCGGATCTGGCGCTGGGCAGCGACCCGCCTGATCTGGTGCTCGTCGACGCGACCCGCAACCTGTCGGGCGCGTCCCACACGTGCCGGGGCCTGTCCAACCACGAGGAGTGCCCCCCGGTGGTGGTGGTGGTCGCTGAGGCGGCGCTGGCCGCGCTCAAGCGCAGCTGGGGGTTCGACGACTGGATGCTGCCCACCGCCCAGCCAGCCGAGGTCGAGACGCGGCTGCGCCTGGCAGCCGACCGGCCCGAGGTCGAGGACCGCCGCCACGGCGTCGAGCTCGGCGACCTCGTCATCGATGAGGACACCTACGTGGTGCGCCTGCGCGGCTGGCCGCTGGACCTCACCTTCCGCGAGTTCGAGCTCCTCAAGTACCTGGCGCGCCACCCCAACCGGGTGTTCACCCGCAGCCAGCTGCTCCAGGAGGTCTGGGGCTACGACTACTACGGCGGCACCCGAACCGTCGATGTCCACATCCGACGCCTGCGCGCCAAGCTGGGCGCCGAGCACGCCGCGCTCATCAGCACTGTCCGCGGGGTGGGCTACAAGCTCGATCCTCACGGGCCTCGCGGTGAGGGCGCCTCCGCGCCGAGCTCGCGGGCATAGCACGTGTGCGCCCGCCGCGTGGCGAAGCCCTCGCTCGCGTAGAGGCCGACGGCGAGGTCGTCGGCCTCGACGAACAGCACCGCCTCGACGCAGCCGCGCGTGCGCAGATGTGACAGCCCGTGGCGCAGCAGCGCCCGCCCCAGGCCCAGGCCCTGCGCCTGCGGGTCCACCGCGAGCACATAGACCTCGCCCAGCGGCTCGCGTCCAGGCACCTCGGCAGCACCCACCGGGTGGCGCTTGAGCCAGTGGAACCCCAGCAGGACGCCGTCGCGCCAGGCGCAGCGCACGTCCTCGGAGTCGAACCAGGGGGCGGCGGTGCGGGCGGCCAGGTCCTGGCGGTCCAGCCCGCCCTGCTCGGGGTGGGTGGCGAACGCGCGGTTGTTGACCGCGAGCAGGGCGTCCTCGTCCTGCCCGGGCCGGAAGGGGCTCACCGTCACCCCCTGCGGCCAGCGCGGCGCGGCCGGCGCCTGCTCGAGCCCGCGCTGCTGGAGCAGCAGCCGGCGCACCGGCCGGTAGTCGGCCTGGGCGATCACCTGCGCCATGGCGTCGTCGTAGGCCCACACGTGCAGCTGCCCGCCCCCGCGGTGGGCCACGGCGCGCTCGGCCGCCTCCAGCAGCGGTCGTCCATCGGCGGGGTCGTCGGCCAGCAGCTCGGCGGTGGCCACCGGCGCCGCGTCGTCATCTGCCACCTGTGCGGCGGGCGCGGCGCCCGGGGCGTCCTGGCGGGTCTGCTCCCAGCGCAGCACCGCCGCGGCCGCGACCCCCTCGGCGGTAGCAGCGCTCTTGGTGACCGCGTCACCCGATGCAGGCGCTGCACGGCGCAGCAGCAGCGTGCACGCGGCCGCGTCACGCTCCTCGAGCACAGCGACCTTGCGCTCGCTCAGCGCGTGGCGCTCACCACCGAGCCGCTGCGAGAGCTCGCCGACCAGGGCACGCGTCCGCGCCGGGGGGGCGTCCACCGTCTCGACCGCATCCATGGACGCAAGCCTAGGCACCTCGGCCGATGCATGATGGGGGCGTGGAACAGCTCGCCGAGCAGCTCCGCGAGGCCGGCCATCGGCTGACCGCGCCGCGCCGCGCGGTCCTCACGGTGCTGGCCGAGGCCACCGAGCACCTGCCGGCCGACCGCATCCACGAGCTCGCCGCCGCCCACACCCCCGAGGTCAACCTCGCCAGCGTCTACCGGACGCTGCAGCTGCTGGGCGAGCTGGGGCTGGCCCACGAGGTGCGCCTCGGCGACGGGCGCGGCTACTGGGAGCTCGCCCACGGCGAGGACGCCTACCACCTGCACTGCCTGCGCTGCCGCTCGGTGACCCACCACGCCGGCGACACGGTCCGCCAGGTCCGCGCCCACCTCGGTGACGCGCACGGGTTCCGCGCCGAGTCGGTGGATCTGGTGGTCCACGGCGTGTGCGCGGCGTGCCAGCACGAGGCGTGAGGGGATGCGCGCGCCGGCTGGGATGGGTACACTCCCGCATCGCTCCGGCGGAACAGGGGCGCTGCTACCGTGGCGCATCTCTGGGCCGTTAGCTCAACTGGCAGAGCTCCGGACTTTTAATCCGGCGGAGCAGGTTCGAGCCCTGCACGGCCCTCGAACCAGCAACCAAGGACCTGTGGAGCAGCCTGGAGTGCTCACCTCCCTGTCAAGGAGGAGGTCGCGGGTTCAAATCCCGTCAGGTCCGCCACAGGTCGGCGCCCCAGCGTCGGCCTGTACGCATCGCCACTGCTGCGATGCGCTGGTCAGGTAGCTCAGTTGGTAGAGCGCGCGACTGAAAATCGCGAGGTCGCAGGTTCGACCCCTGCCCTGACCACCACACGTTCCTGCCTCTGGTCCACACCGCTCGGGCGCGGCAGCGCCGCCCGCGGAGACGCCAGGTGGCCCGGTGTCAGCACAGCCCCCGGCCCCGGCCCCGCCGTGCCGTCGCCTCCGGGGAGCGCCAGCACATCACCGCCGCTCGCCGCGCCGAGGAGGACCGCTCGCGCCACGTCCACAGGTCCGCTTCGTCGGACAGCCAGGTCCCGGCGATCACGGTCGTCTGACCCGGGCTACCGCACTGCAGCGCAGCGCTGCGGCGCCGACAGGGCTCAGGCCCGGCGCACGGCCCCAGGGGAGCAGGCGGGATGCGCGACCTGACACCATCCGAACCGATCACGGAGGCACCGCCCGACGAGGTGCCTCTGGCCGAGGTGCTCGCGCGCCACCCCGAGGCCGTTATGGTCACCGACGCGACGTTGGACGCCCCTGGCCCGCGCATCGTCTACACCAACGCCGCGCACGCGGCGATGACCGGGTTCTCGCTCGCAGCGCTGCGCGGCCAGAGCCCATGGGTCATGCAGACCGAGGAGACCGACCCCGGCGAGCTCGCGCGGCTGCGCGCCGGCCTCGAGCGCGGCGAGCCGGTGCGCAGCCTGCTGCTGAACCGCCGCGCCGACGGCTCCCGCATATGGATCCACGCCGACACCCAGCCGCTGCGCCGCGGCGACGGCACCATCACCCACCACGTCAGCGTCCAGCGCGACGTCACCGACGAGGTGTCACGTGACGCGTTGCGTGCTGCGGTCGGCCACGCTGGGCGCAACGTGCTGCTGCTGGCCGACGCCGAAGGGACGCTCCACCACCTCAGCCGTGGCGCACGCAGCTTCCTCGGCGACTGGCCTGCCGGGGAGACCGCGCTCGCTGACCTGGTCCATCCCGAGGACCGGCAAGCTGCCTCGGCCGTGCTGCGCGCGCCGCGCGACCACGACGGCGAGGCGCAGCGGCTGCGGCTGCGACGGGCCGACGGGGCGTGGCGGTGGGTGGAGCTGGCGGTCCACGACGGCCGCGACGATCCGGCGCTGCGCGGCATCGCCCTCGGCGCGCGCGACATCACCGGCCAGGAGCGCACCCGTCGCGCCCTCGAGCACAAGGACCAGCAGCTGCGCCTGGCGCTGGACGCAGCCGACCTCGGCGTGTGGTGGGCCGACCTGGCGACGGCGACGCTGCACCTGGACGCGCGCGCCCGTGCCCTGCTCGGGCTGCCCGATGAGGCGCCGACGCCCAGCGTGGAAGGCTCCCTGGAGCTCATCCACCCCGAGGACCGCGAGCACGTGCGGCGAGCGCTGCGGGACGCCCTCGAGCACGACGTGGGCTACGAGCGGACGTTCCGGGTGCCACTGGACTCGGGCGCGGTGCGCTGGCTGCTGGTCCGCGCTCGCGTGGATGGCGATCACCGGCACCAGCGGCGCACCCTGACCGGCGTCCTGATGGACCTCACCGACCGCGTCACCCGTGGCGAGCAGCTCACGCGCACGCTTGACAGCATCACCGACGCCTACCTGGCGCTGGACCACGAGGGCCGCTTCACGTTCCTCAACGCCTCCGCCGAGCAGCTGCTGGGGCGCACCCGCGAGGAGCTCCATGCAACCCCGTTCCGGGAGGCGTTCCCCGAGACGGTCGGCACGCGCCTGGACACCGCAATCCGCAAGGCCCTGGAGGGCCACCACTCCGCGTTCGACTACCACCATCCACGACCGGGCTGCGAGCGCTGGTACCACGTGCGGGTGTTCACCTCCGAGGAGGGCGTCGCCGCCTCCTTCCACGACGCCACCGAGCGAGTGCAGGCTCGCCAGCAGCTCGACGGGCTGCTGGCCTCCGAGCGCCACGCGCGCGCCACCGCGGAGGCTGCCCGAGCCGAGCTCGCCTTCCTCGCCGAGCACGACGACCTCACGCTGCTGCACAACCGCCGCGCGCTGGAGCAGCGACTGGCCGACGCGCTCGACCACGGCGAGCGCGTCGGGCTGGTGCTGCTCGACCTCGACGGCCTCAAGCTCGTCAACGACACCCTCGGGCACGAGACCGGCGACCAGGTGCTGCAAACCGTGGCCGAGCGCCTGCGCCAGCAGGAGGGTCAGACGCGGGCGCTGGCCCGCTTCGACGGCGACGAGTTCGCCGTGCTGGTCGACGACGACGATGGCCAGGCCTCACTGGCCTTTGCCCACGCGGTGCAGGAGCGGCTCACCGCGCCCCTCGAGGTCGGCGACGGTCGCGTGGCGCTGTCTGCCAGCGTCGGGGTCGCGCACGCCGGTCAGGGCCAGGACGCCGCGACTCTGCTGCGGCAGGCCGACTCCGCGCTGTACACCGCCAAGCGGTCCGGTCGCGGGGCGCTCACCGCCTTCGACGAGCGCCTGCACGAGGCCGTGCGCGAGCGCTTCGAGCTCGAACGCGACCTGGTCGAGACCAAGGACGGCTCCCAGATGGTGCTGCATCACCAGCCCATCTTCGACCTGGGCGACGGCGCGCTGGCAGGCAGCGAGGCGCTGCTGCGCTGGCAGCACCCGACGCGGGGCCTGCTGGGTCCCGGCGCGTTCATCGAGCTGGCCGAGGAGACCGGGCTGATCGTGCCGATCGGCGCCTGGGTGATCACCGAGACGTGCCGGCTGCTGGGCGCCACCCACGGGCAGGACGGCCCGGTGGCGTGGGTCAACGTCGCCGCGCCGCAGCTGCTCGGCAGCGACCTGGCCACCACGATCCTGGACGCGCTCGCTCACCACGGCGTGGCACCCCAGCGCCTGGGTGTGGAGATCACCGAGCGGACCGTGCTCGACCACGACAAGGCTGTGCGTGCCCAGCTCGAGCGCCTGCGCCACCACGGCGTGCGCATCGCCCTGGACGACTTCGGGACCGGCTACTCCTCGATGGCGGCGCTGCAGGGCTTCCCGCTGGACGTGCTCAAGATCGACCGCCAGTTCATCGCCCAGCTCCACACCTCCCAGGGGCGCGCCATCGTCGAGACGATCGTGCGTCTGGCCCACGCGCTGGGCGCCACCGCCTCGGGCGAGGGGATCGAGCGCGCCGAGCAGCACCGGGCGCTGCGGGCGCTCGGGTGCGACACCGGCGCCGGCTACCTCCTCGGCGCGCCGCAGCCGCAGCTGCATCCGGCGCTGCGGCGCTCACAGGCCGCCTGACGCGGGCTCACTCGCCAACCAGGGCGCGCACCGACTGCTCGACCTCGTCGGACAGCGCCGCGCTCCCGCCGATCAGGCGGACCTCGTAGGGCGGGTTGGACAGCCGCGCCGCCACCGGGCTGTCCGAGCTGAGCTGGTCGGGCTCGGAGAGCACCAGGATGCCCCCGGCC
>PWER01000099.1 GCA_003553565.1 Nitriliruptoria bacterium | reverse complement strand
CCCGGGGTTTGGCCACGACATGACACTGCGTGGCCACCGGGGTGTCACTGCGTGGCCAGCCGTGATGCGCCCTGGCGGTACCCGGGTGCCCGGACCGCCGCAGGGCGTACGGACGCACCCGGCAGCCGGAGCGCGTCCGCGGCCCCGAGGCCTCAGCCCGCGTGGACGCGCCCGCCGCCCGCGGCCTTTGCCTCGTACATGGCTCGGTCGGAGCGCTGCAGCAGCTCTGTAGCGGAGCAGGGCACCGTCGTGGTGGCCACCCCGACGCTCGCCCCCAGCGTCAGGGCACGATCGCGCACGGCGAAGGGCCGGGTCAGCACCTCAACGGCACGCTCGGCCACCGCATGGCCTTCCTCGGGGGAAGGCAGGTCGGGGCACACGAGGGTGAACTCGTCGCCGCCGAACCGCGCGACCGTGTCGCCTGGACGCACCACCGCCCGCAGTCGCCGGGCGGCCTCGCGCAGCACCGCATCGCCGGCTTCGTGGCCCCAGGCGTCGTTGATCGGCTTGAAGCCATCGAGGTCGATGAAGATCACGCTGACCGCGCCTGGGCTGCGTGGCAGGCGCGCGAGCGCGGTCTCGGCGTGCTCGATCAGCGCGGTCCGGTTAGCGAGGCCGGTCAGAGGATCGCGCAGCGCTTGGGCGCGGGTCTCGGCCTCGGCCTCGACGCGCCGGATCGCGTTGCCGAGGATGCCGGCGACCGCGGCGACGGTGACCGCATGATCGTCGGAGAACGCTGCCGGCACCACCGCGTGGGCGGCAAGGACGCCCCACGCGCGGCTGCCGGAGGTGTGGATCGGGGCGCTGACGCCGCAGCGCACCCCGTGCTCGGCAAGGACGTCGGCGACGAGGAAGCGGTCCTCGTCCTCGCGATCGACGACCACCACCTGCTCGCCGCTGACCACGGTGTACCAGGCCTGGGTCTCGCCCTCGATCCGGCGCCGTCCCACGGTTCCGGGCTGCCAGCCGACCCCGGCGCGGATCAGGAAGTCGTGGTCGTCGCGGCGCTCGAGGACCTTGACCAGCGGAGCATCGAGCACCTCGGCGAGGGCCTGGCTGGTGCGCGCGAACAGCTCGTCGAGGTCGTCGAGACCCAGGGCCTCCCGGGACAGCGCCGCCACGGCTTGATGCTGATGCAGCTGTGACGACAGCTGGTCGTGGGCCTCCTTGACGTCGGTGAGGTCGCGGGACTCGAACATGACGTGTCGCACGACGCCACTGGCATCGACCTCAGGCGAGAGCTGGGTGTCGAACCACCGCTCGCCCTGTGGTGTCGGATAGCTGTGGCGCAGCCAGCGCGGCGCACCGGAGGCGAACACCTCCTGGAGCCCTCGCGTCCACGGGCCGATGAGCTCCGTTGGCGTGCCGAGCTCGGTGATGTGGCGCCCGAGGAGCTCATCGCGCGCGGCGCCGATGACCGCAGCGGCGGCAGGGTTGAGGTAGACCAGTCGCAGGTCCTCGTCGTAGCGGCCGATCAGGTCGGCCGAGCTCTCGGCCAACGCGTCATGCCGCACCCCTCGGGGGTCTGGGGCGGCGTGTGCCTGCGAGCAGTGGGTGATGTCCCGCGTGTAGGCGCACACGCCGACCACAGCCTCCGCGGCATCGCGGACGGGCACCAGCAGCGCCTCGTAGGCCCGTCGGCCGCTCCCGTTGTACCCGGTGAGCTGCGCGGTCCCGCTGTCGCCGCTGGCGAGCACCGCTCGCAGGCGCTGCTCCCACAGCGAGACCGCGGGTTCGGGCATGCCCAGGTCGCGGTTGGAGCGTCCGAGCATCTGGTCGGGGGCAAGCCCCACGGCATCGGCGCTCGCGCGGTTGACGTAGGTGTGACGCAGGGCGAGGTCGAACGCGGCGACCTGATCCGGGCAGTGGTCGAGGATCACCGACGGTTGCGCCGGCTCGGGAGGGAGATCACTGCCCTGCGGGTCCCGAACCACCGCACTGCCCCCCTTCGGAGAGCGTCGAGGACGCGGCCGTTGCCCTGTCGCGGGCACCTCGTCCTACCTGGGACAACTCTACACGATCTCGACTGGTCTCGAGGGCGCGCAGGGCGAGCGTCGGCCCGCGACGCGGAGTCCTGCGGGCGGAGACCGATGGGTGGGTGCGAACAACGCCAACCGGGGCGACGCGTCACCCGCTTGCTTTGCGAGCGTCAGGCGTCCCGAGACGGCGATGTGACGGCCACTACGGCCACGAACGTCCGTCATCCCCTGCACTGCGGTGCGGAGGAGCGCTGCGACGAGCAGCGAGTGCTTGACGAACCGGTCGTGGATCTCCGCATACGCCACACCGCGACCGGTTGGGGATCGCCTTCGCCGGCAGCGCGGCGCAACGTGTCAACGCGCTGGTGTGGCTCGTCCTCGCCTCAGCCGTGCTGCTGCTGACCTCTGGTGAGCCCGACAGCGAGCTAGCCCGGCTCCTGTGTGGCCTCGAGCTGCAGCGCCGGGCGGTCTGCGCAGCCGAGGACGATGCTCGCTGGGACCTCTCTGCCAGCGCCTGTCAGGGATGGGACCCTACAGCCCGCGTGTGCTCGGAGGGGGCACCGCCTCTGGAGCCCCACGGGCGAGTCTGAGCGCCCGGAACACCATCGGCGCCAGCCATCCGATCCACAGCCCGACCACCGCGAACTGGGCGTACTGCGCCGCCAGCGCCCACGGCGCGTCGCCGTCGGGCACCAGCGGCTCGCCGCCGAGGTAGAGCAGCGCCACCCCGGTCACGCCGACCGGATAGCGCAGCGCGCGCTGCCACCACGGGCCAGCCGCGCTGAAGCCGCCGCTGCGCTGCAGCAGCACCAGGCCGAGGCCCACGCCGAGCAGGGCGCCGGCAGGCACCATCGCCGCGCTGAGCGCGGTCGGATCGATGACCGTGGACTCGGGTGAGGCCGTCGCGGCGCCCGCGACCCACGCCTCGGGCGGCTCGCCGGCCCACGGTGCGCGCCGGGTCAGCAGGGGCAGCGCCACCAGGGCGGCGCTGGTGCCCACGACGACCAGCGCCTGGGCGCTGGCGCTGGCTCGTGTCACCCACGGCGTCAGCCGCGGCTCGACCACGCGCACCGCCAGCAGCAGCAGCGCTCCGCCCACGAGCAGGCCCACGACGGTGTCGATGGGGAAGTGAGCGCCGACCCACCAGCGCGACACCGCGATGACGAGGATGAGCGCCACCAGCACCGCCTGGATCCCGCGGTGGCGCACCGCCACCGCCAGGCGGCCCCAGACCGCTGCTGCGTTCTGGGCGTGCCCCGAGGGGGTGCCATAGGAGCCCTCGGCGACCAGCGCGGTCACCTCGCCCGACACCCATGCGGGGCGCGGGGTCACCGTCATCAGCTTGAGCGCGGTGTTCAGCCCCGCCGAGATCAGCAGCAGCGCGCCCACGCGCAGTCCCAGCGCGGGCGACACCGACCACAGCAGCAGCGGGACCACCAGGACGGCGAACTCCTCGTCGCCGAGGACTGTCGCGGCCTGCAGCAGCGGGGTCAGCGCCTCCAGGTGGGTCTGCACCCAGAGGATGATCTCCAGCCCGGCGGTCAGCGGTCCCGGGTCGGCGCTGACGCCCGGATCGGCGGGGACGAGTGGCGCGGACCAGGTCATCGCACCTCCTGTGGGCCGCGTGGCCGCATCCTAGGAGGTGCGCACCGCGCCGGCCCGGGCGCGGCCCGGGCTCGCCGGTGGCCGCCAGTGGTCAGGGCACGAACCAGATGCCGCGACCCTGGTCCAGCCATTCGCCGACGACCACATGGGGCATGGCGATGATGCTCACGAAGATCGTGTAGAAGGCGACTGCGCCTGGCAGCAGCGACGCCCCGCCGAGCGGGTTCGGCGCCAGTGCCCACAGCAGGGCCGCCACCAGCGCGGTGGCCAGCGCGCCGATGATGAACACGGCGAAGGCCAGCGGCAGCGCCATGCCCTCGGACTCGGTGGGCTCGTCCAGCGCCCGCTCGGCGATCGCGCTGCGCGCCGACTGCCGCAGCGAGTACCACAGCGGGAAGTACAGGCCGACTGCCACGACCACCGGCACCACCGCGAAGAAGGCGAGCAGCAGCGCGAGCTCGCCGACGTCACGGCGCCATGCGGTGCTGGCGCCCTCGACCCGAGCGCCCAGCAGCACGTGGGCGACCACCGCGGCAGCCAGCAGCGTGCCGAGCACCGGCGGGCCATACGTCATGCCGAGGTCGAGCTGGCCCACCGCCGCCGGGTCGAAGATGCGCACCATGACCGCGCCGAACTGCTGGAAGGTCTCCGGCCAGGCGATCATCGGCACGACCATGATCGGCGCGCCGCGCACCAGGGCGGCGAGCCCGCGCCGGAACCGGCCGGGCAGGTGGCCCGTGCCCGTCAGCGCGTCCATGACGCGCAGGTCGCCGTGCCCACCCTTGGCGACCGCGGTGGCGAAGGCCAGGCCGAGCCCCACCACCGGGGCCACGAACAGCAGCCCGACGAACGCGGCGACGAACCCGAGGTACAGCGCGATGTAGCGCCCGCCAAAGGGCAGGCCGCGGCGCCGCACGTTGGTGAAGTGCTCGAAGCCGCCGTGGGGGAGGTTCAGCGCCACCATCCCGACCAGGTACACCAGCATCTGGACCTCGAGCGGGGGCACTGCGTCCACCAGCAGCAGCAGCCCGAAGGTCGCTGTCAGGGCACCCAGCAGCACGCGTGAGGCCAGGACCGCGGTCTCCTCGCCGCTGCGCCGCTGCGGTGCTGCCGTGGTGTCGGTCATCGTCGCCATGCGCGCCTCCTCCTCGTCCGCCGCGGCGCGACGCGCTGCGCGCCGCCTGCCCCGAGCGCTCACAGCGTCATCAGCGATGCGAAGACGTGTAAACGCAGGTGAACGGGCGCTTGCCGTCATGCGACAGGCTTTCCACTGCGAGCCACGGGGGTGGCACCCGAAGGTCCCAGGCTGGCGAGGGCGAAGGTCCCCACGCCGCGACGCCCGCCCCCCTCCGCCGCGCGTGCGCGACCGCCCACGTGCTCACACGCTGGTTGCGCCACCGCGCCGTGGCGCGTCAGTCCGAGGGGTCCGCTGGCGCCTCCTCGGCCCGCAGCGGATCCAGCAGGCGGCTGATCGTCGGTGCGACCTCGCCCGAGAGGTCACGGAAGGCCTGGGCGAGGGGGCTGGGCGCGGCGGCGGGCAGGGCGAGCTCCAGCGCGCTCACGGCGTGCTCGTCGCGCAGGGGCAGGTAGGCCACGTGCTCGCTGCCCACCACACGGGCCGCGGCCGGGACCACCGCGACCCCATAGCCCGCCGCGACCAGCCCCAGCATCGTGGCGTACTGCAGCGCTTGGGCACCCTCTCGGGGGCGGAAGCCGGCAACGTGGCACACCCCGATGAGGCGGTCGTAGACCATCGGCACGTGCTCGCGGGGGAACAGCACGAAGGCCTCGTCGGCCAGCTCGGCGAGATCGAGCGCCTCACGCGAGGCCAGCGGATGCTCGTCGTCCACCGCGGCCACCAGCGGCTCCTCGACCAGCGGGGTGAGCGCCACGCCCTCGAGCGGCTCGACATCGCGGGTGATGCTCGCGTCGACCTCGTCGCCCAGATCGGCGATCTGCGCCTCGGTGGAGGTCTCGCGCAGGTCGAGGTGGACCTCGGGGAAGCGCTGGTGGAACGCCGCGAGCAGGCGGGGGAGCAGGTCGTAGGCAGCCGAGTCGACGAACCCGATGCGCAGCCGGCCTGTCTCGCCGCTGGCGGCCCGCAGGGCGACGCTGCGGGCGGCGGCCACCGCCCGCAGCGCGCGCCGCGCCTCGGGCAGGACGGCCTCGCCGGCCGCGGTCAGCGTCACCGATCGGCTGGTGCGGTCCAGCAGCGCCGTGCCGAGCTCACGCTCCAGGCGCGTCAGGTGCTGGCTGACGGCCGAGGGCGTCAGGTGCAGCCGTGCGGCGGCCCGCCCGAAGTGCAGGTCCTCGGCGACGGCGACGAACGACCGCATCTCGCGTAGCTCCATCGCTGTTCATGCTCCGTGATCGATCAGGTATTCATCATAACTTTTCACAATCGTTTGGGGGAGGCACGCTGCCAGTGCGAGACCGCTGATCCACCGATCGTTCGCGGGCCGCGAGGAGGCGTCGATGGGACCGTTGCTGCCGATCACCCCCGCTGCGGCACTGCTGCGCGGCCGCTTGCCCGCCCGCGCGAGCGGCGCGAGCCCGGCCGGGCACCGCCCGCAGCGCTGGGGGACGGCGGCGGTGCTGCTCGCCGCAGTGCTGTGGGGGACCGCGGGGCCGGCCTCGGCGCTCGAGGCGGCTGCCCCCTCGCCGGCGCACGCTGCCGCGCTGCGCTCCCTCGTGGGCGCGGCGGGGTTGGCCGCCGCGGCCGTGGCGCTCGGGCAGGGCGCGGCGCTGGCGGGCCTGCTCGGCCCGGCGCGCTGGCGGTGGCTGCTCGGTGCCGCAGGGGCGGTGGCGCTGTTCCAGGTCGCGTTCTTCACCGGCGTGGACCGCATCGGCGTAGCGCTGGGCACGGTGGTGGCGCTGGGCTCTGCGCCGATCGTGGGCGGGCTGATCAGCGCAGCCCGCGCAAGGGTCCCGCCCGGCGGGCGGTGGCTGCTGGCCACCACGCTGGCCATCGGCGGGATCGCGGTGCTGCTGCGGCCTGACGGCTCGGCACCGGTCGACGCTCTGGGGGTCGCCCTTGCGGTGGTCGCCGGCAGCGCCTTCGCGGGCTACACGGTGGCCGCGTCGGTGCGTAGCGAGCGGGGCGATCCTGCTCTTGCCACCACGGCTGCGGCGTTCCTGGCCTCGGTGGTGCTGCTGGCGCCGCTGCTGGCCGCGGGCGATCGTGCCTGGCTGGGCGAGCCGGCTGGGGTGGCGGTGGCGCTATGGCTGGGACTTGCCACCGCCGCGGTGCCCTACGCGCTGTACGCCTGGGGTTTGCGCAGCGTCGCGGCGCACCGGGCCCTGACGCTGTCGCTGGCCGATCCGCTGACGGCGGCGGTGCTGGGCGTGCTGGTCCTGGGCGAGGCGCTCACGGCCATCGGCGGGCTCGGCCTGCTCCTGGTGGTCAGCGGCCTGCTGATCGCGGTCAGCCCTGGTGGCGCGCCACCCGCTGAGCCCACCGCGATCAGCTCTGGTGCGCCGTCCACCGAGCCCACCGTCGCAGCGCCGAGCGCGGGTCAGCCAGGGCGCACCGCACCCACCAGCGCGCTGCTGCGCCACACCGGCTCCTCCATGACCTGACCGGGGATGGCGCGGCTGTTGTTGGGGGTGGCGTGGATCATGTTGCCCTGCCCGCTGTAGATGGCGATGTGGCTCACCCCCGGCACGCGGTCGTAGTCGTAGGCGATGAGGTCGCCAGGCTCCAGCTCGCTCATGCTCACGCGCGGAAAGGCCGCGTACTGATCGCGGGACACGCGCGGCAGCGCCACGCCGGCTGCCTGCCAGGCCCAACGGGTCAGCCCCGAGCAGTCGAAGCTGTCGGGCCCGTTGCCGCCGAACTCGTAGCGCGTGCCCAGGTGCGTGCGCGCCTCGGCGACGGCGATCTCGCCGGGCTCGGGGTCGGGCTCGGGCTCGGGCTCAGGGTGGGCCTCGTCGCTCATGCTGAGCGTCAGCGCGGTGAGCGCCTCGGCGGACAGGGCCGCCGTGCCGCCCAGGGTCAGCGCCCCGTTCCAGCGGTCGGCGCGCTCCCGCAGGTAGGCGTCGCTGTCGGGGTCGGGCTGATGCGGGCTGACCAGCGCGAGCACGCCACCCAGGCGCGCGGCGAGTGGGGCGGCAGCCAGCGCATCGGCGAAGCCGGCGCCGGTGGCCATGATCAGCGTGGTCGGGTCAGCCACGCGCTCCTCGGCCTCGCGCGCCACGGCCGTGGAGGTGGCGTACCGGTTGGCGCCAGCCAAGCGCTGCGTCGCGAAACCCGCAGCGGTCAGCTGCTCCTCGATCGCCTCCGAGATCACCGCGGTGCCCCCCACGAGCAGCACGTCGCTCACCGCGAGGTCGGCCAGCGCCGCCAGCGTGGCCTCGGGCACCGCGTCGGTCTCGGTCAGCAGCACCGGCATCGGCGCGTCGCCGGCGCTCAGCGCGCCCGCCGAGACCGCATCGGGGAAGTCCGAGCCCAGCACCAGCGCGGCCTCGCCGCCCGGTGCGCCTGCGCGGCGCGCGGCGGCGGCCGCGGTCGCGAACCGGTCGGTGCCGTGGATGCGCTCGACCGCCGGTGCGCCCGTCAGCGCCGCGACCTCCTCGATCACCGCGTCGGCGACGGCGGCCGTGCCGCCCAGCACGCGCACCTGCGTCACGCCCAGCCGCTCGAGCTCCTCGGCGACCTGCCCGGGCAGCGCCGACGGGTCGGTGAGCAGCACCGGAGCATCCAGCGAGGCAGCCAGCGCGGCGGCGCCCAGGGCATCGGGGAAGTCATCGCCGGTGGCCAGCAGCGCCGTCTCCGCGCTGTCCCACCCGTGCTGGCTGGCTGCCACCGCGGTGGCGATCCGATCCTCGCCGAACACCCGCAGCGGCTCCGCGGTCGCAGGCGGTGCCGCAAGCGCCAGCACCATCCCGACGCTCATGACCACCAGCAGCATCCATCGCACGCTCACGCCACACCGCACCATCACGACCGACCACCTTCCAACCACTTCGACTGCCTGCCCGCAGCGGCAGTCGGCCCGCTTGCCCGCAGCCCTGCGCCGCTCGCTGGGGCAGAGACGCCCGCGGCGACGACCACAGCATCGGTCTGATGGTCAGGGCACCCCTGTACGACGCACCGCTATCCCGTGTCACGTAGCGTGATCAGGCAGCGTGTGGCCCTGCGAAGGTCCTCATGCCATCGGGACCCGCGCGGCGCAGCGCGTCGTCCCCGGGACCCTGCCGGGCTCGATGCTGGACGCAGCGCCGGGGAGCTCGCACGGCCCCGGCGCCTGCACCCGCGACGGCAGCCCGCGACGACAGGAGCGATGATGCGCTGCTGCACCCAGCCCACCCTCCACGGGGCGCTCGACGCGGTGCGCCGCAGCAACGATGCTCGGTTCGCCGCGCTGCTCGCAGGGGTCTTCGCGTTCTCGATCGGGTTCGCGGCCGGCGTGGTCATCGGCGAGCGCCTGACCGCCGACGAGGCCTAGCGTCGCGAGCGGCGGCGCCGGCGCACGCCGCCGCTGGTCAGGGGAGCGCCTCGGAGGCCGCGCGAGCGGGGGCCAGCATCGTGTCCTCCTCCTCGGTGGCGAACACGTGCAGGCCGAGCCGCTCGGAGAGGTCCTCGAACACCTGGATGCCGCGCACGCTGTTGCCGTAGACGTCGAGCCCGGGTGAGTAGACGCCGATGCCCATCTTGCCGGGGATCGCGGCGATGATCCCGCCGCTGACCCCGCTCTTGGCGGGCACGCCGATCTCCACCGCCCACTGGCCCGCGTAGTTGTACATCCCGCAGGTGTGCATGACGCTGAGCACGTCACGGACGCGGCGCTGGGGCAGCACCCGCTCGCCGGTGGCCGGGTTGGTGTAACCGCTTGCCAGCGTCGCTCCCATCAGCGCCAGGTCGCGGCAGGTCACCGTCACCGAGCACTGCATCAGGTACAGCGACAGCACCGACTCGACCGCCCCGTCGAACATGCCGAGGCTGCGCATCAGGTAGGCGGTGGCCCGGTTGTGATCGTCGGTGGCCAGCTCGGCGTCGAAGACCGCCGGATCCACCGCGAGATCGTCGCGGCCGGCGAACGCCCGGAGGGTGTCGAGGATGCGCGCCAGCTTCTCCTCGTGATCGTGGCCGGCGACGAGCGCGCTGGTGGCCAGCGCTCCCGCGTTGACCATCGGGTTGTACGGGCGGTTCTGGCGCTCGTCGAACCGGATGGAGTTGAACGCCTCGCCGCTGGGCTCCACGCCCACGTGCTGCGCGACGCGTTGGCGCCCATGGTCGGCCAGCGCGAGGGCGTAGGTGAACACCTTCGACAGCGACTGCAGCGGGAACTCGAGCTCGGCGTCGCCTGCGGCGAACGTGGCGCCATCCACGGTGGTGATGCACACTCCGAAGTGGTCCCGCTCGGCTCCGGCCTCGCTCGGGGGGTAGTAGCCGCGCCCCGACGCGTAGTAGTGCTCCACCGCACCGGCTGGCTCCTCCTCGCAGCGCGCGAGCAGCTCCTCGAGCTGCTGCTGCAGGCGGCGTCGCACCTCCGGCGAGGGCATGTCAGGCTGCGCTCGCGTCGGGCCCCAGCGGGCGGGCGAGCAGCCGGGTCAGCAAGACCGCCGCGATGCCCAGCGACGCCGCACCCAGTGGCACGTGCAGGCTCATGCTGCCCACGTGCCCCGCTCCGACGATGCCCAGCAGCGCCACGAGCAGCACGACGCTGCCCCATACAGGCCACGCCGGGCCACCGGCTCGTCGGGCGAGGACTGCCACCACGCCCTGGACCAGCGCCAGGACCGGCAGCGCCTCCCCGAGGGGGCCGTGCAGGTCGCGGGCCCCGCCGACCTGCTCCATCATCATCCCGCCCAGGGCGGTCATGGCCAGCAGGCCCACCACCTGCGCGCCCACCAACACCTGCAGACCGCGCAGCTGCCCGACTCGCATGTGATCACCTCCCCAGCGCGCCTGGGAACCGCATCCTGCCAGATCGTCGCGCGTCCGGGCGCTGTGTTGGCCCCGTGCCCGCTAGCCGGTGCGCTGTGCGGCACCGGTTGCGATGGCCCCGCCGAGGTCGCGGTTGATGCGCCGCTCGCGCACCACCAGCACCGCGACGGGCACGACCGCCGCAGCGGCGGCCGCAGTGGCCACGAGCGGCCACGGGTCGGCCTGCTCGACCACGATGGCCACCAGCGCCCACGCGGTGGCCAGCGGGAAGCCGGGCTCGGGCAGTCCGCGCAGCGTGACCAGTGCGATGACGGCGGCGGCGGCGAGCAGCGCCAGCACCGCCCACGCGTCGGTGGGCAGGGCGAGCTCGGTGATGCCGACGCCGACCAGCGTGGTCGAGGTGCCCGCCACGGTGGCCACCGTCGCCCAGCCGAGGTAGAGCCCCAGCGTGGCGTCCACGATCCAGCGCTCGGCGGTGCTGCGCGGTCGACCCGTGGCCGCCAGGCGTGCGTAGCCCACCGCCAGCGCGACGGTCAGGGCGATCAGCACCGCGTGGGCGGCGAGGAACTGCTCCTGCTGGAACGCCACGATCCAGACGCCGTTGAGGGCGAAGGCCACCAGCAGCGGAGCGCGCAGCGGCGCCAGCCGCGCGTCGTCGCGGCGCGTGGGGGTCACCTGGTGGATGGCGAGCACGAGGCTCGCCGCGTAGATGAGGCCCCAGATCGCGAAGGCGTAGCCGGCGGGATCCAGCGCCGAGTCCTGGCGGTCGGACACCGTGCCGACGTCGTCGCCGGGCAGCAGGCCCGTGCCGCTGACCCCGGCGGCCACGAGCTGGACGACCGCGAGCGCGAGGACGCCCCACGGGGCGATCGGATGACGCATGCGCTCCCCTCCTGCTGTGGTCGCGCTCGGCTCTCCAGCGCGCGTGCTCACCGGAGCCCTACCCGCGTGGCAGGCGTGTGGCACCCGGAGGGGTGAGCTCTGTGACCGCCGGGGGCGGGCCGGGGGTCAGCAGCCGCACTGCCAGCCAGCGGTCTTGGCAGGCCAGCGCCACGCGCCGTGCGTCCAGGGGTCGGTGCTCGCCGGGGCTGGTGCCCGCGTCCAGTCGCTCGCCGACCGCGGGCTCGCACACGCGCTGGTCGGTGGGCAGGCCGGCCACGGCCACGCCTGGCTGCGGGCTGAAGGCGCGCACCACCCGGGCTGCGGCCCCCGCCCGCATCGCCCGGGTCTCCAGCAGCACAGCCGTGCCCACCGGCGGACACCAGGAGGCGGCGTCCTCGTCCTGGGGCTCACCCCCCAGCTCGTCGTCGCTGGCCAGGCGGGCCAGCACCTGCCCGGCCAGCGCGCCCAGCGCGGCGCCGGCTCGACGCTCCGCCTCTGCACGATCGTCGCCCTCGTCGAGGGCCACCGCGTCTCGTGCCACGATCGGTCCGGCGTCCTGGCGGGCGACCATGCGATGCACCGTCAGCCCGAGGCGCCTCGCCCCGGTCAGCAGCTGCCAGCCCACGGGGTCGGCGCCGCGCCAGGCCGGCAGCGCCGAGGGGTGCAGGTTCAGCCAGCCGTGCCGCGGCACCGCCAGCGCGCTGTCGGTGAGCCGCTCGGGCCAGCAGCCGACCACGCCGGCGTCCACCGGACCGGCCAGCTCCGGCCAGCGCCTGTCCGGCTCCTCCCCGAGGCGCTCGAGGGTGCGCACCGGCACGCCCCGGGCGCGCGCCAGGGTGATGATCGGCGAGACCCCACCCGGCCACGGCATGGTCAGCACCGCGGCCGGCGTGACCGTGGTCAGCAGCGCCTCCAGCGCTGCCGCGCCCAGGACGCCCTGGCCGAGGAACACCCACCGCACTGGCTCGCCTCCCGTGGTTCGCGTGCGCGGAGTGTGCGCGCTGTGCCAGCTCGACGCCGAGCGCACGCACACGCCCTCCCGTCAGCCGAAGGGAACCAGCCCCTCCAGCGCGTCGCTGATCGCCTCGGTGATCCACTCCCACAGGGCATCTAGCCCGAGCGCCGCACCGACCTCCACGGCCGCCGCACCCACGTCGGCCGGCTCGGCGGTGTGCAGCCACACCGCCAGCGCCAGCGCCGATCCCGACAGCAGCAGGTAGACCACGCCGCGCACGGTCGGACGCACGCCGGCGCGAAGCGTCCGGCTCACGCCCCGCAGCGCCCACCACAGCGCAAGGGCGGCGACGATGATCGTGGCAACGCGCATGATGAGCGCTCATGGTGCCGTGCGCGACGACGCCGCGCCCGCCGGCCAGGCCACGACGCCGCACCGGCGGGCCAGGCGCGGGCGCCGCATCGGCGGCGCAGCCCACTACCATGCGCCGCGGCGGGCTCGCCCGCGGCGCAGCGGGCTGCAGCCGACCGGCGGGGACGCACCCTGGCACCCAGGGTTCGCACGCACGGTGTGGACGCACGGCAGGAGCATCGGCATGAGCGAGGACGTGGAGGCGCTGCTGGAGGGTGCCTGCGAGGTGCAGCAGATCGTGCTGACCGGGCACGACGAGCCGCCGGCGGTGCTGCTGGTCGACCTCACCAGCCGCCCCGACGTCGCCGAGCTGATGGCGCAGGGCCCCTCGGAGGGACTGGAGGCCGCCATCGCTTGGAAGGTCGTGGCGCTGACCGACGGGCGCCGGGTCGCGCGCTGCGACATCAGCGTGACCGCGCCCACGCCGCTGGAGGTGCCGGTGGTCCACCTCGTCGAGCCGGAGGTCGCCGAGGCGTTCGCCGCCGCCGACGCGGTGTGGCTGGTGGACGCCGCGCGCGCCGAGATCGACGCCGAAGGCAGCGTCACCGCGGTCGGCGAGGAGTCGCTGCGCCCGTTCGCGCTGCCCACCGAGGGCCCGCCCTGGGCCGACATCGCCGCTCGAGCGCGGGCGGCCCAGCAGTCCTGACGCCACCGCCTGGCGCTGACGTGGCGCGGCCCCCGGGTGGCGGGCGTGAGGGCGCCGCGCGCGGATAGCCTGCCGGGCATGCTCCTCACGCGCGCCGGCGCCAGCCCGATCATGGTCGGGCGCGACGCCGAGCATGAGCGCCTGCGCCAGCTCGCTGCCGAGGCCGCAGACGGTCCCCGCGTGGCGATCGTCAGCGGCGAGTCCGGCGTGGGCAAGACCCGCCTGCTGCTGGAGCTGATGGCAGAGGCACCGGGGCTGGTGCTCGCCGGGGGGGTCGAGGAGGCCGACGGCGGCGCGCCGTTCGCCCTGATGCGCCGCCTGCTCGATGACGCCGTGAGCGCCTGGGACGACGCGGTGCCCGCGCCGCTGCGCCCACGGGAGCGCGCGCTGCGCCGCGCCCTCTCGCCGTCGCTGACCCAGGACGCCGCCGCAGCCGCCCAGACGGTGACCACCGACGAGCAGGTCCGCGCCGTGGTCGAGGCGGTCGCGTGGCTGGTGGCCCGCGGCGACCAGCCGGCGCTGCTCGTGCTCGACGACCTGCACTGGGCCGACGCCGAGAGCCTGCAGGTGTGGCAGCGCCTGGCCGCACGATCCGAGCTGCGCGCGCTGCTGGTCGGCGCCTTCCGCCCCGAGGACCTCGACCGCTCGCACCCGCTGGCGGCCACCCTGCCGACGCTGCAGCGCCAGCAGGCCGTGGCCGACCTCGCTCTGGACCGGCTGGATCGCCACGCGCTGGCGCGCCTGCTCGCCGCAGCGCTGCGCGAGCCCATCGACGCGCGCACCCTCCATGCGGTCCACGAGCGCACCCGCGGCAACCCGTTCTTCGTGGAGGAGCTCATCGCCTGTTGCGGCGACGGGGGCGTGGCCGCCCTGGCCGAGGCCGAGCTGCCGTGGAACGCCGCCGAGGCCGTGCTGCGCCGCCTCGACAGCCTCGACCCGGAGGCTCGCGCGGTGCTGGACGCCGCCGCGCCCCTGGGGCTGCGCGTGCCCTTCGACCTGCTGGCCGCGGTGGCCGGGCGTGACGAGGCCGACCTCGTCACCCACGTGCGCACCCTGATCGCGCAGGGGCTGCTGGTCGAGGCCGAGCCCGACGTGCTGCTGTTCCGCCACGCCCTGACCCGCGAGGCCGTGGCGCGCCAGCTGCTCGCCCGGCAGCGCCGCGCCACCCATCGCGCGGCGCTGGACGCGCTGGAGGCAGCTGGCTCCGCGGACGTGATCGCCCTGGCCCGCCACGCGCGTGGAGCCGAGGACGCCGCCCGGCTCGTGCCCGCCGCGCGACAGGCATCCGCGCGCTGCCTCGCCGAGGGCAGCGGCGGTCAGGCGCTCGAGCTTGCCGAGCTCGCCCTGGAGGCGCCCTGGCTGGACGACCGCGATGCGCTGGCGCTGCACGGGCTCGCCGCCCGCGCCTGCTGGCTGCTGGGCGAGCGCACGACCGGGTCCCGTCACACGCGTGCCTGGCAGCAGCTCGCCCGCGACCTTGGCCAGCCGCTCGAGGAGGCGGCGGCCTGGCGCACCGAGGCGCGGCTGCACCAGCTGGCGCCGGACCGCCCGGCGGCGCGCGACGCGATCGATCGGGCGCTCGCGGTCGCCGAGCCCGTCGGCGACTCGCACGAGCTGGCGTGGGCGCTGGCCACCCGCGCGCAGGTGCACATGCTGTCCGAGGAGGCGGACGAGGCCATCGCCTGGGCGAAGCGGGCTGTTGCCGTGGCCGACCGGATCGGCGCTGACGCGGTGCGCCTGGGCGCCCAGGTCACGATCGGCACCGTGCTCACCGAGCTGCCCGGCCGCGCCGACGAGGGGCTCGCGCTGCTGGAGGACGCCGCCCACCGCGCCGATGCGGCCCGGGAGGGCACCACGCTGGTGCGGGCGCTGAACAACGCGATGGTCGCCGTGGCGTTGGGCCAGCCCGATGGGTCAGCCCGCGGCCGGCGCCTGCTGCGCCGCCTCGAGCACGTCGCCGACCGCTACGGGCTCGACCACATGACCCGCACCACGCGGTGGGCACGCGCCTGGTTGGCGCAGGTCGAGGGCGATCAGGAGGCACTGGCCGAGGCGGTCGGCGGGGCGCTGGCCGACGACAGCCCCCAGCGCCGCACCGACCGCGCCCTGCTGGCGATCGAGCGCGACGCGCTCGATGCCGCCGCCGCCGACCTCGCAGGGGCGGAGCCGGGCCTGGAGGACGCTGATGCCGCACACGCGCGCTGGGCCGGCGTCGCGGCCCTGCTGGCGCTGCGCCGCGGCGACGCGGCCACCGCGAGCCAGCGGCTCGACGACGTCGCCGCGCACCATCCCGGTGAGCGCGAGCGCGACGAGGAGCACGGCGGGCGCCCCATGACGGTGCGCTCCGGCGACCCACGTCACCGCACGCTGGCGCTGCTGGACGCGGTCCTGGTCGGGGTGGCTGCTGACTCCGCGCACCGCGTGGCCGCCGACACCGCGCGCCGCGTCGCCGCTGTGCTGCGCGCGCTGCCCTCCGCCGAGCACCCCTGGGGACAGGAGCACGCCGAGCTGGCCGACGGTGCCGTCGCAGCGCTCGAGGGCGCCGACGAGGCGGCGCTGGCGCGGCTCACCGGGGCGCTGGCGCGCATTGAGGAGCAGGCGCTGCCGGTCAGCGCGCTCACCCGCGCGGTCAGCTGGGAGCTGGTCGCCCGGGTGCGGGCACGCGCCGGCGACCGCGCCGGCGCGATCACCGGCGCTGATCACGCCGCCGCAGCCCTGCGGCGCTGGCCCGGGTGGCGACGCGAGCGCGTGCTCGCCCTCGCCGAGCGCCTGCGGGGGCGCACCGGCGACGAGGGGCCGCTGACTGCGCGGGAGCGCGAGGTGCTCGCCCACCTCGCCCAGGGCCGCACCAACGGCCAGATCGCCCAGGCGCTGTTCATCTCCCGCAAGACCGCCAGCGTCCACGTGTCCAACATCCTGGCCAAGACCGGCACGGCCAGCCGGACCGAGGCCGCCGCGTGGGCCCACCGCGTCGGTCTGGTACCCCCGGTGGGAAGCACCGGCGACGCGGCACGCGACGCGGGGGGTGGCACGCCCTCGGATCAGGGGCTGGGACCCTCGATCTCGCGCCAGGGCACGCCGTCCTCGCCGTAGTCGGGCACGCGGACGTGGCCGGGGCGCGACAGGACGATCTCCTCCAGCGGCGCGCCACGATGGTCGGCGTACACCGCGCGGGCCAGCCCCCAGCACGCCGCCAGCATGATCAGCGAGAACGGCACCGCGGTGGTGATCGCCGCGGTCTGCAGCGCCCCGAGCCCGCCGGCGACCAGCAGCACCGCGGCCACCGCGCCCTCCAGCACCGCCCAGAAGGCCCGCTGCCGCCGCGGTGACTCCACCCCCGGGGTCTTGGTGAGCTGGTCGATGACCAGCGAGGCCGAGTCGCTGGAGGTCACGAAGTACACGCCGATCAGCAGGATCGCCAGCGCCGACATGATCGCGGTCAGCGGCAGCGTGTCCAGCAGCGCGAACAGCGCGATCGCCGGGTCCTGGGCGACGGCCTCGGCGATGGCGCCACCGGCCTCGGCGTCGGCGGCGAAGGCGGTGTTGCCGAACACCGCGAGCCACACGAACGTGAACCCGGCGGGCACCAGCAGCACGCCGAAGACGAACTCGCGGATGCTGCGCCCCCGCGACACACGGGCGATGAACAGCCCCACGAACGGCGACCAGCTGATCCACCAGCCCCAGTAGAAGATCGTCCAATCGATCTGCCAGTCGCCGGCGCCCGACATCGTCTCGGTCCACAGCGTCGTCTCGGGCAGCGTCTGCAGGTAGACGCCCAGCTGCTCCACGAAGCCGCCGAGGGCGAACAGCGTCGGCCCGACCGCGGCGACGAACAGCAGCAGGACGCCCCCGAGCGCCAGGTTGGTCACCGACAGCCGCAGGATCCCCTTGTCGAGGCCCGCGAGCAGCGAGGCGAGTGCCCCGGCGGTGACCACCACGATCAGCACCAGCTGCACCGTGAGGCTCTGCTCGACGAGCCCGAGGCTGGCCAGCCCCGCGTTGACCTGCAGGATCCCCAGGCCCAGCGAGGTGGCCACGCCGAACATCGTGCCGAACACCGCGAAGATGTCCACGGCGTCGCCGGCCCAGCCGTTGATGCGATCGCCCAGCAGCGGGTAGAGCGCCGAGCGCATCGACAGCGGCAGGCCGTGACGGTAGGCGAAGTAGGCCAGGCTCAAGCCCACCACCAGATACACCGCCCAGGCGTGCAGCCCCCAGTGGAAGAACGTCCACCGCATCGCCTCTGTGGCGGCCTCGGCGGTGTTCGACTCGGCCCGCGGTGGGCTCGCCAGGTGCGACAGCGGCTCGGCGACGCTCCAGAACACCAGGCCGATGCCCATACCGGCGGTGAACAGCATCGCGAACCAGGTGAGGTAGCGGTAGTGGGGCTGCTCGTCCTCGTCGCCCAGGCGCAGGTGACCGAAGCGGCTGGCGCCGATCCAGACCACGAACACCAGGAACGCCCCGACCACCAGCACGTAGTACCAGCCAAGCGTCTCGGCGATCGTGGCCTGGATCGCCTCGAACGCCCGCTCGGTGGCCTCGGGGGCGCTGACGCCCACGGCCAGGAACGCCGCGATGACCACCACCGAGACGACGAAGACGCGCGGGTTGACCTTGAAGCCCAGCGCCTCGGTCATGCGATCGCCCCTCCTGCATCTGCCCCCGCTGCGGCCGCGCGGCAGTGTCGCAGCCACGTGCGGGCCGGTGGGGCGTCAGCGCTCCGAGGGAGGGCCGGCGCTCTCCGCTGCGTCGGCGGTGGGCTCGCCCTGCTCTGCGGTGGCGACGCTCCCAGCGCCGTCGTTCGCGTCCCCGCCGGGCGCCTCGCCCGGCCGTGCATCCTCGTCGGCCCGTGTGCGCTCGCGCCGCAGGCTGCTGGCGAGCACGCCGACGCCGATGACGATGAGCGCGGCCGGCACGAGCCACTGCAGCATCACGGGGTCGGTGCGCAGCAGGACGTTGGACAGCCCCGCCAGGGCGAGGACGACGAAGACCAGGCCGAAGGTCAGGCTGATCGGGTCGAGGGGATGGCGTTCGTCGCGCATGGTGAGCTCCTTGGTGTCAGGGGTGGACAGCGGGTCGGTCAGTCGCGCTCGACGAGGATCTCGCCGGCGCCGACGCTGGTCTCCAGCTCCAGGGCGCCGTCCGGGTCGTCGACGGTGTCGGAGACGGTGCGGCTGACCTGACCGGCGCCGCTGGTGCGCTGGCCGAACAGGTCCAGCTCGCCGGCGTTGACCGTGCCGCGCACGGTCACGTCGACGTCGGCGGGCACCGTCACCGCGAGCGTGCCGGCCCCGACCGTGGCGGTGATCTCGCGCTCCTCGCCGGCGAAGTCGACGGCCGAGAGGTCCAGCTCGGCGTCGCCGAGCCCGAGCCCGTAGCGGTCCTCGACCTCGGCGAGCGTGGCGGGCGTCCAGGAGCGGTCGCCGACGCCGTCACCGAAGGTGGTCCGGGCGGTGTCCAGGCCGACCTGGACGGTGCCGACGGTCAGCAGCAGCACCGCCACGACCACGCCCCAGGCGATCAGGCCGCGGCTGCGGCCCCAGAAGCCACCGACGACCAGGCCACCGCCGATGACCAGCAGCGCCAGCGCCAGCGCCTCGGTCGCGCCGACCGACGCCACGCCCACCTGATCGGCCAGCCAGGCGCCGCCGAGGACCACCAGCAGCACGCCGGCGGTCAGGCGGCCCAGCCGCGACGGCGGCGCCTGCGGGGGCGGGCCGGGGGCAGCCGATGTCGCCTCGGTCGACCCCTGGGCTGCTCCCTGGGTCGGGGCGGTCGGCGACGCCAGCTGCTGGGTGGTCGCCGTGCCTGCCGGCGGCGCGGCGGCCGGGGTGGATGGCGCGGCCGGGCTGCGCGCCGGCTCGGTGCCGGCTGCGGCAGGCGGGCCGTCGCCGGGTGCCGCACCTGCCGCGTCGGCGTCGGGGTCGCGCCGGTCGAGCAGCAGCAGGGCGACCCCGCCGCCGATCAGCAGCAGCGCCAGCACCGCGCCGGAGGTGAGCACGTTGCCGAGCCCCTCCAGGCCGAAGAACGCCAGACCGGGCAGCGCGGCGAGCTGGCCGAGCAGCACGATGCCGCCGACGGCGATCAGCAGCGCGCCCACCCAGGTGCGGGTCCGTGTGGGCGAGACCACTTGATCGGTGGGCACGGCGGTGTGGGCCTTGGGGATGACCAGCAGCAGGATCAGGTACAGCAGCAGCCCGAACCCGCCACCGAACAGGGCCAGCAGCACGAACACGATGCGTGGCAGGACCGGGTCGACGCCCAGGTGCACGCCGAGCCCTTCGGCCACACCACCCAGCGGCGCCTGGTCGGGGTAGCGCAGCAGGCGCCGCGGCGGCGCGGGGGGTGTCGGCGCCGCGGCGCCAGCGCTCGGCTGCTCGCCGGCTGACGCGCCCTGCTCGGCGGCGCCGGGCTCGGTGCGGGGATCGCGGGGGTCGGACATGGTGACCTCCTTGGTGCGCTCGGTGCGGTGCGGTCGGTGCGGTGCGGTCTCGGTTGTGGTGTGGGTGGCAGACGCGTCGCTGCGAGCGCTATCGCGTCGCACCAGGGATGCTGACCCCAGCGCAGGGCGCGCACCATCGGGGGTCACCCTGATCGCACCCCGAGGCGCTCGGGGTGGCAGCGTCGCGCAGGGCTGATCGTCCGCTGCCCCCTCGGGGACATCCCTGAGGTGCACCGCCGGCGGCTGTGCCACGATCGGGGCCGATGACCGAGCTGCGCGAGACCAGCAGCACCACCCCGAGCGCGCCGGCGACCCGCCGACCGCGCCGCGGCGACGTCGGCTTCACCCGCAGCGGTGGCGATCGCGTCGTCGCCGGCGTCGCCGGGGGCCTCGGCCGTCGACTGCGCGTCGATCCGGTGCTGCTGCGCCTGGCCTTCGCGGTGCTGGCCACCGCCGGCGGGGTGGGCGTGGCCGCCTACCTGCTGGCGTGGGCGCTGTCGACGCCTCCCGCCGAGCCCACCGAGGCAGGCGACTCGGCAGCGCCACGGCGCACCACCAAGCAGACCACCGGGGTGGCGCTGGTCACCGTGGGCCTGCTGGTGCTGCTGCGCGACGCCGGCCTGTGGTTCGGCGACGCGGTGACCTGGCCGCTGGCGCTGATCGCCGCCGGCTCAGTGGTGCTGCTGCGCGGACGCGCCGACCAGCTCGCACCCTCCACCGCCCTGGCGCGGGTGCTGCGCGGCGACCCCGGACCCGGCGGGCTCGCCACCGCGCTGCGGGCGGTGCTGGGCACGCTGCTGGTGGTCGGCGGCCTCGCCGTCTTCATCGCCGCCGGCCCCGGTGATCTGGCGGTCGTCGGGCCGGTCGTGCTGGCCATGCTGGTCACCGCGGTCGGCCTCGGGCTGCTGCTGGGACCACGGCTGTGGGAGCTGTCGCGCCAGAACGCCGAGGAGCGGCGCGAGCGCATCCGCTCGGCCGAGCGCGCCGAGATGGCCGCGCACCTGCACGACTCGGTCCTGCAGACCCTGGCGCTGATCCAGCGCAGCGACGACCCCCGCGAGATGGCGCGCCTCGCGCGCGGTCAGGAGCGCGACCTGCGTGACTGGCTGTACGGCAGGCCCCAGCGGGCGGGCACGCTGCGGGCCGCGGTGACCGACCTCACCGCCCGCGTCGAGGCGCGCCACGACCTGCGGGTGGACACCGTGCTGGTCGGCGCAGCCGACGTCACCGTCGACGCGCGGCTCGAGGCACTGCTCGGCGCGCTGGGCGAGGCGCTCGAGAACGCCGCGCGCCACGCCGGCGTCGGCGAGGTCTCGGTGTTCGTCGAGGTCACCGACGAGGGCGTGGACGCCAGCGTGCTCGACGAGGGCGTGGGCTTCGACCCCGAGCGCGTGCCGGCGGGGCACCTCGGCCTGGCCACCTCGGTGCGCGGGCGCATGGAGCGCGCCGGCGGCACCGCCGAGATCGACAGCGAGCCCGGCGCGGGCACCGAGGTGCGCCTGCGCCTGCCCGGCCACCGACCCACAGGAGGCAGCTGATGCGCCCGGTCCGCGTGTTCCTGGTCGACGATCACCGGCTGGTGCTGTCGGGCGTGGCCGCCGAGCTCGAGGGCCGCGTCACCGTCGCAGGCACCGCCACCGACGTCGACGCCGCCGTCGCCGAGATCCGCCGTGCCAAGCCCGACGTGGTGCTGCTGGACGTGCACATGCCCGGCGGTGGCGGCCAGGCGGTGCTGGCGGGCATCGCCGACCTCCTCGACGAGGTGCGGGTGCTGGCCCTGTCGGTGTCCGATGCGCCCGAGGACGTGATCGCCACGGTGCGCGCCGGCGCGCGCGGCTACGTCACCAAGAGCATCGAGCCCGACAAGCTCGTCGATGCGATCCGCCGCGTGGCCGAGGGCGACGCGGTGTTCTCGCCGCGCCTGGCGGGGTTCGTGCTCGACGCGTTCGCGGCTGCAGCGCCGGCCGCCACCGACCCCGAGCTCGACCAGCTGACCGCCCGCGAGCAGGAGGTCCTGCGCGAGATCGCCCGCGGGCGCTCCTACCGGCAGGTCGCCAGCCGGCTGTCGATCTCGGTCAAGACCGTCGAGACCCACGTGTCAGCGGTGCTGCGCAAGCTCCAGCTGTCCAGCCGCCATGAGCTGACCCGCTGGGCCAGCGACCGCCGCCTGATCTGAACAGCCGCCGGTGGGCCGCGGCCGCTCAGACGCCGTCGAGGCGGCTGGCGTCCACCGCGCTGCCGTGGCGCAGCGCCTGCGCGCGCACCTCCCAGTCCTCCTGCGGGCCCTGCTCGCGCACCAGCAGCGGCAGTGCGACCTCGGTCAGCTCCACACGCAGGATGTGCTGGCGCTGGCCGTCGTCGCACGCCTCGATGCGGCGCTCGGGGCACGCGGCGCGGGCGAAGCGGCGGGCGGCGACGGCCTCCTCGGGCAGGTCGAGGCGCTCGGCGACCGCGGTGGCCAGCTCGACGTCATCGGGGGAGGCCTCGACCTCGACGACCTCGCCGCGGCGGTCGGCGACCTCGGCACCGAGCGGCTCGGGCAGGTCGACGCGGTCGTCGTAGCGGCGGATCGGCAGCATCCGCGCCTGGTCCATGTCAGCCAGCAGCGCGAACGGCTCGCCGGCCCCGTCGGAGGGGTGCTGGCCAGAGCGCTGGACCCCGTGGTCGCGGCGACGCACCAGGGCGTGGGCGACCCGCTCGCGGTGCTCGACCAGCACCAGGTCGTCCCAGGCCCGGGCGAGCAGGTCGGCGGTCACCGGATCGGCGTCGCCGCGGGCGATCTCGTAGCGCACCGCCACCGGCCAGTCGGGCGGCGGGTCGGGGATGGCGCGCTCGGCCAGCCCGCCGGCGACCGCCGCCACGCCCACCACCAGCACGGCCAGCGCCGCCAACGCGGGCAGGCGGCGGCCCGGGCGGCGTGGACCGCCGGTGGCCTCGGATGTCACCGTGGGCTCCATGGACACCGCCCATGATCGCACCGGCGCCGCCCCGGGGCGGGTGGCCACGATCGGTCACGGGCTCCTGGCCGGCGAGGAGCTGGCGGGCCTGCTGGCCGGCGCGGGCGTCGCCCGGCTGATCGATGTCCGGCGCACCCCCTCGAGCCGCCGCAACCCCGATGCCAACCGGCCGGCGCTGGTCGCCGCGCTCGGCGCCGCCGGGATCGCCGTCACCTGGACCGAGGCGCTCGGCGGGCGCCGCGAGGCCCAGCAGGGCTCACCCCACGTCGCGCTGGGCGATCCGGCGCTGCGCGGCTACGCCGACCACCTCGCCGGCGAGCAGGGGAGGGCGGCGCTGGCCGCGCTGGCCGAGCAGGCCCGCGCCGAGCCCACCGCGGTGCTGTGCGCCGAGGGCGACTGGCGCCGGTGCCACCGTCGGCTCATCGCCGATGCGCTGGTGGTGGTCCACGGCCTGGCGGTGGTGCATCTGCGCCACGACGGCACGCGCGAGCCCCACGAGGTCGACCCGCGGGTGCGCGCCGAGGGCGGCGTGGCGCGCTGGGACCGCGCCGCCGACCAGCCGCTGCCCGGCTCGTGAGCGTCAGCCGCCGAGCGCGCCGGGCGGCAGCACGCCCAGCACGATGGCGGCGCCGACGCTGGCAGCGAGCAGCCACACATACACCGAGAACACGCGGAAGCGCGCCCGGTACAGCAGCACCAGCACCGCCTTGAGCGCCACCGCCCCGACCACCGCAGCCACCACGAAGCCCGCAGCGAACGCGCCGAGGTCAACGACGACGCCCTCGCGCAGCGACAGCAGCGTCTCCAGCCCGGTGGCGGCGAGGATGGTGGGGATCGCCACCAGGAAGCTGTACTCGGCGGCCCAGCGGCGCCGGAGCCCCAGCGCCAGCGCGATCGCGATCGTCAGGCCGCTGCGCGACAGGCCGGGCAGCAGCGCTGCGGCCTGCGCCACCCCGATCAGGACCGCCAGCCACGGGGTGATGTCCCGCAGGCCGCGCCACCGCGGACCGGCGCCGTCGGTCCACCACAGGATCGCCCCGGTGAGCACCAGGTTCGCGCCGATCACCAGCGGCAGCGCGAACACGCCGACGAGCCACGCGCGCACCGCCAGCCCGAGCACGCCGGTGACGCCCACGGTGATCACCCCCAGCGCGATCAGGCGCAGGTAGCGGCCCTCGCGGGTGCCGGGGCCGCCCAGCCGATCGCGCAGGTCGGCGAGCCCGCCGACGATCACGCGACGCAGGCTGGTCCACATGACCACCGCGATCGACACGAGCGTGCCGACGTGGACCACCAGGTCGAACAGGATCAGCTCGGGGGCGTCGGGTGGCGGCAGGTCCGAGCCGAGCGTCGCCATGAGCTGCTGGGTCAGGGCGAGGGGGCTCGTCGAGCTCACGGGCACGAACATGAACACGCCCTGGACCAGGCCCAGGATGATCCCCTCGAGGATGGTCATGAGCGCGCGGTCACCGGCGGGTCGCGACGCTCACGCCGGCGCCAGCCGGTCGACGGCCAGACCTCCGAGGTGGTCGCGCAGCGCCTCGACCACACGCGGATCCTCGGTCCAGAACCCCTCCCAGGTGCGCGTCGCCGCGCCGGCCGGACCGATGCCGCGCCGCTCGGGGTCAGAGGTGTCGAACCCCACGAAGGCCACCGGCTGCGGCTGTCGCGCCACCAGGAACCACTGGTTGGCCAGCGCGTGCGGGTCCTCGGGCAGCGGCACCCACGCCAGGCCCGGGATCGACACGCGCGGCTCGCCCTCCCCGAAGGCGATCACCTGGGTGCCGCCACGGGTGATGCCGCGGTAGGTGTCGGCCTCGCGCTCGAGCTTGTCGGCCGTCTGGAAGCCGACAAGCAGCTCGTCGCCGCTGCCCAGGGCGCTGGCCTCGATCTCGCGGGAGCTCTGCAGCATCTGGCGCGCATCGTGCAGGAACTGGATGCCCTCGGGTGCCGGCTCGCCGATGAGGCCCCCGAGCCGCTCGAGGAAGTCGCCGACGCCGTCGGGGTCGAGGTCGTCGTCGCGCGGGTGCCGCCGCCAGTCCATGAGGCCAGGTTGCCACAGCGACGCCTGCCAGGGTGGTCGGCGCTGCGCGCGCACACGAGGCTGCTGGCCGGTGCCGCACGCGACGATCGTGCAGGTGGGTGGGGGAGCCGACATGCGGCGCGGCACACTGGAGCGCGACCGATCCGCCCCCGTGCAACCGAGCCGTCGACCATGCGTCACCGCTTCCTCACGCCCAAGTGGCTGCTGGGTCACGCCCTGGTGCTGGCGGTGATCGTGAGCTTCCCGGCGCTGGGGGTCTGGCAGCTCGACCGCCACCAGGACGCCGCGGCGCGTGAGGCCGAGCAGCGTGAGCGAGGCGAGGCGCCGCCGCTGGATGCCGATGCCCTCGACGACGAGCCCGAGGCGCTGCGCTACCACACGGTCGAGCTCACCGGGCGGTGGCGCCCAGACGACGAGCTGCTGCTGTCGCCGCGCCCGCTGGGCGGGCAGCCCGGCCACCACGTGCTCACCCCGTTCGAGGCCGACGGCGGACCCACCGTGCTCGTCGATCGCGGCTGGGTGCCCCAGGACGTCGAGGGCCCGCCGGTGGCGCAGGCGCCGCCGCCCGAGGGCGAGGTGACGCTGGAGGGCGAGCTGGTCGATGGCGAGTCGGCCCGGCGCATCGGCCCGCGCGAGGGCGAGCGTGCCACCGGGGCCGGCGCGGACGCCGCCGAGATCGTGTCCGCCCCCGACCCCGAGGCCGTCGCCGACGCGCTGGAGGTGGACCTGCCGCCGCTGGTGGTCTACGCCCGCGAGGGCGCTGCCGCCGAGGGAAGCGACCTGCCGCGGTCGCCCGCGGTGCCCGACCACGCCGACGTCGACCACTTCTCCTACGCCATGCAGTGGTTCATCTTCACCACCGTGGTCGCCGGCGGCTACCCGGTGCTGCTGTGGCGCGTGAGGCGCGGCGGGTGAGGCGCGTGCTCGTCGGGCTGGTCGTGCTCGCCGGGCTCGTGGTGGCCTTCGGCGGGCTGGTGATGCTGCTGCAGCGCCCGATGCTCTACCTCGCCAGCGGCACGGAGCCAAGCGCTCCGGCAGACGTCGAGGAGGTCACGCTGCGCACCGAGGACGACCTGGCCCTCGGCGCGTGGTGGGTGCCCCCGCAGGGCGAGCTGCAGGCCGCGGCGATCGTGCTGCCCGGCAACGCCGGCACCCGCGCGCACCGCGAGCCGCTGGGACGGCTGCTGGCCGAGGCCGGCATCGGCGCGCTGCTGGTGGACTACCGCGGCTACGCTGGCAACCCAGGACGCCCCAATGAGGACGGTCTGCGCCGCGATGCCCGCGCCGCGCGGGACTGGCTCGAGGCGCGCGAGGACGGCCGCGACGCGCCGGTGCTCTACCTCGGCGAGTCGCTCGGAGCAGCCGTGGCCGCTGGCCTGGCCACCGATCAGCCCCCCGACGGGCTGCTGCTGCGCTCGCCGTTCCCGTCGCTGGCGCGGGCCGCGGCGGCGGCCTACGGGCTGCCCGGCGTGCCCGCCTGGCTGCTGCCCGACCGCTACCCGGTGGCCGCGCAGATCGCCGGGCTCGACGACGACGTCGCGGTGCGGGTGCTGGCCGGTGAGCAGGACCGCATCGTGCCCGCCGAGCTGTCCGGCGAGGTGGCCGAGGCCGCTGGCGCGGACCTGGTGGTCCTCGACGACGCCGGCCACAACGACCCGCGCTGGCTCGACGGCGCGCTGCTGGAGGACACCGTCATCGAGCTGCGCGACGCGGTCCGCTGACGCGGCGCGGCGCGAGCGTCAAGGGGCGCTGCGGCGTCAGCCGAGCATCTCCGGGCCGATGGTGTGGACCTCCCCCTCGCCGGTCTCGAGGTTGGAGAGGTTGGACAGCGTCGTCTCGGCGATGTGAGCCATCGCCTCGTCGGTGAAGAACGCCTGATGGCCGGTGACCACCACGTTGGGGAAGGTCAGCAGGCGGCTGAACACGTCGTCGCGCAGGACCTGGTCGGAGAGGTCCTCGAAGAACAGGTCGCCCTCCTCCTCGTAGACGTCGAGGCCCAGAGCGCCGATCTTGCCGGACTTCAGCCCCTCGATGGCCGAGACGGTCTCCACCAGCGCGCCGCGGCTGGTGTTCAGCAGCACCACCCCGTCCTTCATCTGGGCGATCGCCAGCCCGTTGATGAGGTGGTAGGTCTCGGGCGTCAGCGGGGTGTGCAGGCTGATGATGTCGCTGCGTCGGAACAGGTCGCTCAAGCCGACGTACTCCCCGCCCAGGGCGGTGATCTCGTCGCTGGGGTAGGGGTCGTAGGCGAGGATGTGGCAACCCAGCCCATGCATGATCCGCGCGAACACGCGGCCGATCTGCCCGGTGCCGATGATCCCCACGGTCTTGTCGTTGATGTCGAAGCCAAGCAGCCCGTTCAGCGCGAAGTTGTGCTCGCGCACCCGGTTCCAGGCGCGGTGGATCTTGCGGTTGAGCGCCAGCAGCAGCGACAGGGTGTGCTCGGCCACCGCGTAGGGCGAGTAGGCGGGCACGCGGCACACCGTCAGGCCGAGCCGGTCGGCGGTCAGCAGGTCGGTGTTGTTGAAGCCCGACGCGCGCAGCGCGACCGTCGACACGCCGAGATGATGGAGGTGCTGCAGCGTGGTCGCGCCGAGATCGTCGTTGACGAACGCGCACACCGCGTCGTGACCGTCGGCCAACGGCGCGGTCGCGCTCGTCAGGCGCGTCTCGAAGAACGTCAGGTCGTGGCCGTGCTCACCGCGCTCGTTGGCGGCGGTGAGGTAGCGCTCGTCATAGGGCTTGGTCGCGAACACGGCGACGCGCATCGGTGATCCTTCCTGTGCCTGCGGGTGCGGTTGGGAGCGGGGGCGCGGGGAGCTGTCGGGCCAAGGTGGGTGGTCAGCCTGCCGGGCCCGGCGGCGGCGTGCAGCGTCGGGGGCTAGCGGGCGCGGCGGTAGGCGCGCACCGACAGCGGGACGAACACCGCCAGGACCGCGGCGGTCGAGGCCAGCGACAGCAGCGTCGGTGCCAGGGCGGGCCCAGTGCCAAGCGACAGGGCGCGGGCGGCGTCGGCGGCGTGGGTGATCGGGCTCGCGCCGGCGAAGGTCGCCAGCCAGGGCGGCATGGAGGAGATCGGCACGAACACGCTGGAGGCGAACACCAGCGGGAACATGACCACGAACCCGGCCGACTGGGCGGCCTCGGCGCCCTTGGCGCGCAGGCCGACGTAGGCGAACACCCAGCTCAGCGCATAGCCGAACACGCTCACCACGAGGATCGCGGCGAGCGCCATGGCCGGGCCGGCCTCGAAGCGGAAGCCGATCAGCAGCCCCACGCCGGCCATGAGCACCACGATCGACAGGTTGCGGATCAGGTCGGCGAAGGTGCGTCCGGCCAGCACCGCGCTGCGGGCCATCGGCAGCGTGCGGAACCGGTCGATCACGCCGCGGTCGAGGTCCTCGGCGAGCCCCACGGCCGTCTGCCCGGCGCGGAACGCCACCGACTGCACGAAGATGCCCGGCAGCAGGTACTGCAGGTAGTCGTCGGTGGGCACGTCGATCGCCCCGTCGAACACGAACGCGAACAGCAGCACGAACATGACCGGCTGCACCGTCGAGAACAGCAGCAGCTGCGGCTGACGCACGAAGTGCCGCAGGTTGCGTCCGGTGACCACCGCGGCGTCCGAGGCCGTCCAACGCAGCCGCGTCAGGACCGACTGGTCGCGGGTGAGCGCCTGGGGCGCGGCCTCCCGCGTCGCGGTCATCGGGCAGGCTCCTCGTCGTCGTGAGCGGTCAGGGTGAGGAACACCTCGTCCAGGGAGGGGCGGCGCACGGCCAGGTCGGTGACCTCGATCTCGGCGGCCTCGAGCTTCTGCGCGGCGCGGACCAGCGTGGCCACGCCGTCGTCGGTGGCCAGCGACAGCACCGCGCCCTCGCTGGCCGGCGGCTCGTGGGTCAGCGCCGACAGCACCGAGCGGGCGTGCTCGACCGCGGCGAGATCGGCCACGCGCACATCCACCACCTGCCCGCCGACACGCTCCTTGAGCGCATCCCCGGTGCCCTGCGCGATCACCTGGCCGCGGTCGATGACCACGATGCGGTCGGCGAGGTGGTCGGCCTCCTCCAGGTACTGGGTGGTCAGCAGCAGCGTGGTGCCCTCCTCGACGAGGTCCTCGATGGCGGCCCACAGCGTGAGGCGGCTGCGCGGATCGAGCCCGGTGGTGGGCTCGTCGAGGAACAGCACCGGCGGCTCGTTGACGAGGCTGGCCGCGAGGTCGAGGCGACGCCGCATGCCCCCCGAGAAGCCCTTGACCGGCCGGTCGGCGGCCTCGTCGAGCTCGAAGCGGGTGATCAGCGCGTCGGCGCGCCGCTCCGCCACCCGCGAGGACAGGTGGTACAGCCGCCCCACCATCCGCAGGTTCTCCCGAGCGGTGAGGAGCTCGTCGACCGAGGCGCTCTGACCGGCCAGCCCGATGAGCGGGCGCAGCTGACCCGCCTGCGTGGCCACGTCCAGGCCGAGGATCCGCGCGTGTCCCGCGTCTGGTCGCAGCAGCGTGGTCAGGATGCGCACCAGGGTGGTCTTGCCGGCGCCGTTGGGGCCGAGCAGGCCGATGACGCTGCCGGCCGGCACGTCCAGGTCGACCCCGTCCAGGGCGATCGTGGAGCCGTAGGCCTTGCGCAGATCGCGGACCTCGACAGCGTGCGACAACGGGCGACCTCGGCAGGGGGTGGGATGGGGACCCTTGCGAGGCTACCCGCGGCGCCGCGTGGTCACGCCGCGCCGCCTCACTCCTCGTCGTCGGCGAGGCGGCGCCCGTGCGCGAGCGCGGCATCGCGGCTGATGGCGGTCTCCCCGCCGACCACCACCCCTGTCACGGGCCGCTGGATGGCTGTGGCCAGCCAGAGGTCGACCGCTGCGGTCTCGGCGGCGGCCCCGTCCACCAGCACCAGGGGCTGTCCAGCGGCGGCCGCGGCCACGCCGGCGGCCAGCCCGTCAGGGAAGTCACGGCCGGTGGCGGCCCACAGCTGCTGGCCGTCGGTCGCCTCGGCCAGCTGGGGATCGTCGGCGACCGCCACGGCCGTGGCAAACCGGTCCTCGCCGGCCAGACGCGCATCCAGCGGCGCCAGCGCGGCGATGTCGTCGGCCACCGGATCGGGGATCGCCGCGGTGCCGCCGACCAGGGTCGCGCCGTCGAGGTCGACCAGCGCGCTCGCGGTCGCCTCGGGCACCTGGTCCGGGGTGACCAGCAGCACCGGCAGCCCGGAGACCGCGCCGTGGAAGCCCGCCATCAGCGCGTCGGGCCAGGCGCGGTTGCGCTGGGGGTGGGTGCCCAGGGCCACCAGCGCGGCCCGGGCCTCGGTGCGCTCGATGACCGCAGCGGCGACCTCGGCGGCGGTGGCGAACCGGTTGGCGCCGGCATGGCGCGTGATCGCCTCCGAGGGCACGCCCGCCGCAGCGGCGGCCTCGGCGACCACGGCAGGGGGCAGCGCCCGCGTGCCGCCCACGACCGTCAGGGCGTCAGGATCGAGCGCGGTGAGCGCGTCGGTGACCGCGGCCGAGGCCCCGTCGGGGCTGACGGTCAGCAGCGGCGCGTCCAGCGCGCCGGCCAGCGGTCCCGCTGCCAGCGCGTCGGGGAAGTCCGCGGCCGAGGCCAAGACGACGTGCTCGGCCCCGTCGGGCCACCCGCGGGTGGCAAGCAGCGCGGCGGTCTCGGTGCGCTCGGCGCCGCCGACGCGCTCCACACGCGGGTCGGGGCGCCACACCGACCCCGACTGGTCGGGGCGGTCCTGGGCGGTGATCGTCCAGGTCAGCGCTCCCAGCGCATCCCCGTTGGGGGTCCACGTCAGCGTGGCGCGCGAGCCCCAGCCTTCGGAGCGGTGCAGCTCGCGGCCGACGTCGTCGACCACGGTGGCGGTCCAGGCGCCCGGCGGGTCCAGGTCGCCGGTGACCGTCAGGGCCTCGCCCTCGGACAGCAGGTGGTCCTCGGCGGGAGCGTCGACCGACAGGATCGGCTCGGGCGCGTTGTCCACCACGCCCTCGCGGATGACCGGCAAGCGGGTGTTCACCCCGCTGCCCGGGCAGCTGGTGGGGGAGACGCTGCCGTGGCCCAGGATCCGGTTGGACCAGGTCGGGAAGGCGGTGCCGCCCTGCAGGGTGGTCCCGGTGGTCGCGTCGATGCGGTGCTCCTGGAACAGCCAGGACAGCAGGTCGATCGCCGAGCCCTCCGCTGCAGCCGGCAGCGGCGCGTAGGCGGGGCTGGACAGCGCGGCGTGGTGCTGGCCCATGAACGCCACGCCGATCGACCCGGCATTGCTGCCGCCGGCGTGGGCACCGATGACCGGGCGCGTGATGCCGCCGGCGCGCCCCTCGTAGATGGTGCCGAACCGGTCGATCAGGAAGTTGTAGCCGATGTCCTTCCAGCCGTTGCCGTCGAGGTGGTAGCTCTGGATGCTGCGCACCACCGCCGGCGCCTGCTGCTGGCTGTAGGTGTTGCCGTTGACGGTGTGGTGCAGCACCGCCGCGCGCGCCTCGCTGGCGTAGCTGGGCGAGCCGCTGGCCCGCGCGCCCCACTCGCTGCGGGTGACGATGCGCGGCTGGGTGACGCTGGCCACCGCCGGCTGCCCGGGGGCGCGCACGGCGTCGGCCACCGCGCGCAGGGCGTCGCTGGTGCGCTCGCCCACCGTGCGGTTCTGCCCGAGGCCGTCGACCACCACCACACCGACGTCCTCGGGGTCGGCGCCGGCCACGCGCAGCTGGAGCTCGTCGGCCGGGCCGGTCCACACCGGCAGGCTGTGCCAGCGGCCCTGCGCGTCACGGCGGGGGTCGCCGTCGGTCTCGTCGGTCTCGTCGGTCTCATCCGCGGGCTCGGCGGCGGTGGCCGCAGCCTCGGGCGTGGGACCCTCGCCGGGGTGGACGTGCACGCCCTCCCAGGCGCTCCACGGCCCGCCGTCCTGGCGATGCCGCACCGCGGCGGCTGCCCCGTCGGGCAGGCGCAGGCCGAGCAGGGAGAACGCGATGTCGGGCGCGTACGGCGCGCTGAGGCGCCATGGGCCCTCGGCGTCGGGCGCTTGGGCGTCGCCGGCTGGGTCGTCGGCGTCGCTGGCCAGGCCGTCGGCGTCGGGCTCGGGGTCGGGCTCGGGCTCCGGGGAGGCCGCCGCGGACACCGCGTCGTCGGTCGGTGCCGGGTGGGCGCCTGCTGGGACCTCGTCGATGGTGACCGGGGCGCCGGCGGCGTCCCGCGCCGCGGGCACCCCCTCGACGGTGCGGTGGACGGTCTCGGGGGTGACGCGGAGGTCGCCAGCTCCGGCCACCGGCGCGACGGCGCCGAGGACGAGGATCGCCGCTGCGCACGCCAGCGTCAGGAGCGATCGGGCCCGCACGTCCAGTCCTTTGATCGCGGTCGGCACCGGGGTGGTGACCGGCCT
>PWER01000106.1 GCA_003553565.1 Nitriliruptoria bacterium | reverse complement strand
CCGGCGGTGCGCAGCCGCGGCAGGGCGGCCTCGAGGTCCGAGAGGGCGTCGCTGGCGCGCCGGGCGGTGGGCAGCTGCTCCTCGATGCGCACGCCGAGGCGGTCGAGCTCGGCCGACAGCGCGCGCGTCGTCTCGGCCACGACCTCGTCGTTGACGCGCTGGGTGACCGTCGTCGCGCCGGTCTCGGTGATCGTCGGGGCCACCGCGTTGACCTTCTCGTTGACGCGGTAGTCGATCTGGGCCTGGCGGGGCTCCCCGTCGACGATGCTGGTCAGATCGGCGGAGAACGAGGCGGGGATGTGGATGCTGGCGTAGAGGTCGCCGAGGGTGACGCCGTCGCGGGCGGTCTGCTCGTCGACGATGCGCCAGTCGAGCTCGTCGTTGTCGCGTAGCTCGGCCTCGAGGTCGTCGCCGAGGTGCACCGCCTGGCCGTCGACGGTCGCGCCCTCGTCGGCGTTGACCACGGCGACGCTGACCTCGCCGGTGTTGGCGTAGGGGTCCCAGGCGGCACCGACGTTGAACCAGGCGTACAGGGCCGGCAGGACCGCCAGGCCGGCCAGCAGCCCGATGACCAGCGGCACGCGGCGCAGGTTGCGCAGATCTTGGCGCGCGATCTCGACGACGTTGCGCATGGGGCCTCGCGGGGAGTCGGCGGCCTCGGGATCAGCCGATAGGCGAGCCGACGAGGCTAGTCCACGCCCGGGCGGCCGGCCGCACCACCGGTCCCGGGGCGAGGCGGGCCGAGGGCCCGGCGCTGGCCCGACCAGCGCGACGACCCGTGCGCGCGTGCGGCCCTGCGTGCGGCGGTGTCAGCCGGGCGGCGCGGGGGCGCTGCGCGGCAGGCTCACCGTGACGGTGGTGCCCTGTCCGGGGGCGCTGTCCAGCGACACGTGGCCGCCGTGAGCGGCGGCGAGGTCAGCCACGATCGTCAGCCCCACCCCGCTGCCCCCGTCCGGGCCGCGCGCGAACCGGTCGAACACGCGGGGCTGCTGGTCGGCGGCGATGCCGGGGCCGTCGTCGGCGACGACGAGCTCCACGGTGCTGGCCGTGCCGGTCACGTCGACGCGCACCGTCGCCCCGGGGGCGTGCCGCTCGGCGTTGGCGAGCAGGTTGGTCACGATCTGGCCCAGCCGGTCGGGGTCGGCCTCGACGGTCGGGTCGCCGCGGGGCTCCCCGACCACGAGGCGGTCACCGAGCCGGTCGGCGAACGCGGCGGCGGCCTCGGCGGCGGTCGCTGCCACGTCGACCGGGCGTCGGTCGAGGGTGAACTCGGCCGCGTCGGCGCGCGAGAGCGCCTCCAGGTCAGCCACGCGCTGGGTGAGCGTCAGCACCTCGTCGTGCAGGTCGGCGAGGTGCTCGGGGGTCGGCTCGGTGATCCCGTCCGAGAGCGCCTCGAGGCGCCCGCGCAGCACCGCGAGCGGCGTGCGCAGCTCGTGAGCGACGTCGGCGGCGAAGTCGCGTCGCAGCGCCTCCTGCGCGGCGACGGTGGCGGCCATGCGGTTGAACGCGCGGGCCATGTCGGCGAGCTCGTCGTCGCCGCGCTCGGGCACGCGGGCGCTGCGGTCGGCGGGCAGCGCCTGGGCTGCGGCGGTCAGCCGCCGCGCCGGCGCGGTGACCCGCCGGGCCATCAGCACGCCCAGGCCGAGCGCCAGCAGGCCCGCCACGAGCGCGCCGAGCGCGACCATCGCGTTGACCTGGCTGCGAAACGCCTGGTCGGTGGGCAGCCCGCCCGCCTCGGGCTGGGCGATCGTCGCCGTGCCGACGGCCTCGCCGTCGACCACGATCTCACGGTCGACCGGCTCGGCGAGGGCGAGATCGTCGTGCATGCGTCCGTGGCCGCCGCGGCCGCTGCCGTGGCCGCCGCCGCGGCGGTCGTCGTCGGAGGACCACACCAGGGCGCCGCCGGCGTCGCGCACCGCGACCTCGGCGCCCTGGGTCAGCGCCCCGCGCAGGGCGGTGGCGATCGTCTCGGCGTCCCAGCCCTCGGCGCGGGCGTAGCCGTCGGCCACGGCGGCGACGATGCGGTCCTCGCGCTGGGCCTGCTGCTCGTCGAGGTAGCCGGCGAAGCCCGCCTCGAACGCGAGGTTCACCGCGATCGCGGTCACCGTGGCCGCCACGAGCCCCACGACGGTGAACGCCACCGCCAGGCGGCGGGAGAACGAGCGGCGCAGCCAGCCCGGCATGCCCGGCTCCTTCGTTCACGCGTCGCGGTCGGCCAACAGCTTGTAGCCCGTCCCGGTCACCGTGCCGATCCAGGTAGGTGCGCGCGGATCGTCACCGAGCTTGCGGCGCAGGTTCTTCACGTGAGCGTCGACGGTGCGCTCGTAGCCCTCGTGGTCGTAGCCCTGCACCCGCGAGATCAGCTCGTAGCGCGAGTACACGCGTCCGGGGTGAGCGGCCAGCGCGAGCAGCAGGTCCAGCTCGGAGCGGGTCAGCGGCACGAGCTCACCGTCGCAGGTGACCTCGTGGGCGGCGCGGTCGATCACCAGCCGGCCGCCGCCATACGACGCGGCCGACTCGTCGCCGCCGCCAGCACGGCGCAGCACCGCCTCCACGCGGGCCACCAGCTCGCGGGGGCTGAACGGCTTGACCACGTAGTCGTCGGCGCCGCTGCGCAGGCCGGCCACCCGGTCGTTCTCGTCGGACTTGGCGGTGAGCATGACGATCGGCACGTCGCTGACCTCCCGCAGCGAGCGGGCCACCTCCTCGCCGGGCAGGTCGGGCAGCATCAGGTCGAGCACGATCGCGTCGGGTCGGGCGCGCCGGGCGGTGGCCAGCGCCTGCTCGCCGGTCTCGGCTTCGACCACCACGAACCCGGCACGCTCTAGGTAGGAGCGCACCAGGTCGCGGATCTTCCACTCGTCGTCGACGACCAGGACCGAGGCGCCCCTCATCGCTGGTCGCCTCGCGGGTGCGCCTGCGCCTCAGCGGTCCTCGGAGGTGTCGGCGCCGCCGTCGCCGCCGTCGTCGAGGCAGCTGCCGTCGCGGGCGCGCTCGCCGCCGTGGCGCTCGCCGCCGTGGCGCTCGCCGCCGTGGCGCTCGCCACGGGCCTCCTCGCGGCGCTCCTGCTGCTCCTCGGCACGCTCCTCATGGCGTGGATCCTCGCACGGCTCGTCGCACTCCTGAAGCTGGCGACGCTCCTGAACGCCGCGCTGGGCCTGCTCGCCGGGGCGCTCCTGCTCGGGTGCGTCGGCGTCCACCGTCGCCGGTGGCGCCTCGGCCTCCGCGCCGTCAAGGGACGGGGTCGTCGCTGCCCAGGCGCCGCCAGCGCCCAGCAGCAGCACCGTCAGGGCCAGGGTGAGCACGGTCAGTCGACGGTCGCGCATCGTGGACCACCTCCTCGGTCGGCTCGCTCGGGGGTGAGCTCGCACCCAGAGGATGGCCACAGTGTGTGAAGGCCCTGTGAAGGCCGCGTGCGACGCCGATGCGATCGCGGCTGTGCTCGCCCTAGGCGGTCATCGCCTGCGGGTCGAGGCCCTGGGCGCGGCACCAGTCGCGGTAGGCGAAGGGGCTGATCTCGCTGGGCTTGATCTCGCTGCGCCCTCCCCAGAACACGTTGGTGTAGTCGACGGGGATGCCGACGTCGGCGAGGTGGGCGTCGATGGCGGCCTTGTGGGCCAGCACCCGCTGCTTGTCGGTGCCGTGCGAGACGCCCATGATGTTCACGTTGGCGAACTCCGGGCCGCCCTCGCGCCAGTAGGCGTGGGTCATGCAGTGGTGGCGTCCGACCTCCCGGCCCGCCCTGATCTCCTCGCCGGCTGGCACGCGCCAGTGGAACAGCGCGTTGTAGCGGGTGACCCGCGTGCCGTCGGCGTGGCGCTTGGCGTGCTCCAGGAACGTCGAGAACCGCCCGACGATGTCGCGCGCGGCGAGGTCCTCGGCGACCGCGCAGAAGTCCGCGAAGGTCTCCTCGGCCTCGGCGGCGCGCAGCTCCCACACGTCGGGGCGGACCTCGTCGACGGTGAGCTCGCGCTTCAGCGCGGTCAGCACCCGCCACTCGCGCTCGGTGAGGTCGACGACCTCGGTGTCGAGCACGCGGCCGGGCTCGTCGGTCTTGGCGCCGGGCTCGATGTCGCGGCGGCGCACATGGCCCACGCCCAGCGCGAACAGCTTGCGGGCGGGCAGCAGCTTGTAGGCGGTCGCGCCGGTGCGCGCCAGCAGATGCTGGCAGTGGGCGTCCATGTCGTAGGGCCGCGGCACCTTCAGCGTGGTCCACAGCCGGTAGTCGCTGCCGGGCGTGTCGCGGTCGGTGCTGCGGATCACCACGTGGCCGGTGAACGGGTCCTCGCCGAACATCCAGTCGAAGGTCGCGTCGAGCTGCTCGCCGGGCACCTGCCAGGCGACCAGCGCGCCCGGCGCCAGGCTCGTCGACAGCAGCGTCTGACGGACCCGACGGATCGTGCCGGCCTCGAGCATCGCCCGGATGCGGGCCGCCACGGTGTCGACCTCGACCCCCGAGCCCTCGGCGATCGCGTGCAGCGGATACCGGTGGAACCCCTCGATGCGGTCCTCGGAGACCGCGAGGATCGCCGCGTTGACCGGGTCGTCGACGTGGGCGGGCACCTGGGTGGTGGTCATGGGCGCGAGTGTAGGGCGCAGGCGGTGGTCCGCCGCTGCCGGCAGCGTCAGCCGGCGGGGTCGCCGCGTCGACGGTCGGGGTCGGGCGGCGCGGTGACCCGGTGCTTGACCTCGTACATGGCGCGGTCGGCGGCGCCGAGCAGGTCCGACAGCGCATCCTCGCTGGCCTGGTCGCAGCGCTCTCGGTGCACCAGGCCCACGCTCATGCTCAACGTGACCGTGCCCTCGGGCAGGCTGATCGGCTCGCCGACGGCATCCTCGAGGCGCCCGGCCAGCGCCTCTGCCTCGCTGCGGGTCAGCCCCGTTGCCACCACCACGAACTCGTCGCCGGCCATGCGCGCCACCAGCTCCTCATGGCGCGTGACCCGGCGCAGGCGGCGGGCGACCTCGGCCAGCGCCGCATCGCCGGCGGCATGGCCGTGCCGGTCGTTGATGGGCTTGAACCGGTCGAGGTCGCAGAACAGCACCGCCAGCGATCGTCCGTCGCGGCGACAGCGCTCCAGGGCGACCTCGAGCCCGGCCAGCAGACCGCGCCGGTTGGGCAGGCCGGTGAGCGGGTCGTGGGCGGCCTCCTCGGCCAGCGCCCGGTTGGCCCGGTCGCGCTCGCGCAGCAGCTGCCCGAGCCGCAGCAGCACCAGCAGGTTGATCAGCACCGCGGCCGCAAGGGCGATCTGGCGCCCCTGGAGGGTGAGGTCGGTGGCCAGCACCGTCGGGGGCAGCAGCAGCGCGATCCCCAGCACGATGAGGCGCGGCCCGGTCCGGCGCGGCGCGGGCGGCAGGCGCGGTGCCGCCAGCATCAGCATCGACCGGTGCGCCCCGGCGGTGGCCAGGAGCACGTAGCTGGCCAGCACCAGCCCCTCGGCCAGCGCGCCACCGGCCAGCACGTCGCCGGCCACCACGGCACGCTCCGCGGACGCCTCGACCCGCAGCAGGTTGCCGAGCAGCCCCAGCACCGTGGCGCCGACCACCAGCTGCCCAGCAGCGCAGTGGGCGGGCATCGCCAGGGCGAACCGGGTGATGAGCCCGGCGATGGCCGCCAGCGTCACCGGGCCCAGCACCCGATGCGCCTGGTTGACGAGGTTGACCTCGGCCAGCTGCGGGGAGAACAGCACCGCGCCGAGCACCGCGGCCACCGCCACCGCCACGATCGTGCCCTCGACCAGCCCATCGCGCCGCGAGCTCGGGTTCAGCCGGTGCGCGAACACCGCTGCCGCACCCAGCAGCAGCACATAGCCGGCCGTGACCAGCGCCAGCGCCACCGGCTCCAGCGGCGAGCCCGCGTCGGTGGCCACCCCGATGGCCGCGGCGAGCGCGAACGAGGCGCTGCCCGCAGCCAGCAGCGCCCAGGCCAGCGGCATGCGCGGGCGGTGCACCGCGATGCCGGCCACCAGCGTCGCTGCGGCCGCGGTCGTCACCGCGGTGCGCAGCAGCAGCACCGCCGCGTCGGACGCGATCACCGTGGCCACGACAGCAAGGCCGCCGAGGACGCCTGCCACCAGCCAGGGTGATCGCAGCACACGAGTCCTCTCGGTGGGGGACGGCGGGGCACGCGAGACCGCCTCAGGCGGCGCGCCCCCCGGCGCCGGGTCGGTGTCGCGGTGCGACCCCCGACGCACCATGCAGGCTAGTGGTGCACGGGCGCGCGCGGGGCGCGCCCAGAGCCCGCGTCCAGAGCCCAGGGAGGCCCACATGAGCATCATCGACGAGCAGCGGTGGCACGGCCGGCTGCACAGCGGCGGCTGGCGCACCGGTGGCGCTGGTGACCACCCGGTGATCGAGCCGGCCACCGGCGACACCCTTGCCACCGTCGCCCGCGGCGACGCCGACGACATCACCCGAGCCGCCCACCAGGCGGCAGCCGCACAGCAGGAGTGGGCCGCCACCGGCTACGACACGCGGTCGGCGATCCTGCGCCGCGCTGCCGCGCTGCTGGAGGAGCACGCCCCCGAGCTGCACCCGTGGATGATCCGCGAGACCGGTTCGGTGCCCGCCAAGGTCGCAAACGAGACCGGCTGGGCCAGCGAGGAGCTCGCCGAGGCCGCGGGGCTGGCCCGCCAGCCCGAGGGGCAGCTGCTGCGCACCAACGCACCGCGGATGAGCCTGGCGCGACGTCGGCCCGTCGGCGTGGTCGGCGTCATCAGCCCGTTCAACTTCCCGCTGATCCTGTCCACGCGCGCGGTCGCCCCGGCGCTGGCCCTCGGCAACGCCGTGGTCCTCAAGCCCGACCCGCGCACCCCGCTGACCGGCGGCCTGCTGCTGGCACAGGTCCTCGAGGAGGCCGGCCTGCCCGAGGGGCTGCTGCACGTGATCCCCGGCGATGCCGAGGTCGGCGAGGCGCTCGTGGCCGACCCCCAGGTGCCGCTGATCTCGTTCACCGGCTCGGTCGAGGGCGGCCGTGCCGTCGGCCAGGCGGCAGCGCGCCATCTCAAGCGCACCCACCTGGAGCTCGGCGGCAACTCGGCGCTGGTTATCTTCGACGACGCCGACCTCGAGCGGGCCGTGTCGGCCGGGGCGTTCGCCTCGTTCCTGCACCAGGGGCAGATCTGCATGACCGCCGGGCGCCACCTGGTGCACCAGGCCGTGGCCGGCGACTACCTCGAGGCGCTGCGCGCTACCGCCGAGGCGCTGCCGGTCGGCGACCCGGCGGTCGAGGAGGTGGCGCTGGGACCGGTCATCGACGCCGGCCAGCGCGACCGCATCCACGGGCTGGTGTCCGACAGCGTCACCGACGGCGCGCGGCTGGTCGCCGGCGGCTCCTACGACGGGCTGTTCTACCGCCCGACGGTGCTGGCCGAGGTCACCGAGCGCACTCCCGCCTACGCCCAGGAGGTCTTCGGGCCGGTGGCGCCGGTGCGGACCTTCGCCGACGTCGACGAGGCGGCCCGGCTGGCCGCCGACTCCCCGCACGGCCTGTCGCTGGGCATCCTCACGCGCGATGTGATGCGCGGCGTGGCGCTGGCCGATCGCATCCCCAGCGGCAAGGTCCACATCAACGACCAGACCGTGGCCGACGAGGCGGTCGCCCCCTTTGGCGGCGTCGGCGACTCCGGGGACGGGTCACGCCTGGGCGGCACGGCCAACCTCGAGGCGTTCACCGAGCTGCAGTGGCTGACGCTGCAAGGCGAGATCCCGCAGTACCCGTTCTAGCGGCGCTGGGCTGGGCCGCGTCAGGCCTCGCGGCGGCGCTGCCACACCAGCCACCCGGCCGTGCCGACGATCGCCACGACGGTCAGGCCCAGCGCGTTGGCCTCGACCAGGTCGGCGAGCGCGGCCAGTGGCAGCGCCAGCGCGGTGGCTGCCCACCACAGCAGCGTCACCGACGCGAGGCTGCCCAGCAGCTTGAGCACCACGAACCGCAGCCACGGCATCCCGCTGACGCCCACCGCAGCCGACAGCAGCGGCTGGGGGACCACCAGCACCACCGCGTCACGCAGCAGCCGCGCCCCGCGACCCTCCCAGGTGGGCAGCGGCACCTGACGCCCTGAGCGCTGCCCGTACCAGCGCAGCGCCTCGGCCCCCAGCACCTTGCCGCTAGCGAAGGCGATGACCTCGCCGATCCAGCGCCGCAGTGCGGCCACCAGCACGAACGTGACCGGATCGAGGCGGGCCACCGCCAGGCCCATCTGGGCATACGACGACTGCACCACCAGCAGCAGCACCGGCGAGATGCGCAGCAGCAGCGGCAGGAACGCGTTGCCCACGACGGCGGCGGCCACCGAGGCGGCCAGCGCCAGCCCCACCAGCGCCTGGGCGCCGCCGACCGCGCGCGTGTCGCCCTCCGCCCGTGCTGCCACCGGTCTCACGCGACGCTCACGACGCGGTCGCGCCCCTGCCGCTTGGCGGCGTACAGGCGCGCGTCCGCGCGGCGCAGCAGCGCATCGACGGTGTCGCCGGGCTCGAGCTCGGCCACCCCGAAGCTGCCCGTGACCGTGGTGTCTCCCACGGTGACCTCCGCGAGCGCCTGCCGGGCGCGCTCGGCGAGCTCGGCGGCCTGGGCCAGCGTGGTCTCGGGCGCCACGAGCAGCAGCTCCTCGCCGCCCCAGCGGGCCACGGTGTCAGCGTCGCGGGCGGTGGCTGCCATGGCCTGGGCGGCGCGCAGGAGCGCCTCGTCGCCGGTGGAGTGGCCATAGCGGTCGTTGATGGCCTTGAAGTGGTCGAGGTCGACCAGCACCACCGACACGGGGCGCGCGTAGCGGTCGGTGATGCGCGCCAGCCGCTCCAGCTCGGCCAGGGCGCGGCGCCGGTTGGCCAGGCCGGTGGTCGGATCGGTCTCGGAGAGCTCACGCAGCGTCTCGGCGCGGGCCCAGGCGTGCTGTAGCTGCTCGCTGAGCACCGCGAACATCGCCACCAGCGCCACCAGCGCCGCCAGGAACACGTGCACGCGCCCCAGGTGCAGCAGCGCCTCGGACGACACGGTGCCCGCCAGCACCTCGTCCCACAGCCCGGTCACGCCGATCAGCGCGGTGACGACCCACACGCCGATGCCAAAGCGGGTGCCCCAGTGGCGATCGAGCACCACGAAGCCGGCCACGAGCAGCAGGCCCACGGCCCAGTAGTGGGCGCCGGTCAGCACCAGCAGGCGCTCCTCGATCGGGTCGGGACCGTGCAGGTGCCACGCCAGTCGCGCCAGGACCAGCAGCGTGCCGACCCCCAGCAGCCCCGACTCGACCGGGCGCAGCGGCACCCTGTCGATCAGCATCAGTGCCGCGCCGACGACGAGGACGGCGCCGAAGATCGGATAGGCCCAGGCGATGAACACGTCGTCGGGCTCGCGCAGCAGCCAGCTCACCACCGTGACCACCAGCGCGGCGGCCAGCGCTACCAGATAGAGCGCGCGCTTGCGGCGCTCGATGGAGCGGGTCAGCGCACCCGCCGCCGGCTCGGCTGCGG
>PWER01000181.1 GCA_003553565.1 Nitriliruptoria bacterium | reverse complement strand
GCGTCAGCTGATCACGTGGCGGGGCAGGCGCAGCGCCACCACCCAGTTGGGGGCGTCGACCACCTCGGTGATGGCGAGGTCCGCCGCCACCGAGCACAGCGCGTAGGCGTGGGCGGGGTCCAGGCCGGCGACCGCGCCCAGGTGGTCGATCATCGCCCGCGTGGCGTCCCTGGTGGCGCTCATCAGGTCCTCGCGCACCCCGGTGGTGGCGATGACGCCGTCGGCGACCTCGGCGCCGCGCGGCGGCCCGTTGGTCTGATACATCGGGGTGGGTGGGGCAGCGCCCTGCTCGACGCCGACGGTCACCGACACGGTGGCAGGCACCTCGAGGCCGGTGCCGCACACCTCGCCGTCGCCTTGCGCGGCGTGCAGATCCCCGATGGACAGCAGCGCGCCGGGCACCTCGACGGGCAGGCGCAGCACGGTGCCGGCGCGGATCTCGCGGGTGTCGAGGTTGCCGCCGACGTGGCGCGGCGGGATCTGGCTGTGCCGGCCTGGCGCGGCGGGCGCCACGCCGATCGTGCCGACCATCGGGCTCAGCGGCACCTGGGCGCCGCCGCCGGGCAGCTCGGCCACGGTGGCGTCGTCCTCGAGCAGCCACTGCAGCAGGATCGGGTCGGGGAAGTCGTCGGCCAGCAGACCGAAGCCAGGGATCAGCGCCGTCCAGCCCCAGTGGCCCGAGACGGTGATGTCGTCGATGCGCACCAGCAGGGCGTCGCCGGGCTCGGCGCCATCAACGGCGATCGGGCCGGTCGTCGGGTTGACGAGGTCGAGGTCGAGCGCGCCCAGCGACGCGCTGGTCGAGGCGGGCCCGAGCTGGCCGCCGGAGGCGTCCAGGCAGGACAGCTCGACCGAGTCGCCCGGCTCGATGGTCACCACCGGCGGCAGGCTGTTGTCCCAGCCGGCGTGGCGCTGGGTGGCATGAAGGGTGTGGCGTGCGTCCATGCCCGCAGCCTACGTGATCAGGCGCCGGCGCTTTGGCTCTGGCGGGCGGCGATGAACGAGCGCACGCCCAGCCCGATGTAGACCAGGCACACCACGGTCATCACCGCGCTGGCGATGTTGGCGGCGCCGAGCTCGCCGGTGAACACGCCGATGCCGCGCTCCAGGCCGCCCAGCGCGCCGATCAGCGCCAGGACGAGGGCGCCGTGGATCGCGTGGCGATGGTTGGTCATGCGGGTGGCGACCAGGCCGAGCACCAGCAGCACCACGCCGAGGATGGCGGGCAGCAGCGCGGTCCAGTGCGGGTCGCCGAGGGTGTAGCCGCCGAGGCCGACGAGCACGAGGAGCACGCCGACGATCTGGGTGGTGCGGATCATCACAGGTCCTTTGGCTGGGGGAGCGGGGCGGGTCCGCGCCGGCCCGGCGCGTGTGCGCCTGGGTGGCGCGTGTCCCACTCCATGGTGGCGCGCCCTGCCGGCCGCGGCGCGCCCGGTGGCCCGCCGGTCTACGGCGCGGGCTCGGCGGGCGGGCCGAGCAGCGCCTCGAGGCGCTCCCAGTCGTCGATGCCGCAGCCATCGGTGCGGTCCACAGCCAGGTCGACGTCCTCCTCGCCGACCGCGCCGGCGAGGTCGGCCTCCTCGGGGCCGCCGTACTCCTGGGTGCACACCCGGTCGGGGTCAGGGCCCTCGACCAGGAACGGGGCGTGCTCCTCGACCGCGGTGCAGGCGGCCTGCGGGTCGTAGTCGGCGGGGGGCTCGCCGTCGACGGTGGCGTCGTCGGCGCGGCACACCAGCGTCCACTCGTGGTCGAGGGCGTCCTCGTCGGTCAGCGACACGGCGAGGTCGAGGCGGGCGCGCTCCTCTGCGGCGTCATCGGCAGCGTCCGCGTCGGGCTGCTCGCCGGGTTCGGCGCAGGCGGCCAGCGCGCCGAGCAGCGCCAGCGCGAGCAGCAGCGGCGCCCAGGTCGGGCGGCCGGGGGCGGGGCGGGCTCGGCCTGGCATGGCGGACCTCCGGAAGGTGGGCGGCAGGGTCGGCTGCTGGTGGTTGGACGTCGTGGCGGTGCAGGCGGTTCCGTAGCGCGGGCGGAGCGGCGTCGTGCGATCAGCGCTCCAGGCGCTGGCGCAGGCACGCCACCGCGGGGTAGAGCAGCGCGCCGACGGCCGCGCCGGCAACGATCGCCCACTGGGCGAGCAGCACCCCGGCGATCGTCAGCACCAGCGCGAACACCACCGCCGAGGCGGTGGCGGCCTGGCGGCACGGCACGCCGGTCAGGCCGCCGCGGGGCTGCTGCTGGACCATGGCCTCTCCTCGGCGGCTCGGTGGCTCGGCGGCTCGGTCGCGGCTCGGTGGCTGCGGGGCGGCGCCATCGTCGCCCACGGCGCTGTCCCGGCGCTGTCCCGGGCGTGTCACGCAGCGCTCACGCTCCGGCTTCCCCGTCGCGGGGCACCGGCGCCCTCTGTAGCGTCTGCGATGTCCGGGCGCCGCATCCCCGACCAGACACACGACGACGCGTCCCGCTATGCGGCGCCAGGCCACGCCAAGCCGCGTAGCGCCCTGCGAACCCACCTAATCTTCATGACGCTCGGGTCGACGGGGTCACCAACGTCGGTCCGGGCCGCCGGTCGCTCGGGGCGCACGAGCCGAGGATGCCAGCTGCACCTGCCGGGGGAACGCACATGGCAGCACCGCCCAGCGACGAGGCCCCCTCACAGGCCCCACACGTACCGGACCCGGCACCCGGTGCGCCCGCATCGCCGGGAGCCACCCCTGGGCCAGCACCCGACCTGTCGGCGCTGCTGGACCCCGAGCGCATCGACTACATCGAGCGTCACGGGCTGCGCAGCGACCCGCCCAGCGACACGTTGGAGCGCATCACCGAGCTGGTGCGCCACATCCTCGGGGTGCCGGCCTCGACGGTGACGATCGTCTCGGATGTGCAGACCACCGTCACCGACAACGGGCTGAACCTGCCCGCCGACAAGGTCACCGTCTCCATCGAGGAGTCGTTCTGCGCGCGGGCGATGGCGACTGGCGAGCCGTTCGTGGTGCCCGATGCGGCCTCCCACCCGTGGGTGGCCCACACCGAGGCGGCACGCAGCGGCCGGGTCGTGGGCTATCTGGGAGCGCCGATCTTCTCCGAGGACGGCCATGCGCTCGGTGCGGTGTGCGCCTTCAGCGACGAGCCCCACGCGTGGTCCGAGCAGGAGATCGCGGTGATGTCGGAGCTGGCGGCGCTGGCGACGGGCAAGCTCGACCTGCAGGTGCGCAACGCCTGGCTGCGCGAAGCCCTCGACGAGGTCGAGGTGATGGCGCTGCAGGACCCGCTGACGGGCCTGGCCAATCGGCGGGTGCTGATCCACGAGCTCGACGAGGCGCTGGAGCGCGGCACCGCCACGGTGATCGCCCTGGACCTCGACGGCTTCAAGCGCGTCAACGACCGCTACGGCCACGCGGCCGCCGACGAGGTGCTCAAGGTCGTCGCCCAACGGCTGGAGGACACCGCCCCCCACGAGGCGGTCGTGGCGCGCATGGGCGGCGACGAGCTGGCGGTGCTGGTGCCCTGGGACGAGGATGCGGAGGCAGCAACGTCGCCGCAGGCGCTGGCGCAGCGGCTGGTCGCAGCGGTGATCGCCCCGGTCGACACCGGTGAGGAGATCGTCTCGGTGGGGGTGAGCGTCGGGGTGGCCGGCAACGGCGGCAGCGGCGACCAGCCGCTGTTGGCAGGGTCGTCGGCCGGGCTGCTGCAGGCCGCCGACGCGGCGATGTACACCGCCAAGCAGGCCGGCGGTGGGGTGCGGCGCTACGACCCGTCGCTGCACGACGCGGCGCTGCGGGTGGATGCGCTCGAGGAGGGGCTGCGTGCCGCGGTCCACTCCGGAGAGGGCCTCGGGGTGGCCTATCAGGCGCTGCGCGACCTGCGCGACGGGTCACTGCTGGGGGTCGAGGCGCTGCTGCGGTTCCGCCATCCCCGGCTGGGACCGGTGCCCACCGCCGAGGTGCTCGCGGTGGCCGAGCAGCGGTCGCTGCTGCGTCAGCTCGACGCGGCGGTGTTCGACCTGGTCTCCGAGCAGCGCGAGCGCTGGCACGCCGAGGGCCTGGCCTTGCCACGCCTGTGGCTCAACGTCAGCGCCGCCGAGCTCAGCGACCCGCCGACGATCGCGCGGCTGGTGTCCCTCGCCGAGCGGCCGGGCGCTCCGATCGGCGTGGACGTCAGCGAGACGGGCCTGTTCGAGACGCGCGACCAGGTGATGCGCGGGCTGCGCAAGCTCGCCGAGGCCGGGGTGGCCGTGGCCATCGACCGCTTCGGTGCAGGTCACTCCTCGCTGGGCAACCTGCGGGAGGTTCCCGTCGATGTGCTGAAGCTGGACCCCTCGTTCCTGGGCGAGCTGTGCCAGGGCGGCGCGGCCCGTCGCATCGTCGAGGGCGTGGTGGCGCTGGGCCGCGCCCTGGGCGCCTGGGTGGTGGCCGAGGGCGTCGAGCAGGACGAGCAGCTGCACCAGCTGCGCACCGTCGGCTGCGATGCGGTCACCGGACATCTGCTGGGCGGTCCGCTGCCCGAGGGGCCAGCGCTGCGCCGACTGCTGGCCGACCAGGGCGGGCACAGCACCGCACCGGCGAGTGCGCCCAGCGACGGCTGAGCGCCCCCGACACGCACGCCCCCGGACATGCCGAGGCACCCGGCCCGCGGGCCGGGTGACGGGTCAGCCGGTTCGTCGCCGGCTTGGCGGGTCGCTGGGGTCGCTGGGGTGGTCGCCCGCGGCATCGCGACCGCCCGGTCCGTGGCCGCGTCCCGGCGGCGGCGCCAGCCAGTAGGCCCCCGTCCGCGCGGCCTCGACCCGCCAGCCGTAATGGTGCAGCTTGTGGTGGCACGCCGGGCACAGCAGGCACAGGTTGTCGACCGTCGTCGGCCCGCCGTGGTGCCAGGGCACGATGTGGTGGAACTGGCAGCGGTTGATCGGCGCGCTGCAGCCCACACAGCCCTCGTCGCGCGTGGTCACGCGCACCCGCAGCGCCCGGTTCGGGTAGCGCTGGGTGCGCCCGACCGCATCCGGCACGCCCTGATCGTCGCGCAGCACCAGCGTGGTGGCCGCGTCGTCGGCGATCTGGCGTGCCAGCGGCCCTGACACCGGCCCGTAGCCGTCCAGCAGCGGGGCGGGCGCGTCGGGGTCGTCACCGAGTGCCTCGCGGTCAGCGAGCAGCAGCAGATGCGGGCGCTGGCGAGCCCTCTGGGGGAGGTCGCCGGCGTCGAGGTAGCCCTCGGCCAGCGCGGCGAGCGCGTCGGCGCGGCGCTGCTCGTAGGTGCGCTCGTCCTCGGGTCCGTGCAGGCGCGACAGCGCGTCGAGGGCGGTCAGCACCAGCGTCCCGCCGCGCACATCCAGGCGCGCCGACAGGCGCAGCCCGTCGGGTCCCTGGCGGGTGTGCAGGAACCGGCGGGCGTGGGCGTTGCGCTCGCGGTCGGCGAGCAGCTCGGGCACCGCGCGGCGCGTCCAGCGGTCCAGCAGCCGGCGCAGCTCGGCCGACGACGCCTCCGGCCCGCGGGTCGCCACCAGCGCGTCGAGCTGGTCGTGAGCGTCGGCGGCGACGGGCTGGCCGCGCTCGCGGGCGTCGGTGATCTCCTCGGCGAGGCGGCGGGCCAGGCGGATCTTGGCGGCGTCGAGCGCCCCGGTGGCGTAGGTGGCGCGCGTGCGCGGCAGCAGCCGCAGCGCAGCGGCGGTGCGCACCTGCCCGCGGGCGTGGCCGCGGGTGCTGCCCAGCGCCTCGGCGGCCAGCTCCTCGGCCGAGCGTGCCCGCCCCACGTGCGCTTCGCGGCGGGTGAGCTCGGCGAGGCGCCGCAGCCGCTCGGCCTCGACGGCGCTCTGCAGCCGCTGCAGCGCCGTCACCGAGGCGAGCAGCGTCTCGTCGTCGACGTCGTCGGCCAGCGCCTCCTCAGCCAGCCCGGCCAGCTCGACCTGCAGCCGTGCGAGCGGCCCTTCGTCGGTGGCCGAGGTCGCCCGCGGCCCCCGCGCCTCGCCCTCGGCCCGAGGCGGCTCACCCGCCCGAGGCCGCTCACCCGCCCGAGGCGGCTCACCCGCCCGAGGCGACTCACCCGCCCGAGGCCGCTCACCCACCCAAGGCCGCTCACCCGCCCGAGGCGGCTCACCCGCCCGATGCGACTCACCCGCATCCCGCGCCGACCGCTCGCCCGCGACGTAGCCGGCGGGATCCTCTCCCACCGTCGGCCCTGCCACCACCGCTCCCGAACGCATGTTTCGCAGGGTACGCACCCCAGAGCGCCCACAGGCGAACCGGGCCTGCCGAGCTGTGGACAAGCCGCAGCCAGCACGCCCCGACCCCATCGGCTCCGGTCCTGTAGGCCTCGATCCACGCCCTGCTTCGCCGCCGTGACAGTGCCGCCGTGATAGTCGCGGGATAGCCCGGGCTTACGGCCATCCGGTCCCCACCGCACGTCGCACGTCCACTGGGGGCACACCGAGCGCTAGAGGAGGCAACAGATGCCACACCATGCACCCGTCCCCAGGGATGGGCTCATCGGATGGGCTCATCGGATGGGCTCATCGACGTGCGCCGAGCTGGTGCGCACAGTCCCTCGAGGCACCAGACGAGTGGCGATCGCACCACCCGCAGCCGGAGCGCGACCCGCACCGCTGCGCGTCGCGCGGTGACGGGGGTGGTGGCGGGTCTGGCGATCGCAGGAGCCGCGGTGGGGGCCGCCATCCCGGCAGCCGCCGAAGCTCTGCGCAGCAGCGGCGACGACCGCTACGAGACGGCCGCCGCGCTGTCAAATGACGTGTTCGATGCTGACGACGTCGACACCGCCTACCTGGCCACCGGCGCAGACTTCGCCGACGCGCTCACCGCTGGTGGTCCCGCGGCGCGTGACGGCTCGCCGGTCCTGCTCACACGGCAGGGCGGGATCCCCGAGGCGACCGCTGACGAGCTCGACCGGCTCGACCTCGAGGAGATCATCGTCGTGGGCGGCACCGCGGTGATCGACCCGGCGGTCGAGGACGAGGCCGCTGACCTTGCTGACTCTGCTCGTCGCATCGCTGGCGACAACCGGTTCGAGACGGCCGACGACCTGGCGGCGGAGTTCTTCGACGCCGAGGACACCGATGTGGTGTTCATGGCCTTCGCTCTGGACTTCCCCGATGCCTTGCCGGCAGTCACGGCCGCGGCCCGCTTCGATGCGCCGCTGCTGCTGACCGGCGAGACCGCAGTCCCGGACAGCACGATGGACACGCTCCGTGATCTCGACCCGAGCCGGGTCGTCATCGCCGGCGGTCCGGCGGTCATCGACAGCGCGGTCGATCAGCAGATCGGAGCCGAGGTCGACCAGGTCGACCGCCAGTTCGGCGCCAACCGGTACGAGACCGCCGCCCGGCTCGCTCTCGACCAGTTCACCGGCGCGCGCGAGATCCTGCTGGCCAACGGTACAGACTTCCCCGACGCGATCCCGGGTGCGGCCGCGGCGGCCAGCCTCGACGCGCCGCTGCTGCTGCTGACCCCCGACGCTGTTCCCGCCGCCACCGAGGGCGCTATCGCCACGCTGAACCCGCGCACCGTGCGTGGCGTGGGCGGCCCCGCCGTGATCCCCGACACCGTGCTCGATGCGGCCGACGCCATCGAGCGGTCGGCCCTGGACCCGGGCGAGACTCCCGACTACGCGTTCCTGCGCTTCAACCCAGATGTGAGCCCCACGATCCGTAGCACCGCCATCGGCACGATCGACGGGCGCGCGGAGGAGCTCTCCAACATGCGTCCCGGCGAGCAGCACACGCCGGCCGACTTCTCGCCGGACGGGGACTGGCTCGCCTACGACCGCGACGCGGACCCTGACACCGATGTCGGCGATATCGACACCGAGGTGCGGATCGTCTCGCTCGCCGAGGGCTCGGCCGAGACGCGCGTGCTCTCCGACGGCGACGGCCGCGACTGCGACTTCGGCAACATCCACTTCTCCGCCGATGGCCAGCAGGTCGCGTTCGAGTGCGTTGACGAGGCTGACGACGACCGCACGTGGATCGGCGTCAGCGACCTCGAGGACGGTGGCGAGACCCGCTGGGTCGAGGAGCCCGACACCTTGACTGCCCGCTTCGCCGAGGGTGACGACCTGCTGGTGGTGCTCGACGACGGCGACGGCGAGCGCCTCGAGCTGCGCGATGTCGCCGACCCGGAGGCTGCCGGTGAGGTGCTCGACAGCGTCAACGAGGGCATCCTCGCCGACCTGCGCGTCTCCGACGACGGCAGCCAGCTCGCCATGACCCACATCCGCGACGACGAAGTCGGCACTCGCGACGCCGACGCATCGATCCGCGTGGTCGACCTGAACGGCGGCGGTGTCACCGAGCTGCTGGCCGATGCGGACGGTGACGCGGCACTGGCAGCGCACCAGCTGTTCGGCTGGCACCCGGACGGCGAGCAGGTGCTCGTCGGCACGGGTGGGATCGGCGACGCCGAGCAGCTCGCCCTGGTCAGCCTCGACGACGACACCGACCAGACGGTGATCGTCACCGCCGAGGACCTGATCGAGGACACCATCAATCGCGCTGATGTGAGCAGCGACGGCGATCGGGTGCTGTACGCCGACGCGGCCCAGCTGAGCGGCACGACGCTGCATCGACCGAACGCGTGGATCGCCGACGCCGACGGCTCCGACCGCACCGAGCTGGAGCTGCCCGACGGGTTCGGCGGCCCCGCCAACCCGCTGCTGAACCCGAACGCGCCATTCGGCGACGACTGATCAGCACGCTCGCCCGGCTGCACGCAAGCCCTGGCCGGGCGAGCGCAACCCAGTCCGTTTCATCCGCAGCACCGGTGAGCCCGGCGGCCCGCAAGCTGCCGGGCTCACCGCCTGTTGGAGCCGCCAGACCCACCGCGGTTGGCCGGCGGGCCGCCGGCCCCGCCGCCACCACCGACACGGTCCGCCGCGGGGCCAGCGCGCCGCCTCGAGCGGCCCTGGCGCCCAGGGCCGGCGCCCAGGCCCATCGTCCCGCATGCGGCCAAATAGGGGGCTTTCACCGAGCGCGAGCTCGCGTATCTTCATCGCACCGACGTGGCAGAGCTCGGGTGGCTGCGCCGCTCGCGTGGGCCCCGGGCAGCAGAGCGCCCGCGCGGGTCGTCGTCGGGGGCTGCGGGTCGGCCCCATGGGTCACGAGCACGAGAGGAGCACACGCATGACCGATCTGCGTAGCCTGATCCTCCGCGCCAGCCGTGGTGGGCGCGGCCTCGTCGTGGTGGGGCTGCTTGCTGCGGGGCTGCTGCTGGTGGGCTGCGGCGGTGACGCCGAGGACGACGTCGACGGCGGCCGGCTCACCGTGCTCGTGACGCGGCCGATGCCCTAGCACAAGGCCCTGGCACAAGGCCCCAGCACAAGGCCCGGCACAAGGCCCGGCACAACCCAGAGGTCCAGCGCATGCCAGACTTGCGCCGACGCTTCGGCATTCGTATGGTCATGCGGCCAAAGCGCACCGGGCTGAGGCGCACCGACGGGGGGCCGTCACGGTCGCGGGGCCGCGTGGTCGGGGGATCAGTGATCACGCAGGCTTGCCGGCATCTCGCTGGCCGCTTCGCTTGGGGGCTGGC
>PWER01000051.1 GCA_003553565.1 Nitriliruptoria bacterium | reverse complement strand
GCCGGCCAGCACGACCAGGAGCAGCACCACCCCCACGAGGATGGCCACGGGCAATGCCACCACCGCGATCGCCCGCCCGACGGTGATCCCATGCGTGAGGCGCATGCCTTGCACGAGCAGCACCAGCACCCACACCAGCAGCGCCACGCCGATGAGCCCGGCCAGCGTCCCAGCGAGCACCTGCGGGATCGGCAGCGCCGGGAGCAGCTGCACGGGGACGGCGAGCGCGTTGGGCACGGTCGCGAAGGCGATGACCGTCAGCGTCCCGCGGAAGTCGCCCGCGCCGCCGAGCAGCCGGGCGAGGCCGTGCAGGAGCGCTGCGCCACCCGCCAGCAGCCCGGTCGCGAGCAGCGCGCCCCCGACGATGCGCGCCACGTACAGCGATGCTGCCGCACCGTCACCAGCGGCCGGAGCCCCCGGGATCTCGGGAGCGCCGGGCCCCTCGGCGATGGTCGACAGCGCCGACAGCACGACCACGACCACGAAGGCCCAGCCCAGGCGCGGGTGCGCTGCGAGGCTGCGCAGCGTCGACGTCGGGCTGGTCACCACGCCGACGGCGCTGTCGAGCAGGCCGGCCGGGGGCGCCACGGCGGGCGGCGCAGCCGCCTGCGACGCGGGGGCGGCGGTGGCGGCCGGGGCCCCGGTGCCGGCCTCCTCGCTGGTGGCGGTGCCCGCGGTCGCTGCGGGCGCGGAGGGCACCGTCGGGCCGCCGGGCTGGTCCGCGCCGGGACCCTCGGCCGGGGTCGGGTCCTCGCCGGTCGGTGGCGGTGTCTGGCTCATGATCCGCTCCCCTCGACCGGACGGCGGTACTGCGGGGTGCCGGCGTCGCGCAGCAGCTCGAGCACCAGGCGGTCCTCGAGGTCGAGGCCCTCGACGTCGAGGCCCTCGGGCGCGTCCCTGGCCTCCTCGGGCCGGGGATCGCCGGGATCCTCGCCGAGGACCCGGCCGACGGTGCGCTCCACCCCGGCGGGCAGGAACCCGTCGAACAGCCCCGGGCGGTCCTCGACCACGGTGGGGTCGTCGATGCCGGCCAGCTCGGCGGCCTGGTCCACCGCCGTCTCGACGCCGCCGAGGTCGTCGACGAGGTCGCGCTCCAGCGCCTCCTCGCCGGAGACGATCGAGCCATCGGCGAGCTCGCGCGCCTCGTCCTCGGACAGGTCGCGTCCCTGCGCGACGGCGGCGATGAACTGCTCATAGGCGTCGGCGTTGATGGCCTCGAGCATGGCGCGCCCGTCGTCGTCGAGCCCCTCGAAGCCCAGCGCGTCCTTGAGCTCGCCCTCGGCCAGCGTCTCGATCTCGATGCCGAGGTCATCGAGCAGCTCGGAGATGTCGAAGGTCTGGCTGATCACGCCGATGCTGCCGGTGATCGTGCCCGGCTGCGCCACGATGCGCTCGGCGCCCAGGCTGATGTAGTAGCCCCCGGAGGCGGCCTGGTCGCCCATGGACACGACCACGGGATCGGGGTGCTCGTCGATGAGGTCGACGATCTCCTGGGACGCCGCGACGCTGCCGCCGGGGCTGTTGACCCGCAGCACCACGGCCCCCACGCGCGGGTCGGTGCTGGCTGCCTCGAGGCGCTCGCGCACCGTCGACGGTGAGATGAGGGTCGCACCCAGGCCGGGCGTGCCCTCGGTGATCTGCCCGTTGAGGGGGATGACGACCACCGACTCCCCGGGGTCGCGGTCGTCGACGGGCGGGACGAGGATCGGCACGGCCGCAGCGGCGACGATGATCACCGCCAGGGCGATCACCCCGATGATGGTGCGTCGGGACATGGGTGACTCCTGCGATCGGGCGGCTGGCGCCGAGCCCGGCAGGATAGCCGCTCTGGTCAGCTCGGCGCGTCGGTGGCGCCGGCCAGCAGCGCCTCGGGATCGACCTCCCGCAGGCTCGCGATGACCGCGTGCGCACCCTCGGGGCTCGCCCCGGGCACGCTGGGGCACGCCACGGTCCACAGCCCGGCTGCCACTGCCGCGGTCACCCCGGGGCCGGAGTCCTCGAAGGCCACGGCGCCGGCGGGGTCGGCGTCGAGCTCGGCGCAGGCGCGGCGGTAGGGGTCGGGCGCCGGCTTGGGCTCGTCGACGTCCTCGACGCACACCAGCGCGTCCACCAGCCCGTCGAGGCCGGCGTTCATCAGCGCCGTGTCGGCCAGCACGCGGCGCGAGTTCGTGGCCACCGCGGTGGGCACGCGCCCGCGCAGCGCGGTGAGCAGCTCCTCGGCGCCCTCCAGCGCCGTGACGCCGCGACGGAACTCCGCGAGCGCGGCGAGCAGCAGCCGGCGCGCGACCATCGCATGGTCGGCGACGCCGAGGTGCTCGGCGAGGATGCGCGCCGAGGTCTCCGGGCCCACGCCGAGCAGCTGGTGGCGCACCTCGGGGTCCCAGTCGCCGTCGAGCTCGGCGATGAGCCGGCGCTCGGCAGCCTCCCAGCGGGGCTCGGTGTCCACCAGCAGCCCGTCCAAGTCGAACACGATCGCCTGCGGGGTGAAGGGGGGTCTCACGCGTCCTCGTCTCTGGCGCGGTTGCCCGGTGACGGTGCAGCGCCCGGGTCGGGGTCCTCGGCGGTGCGGGGCTCGACGCCCTGCGCTCGCAGGCGCAGCGCCGCCCAGCCTCCCAGCAGCGCGACCAGCATGGGCACGCCCATGGCCAGGCGCGGCCCCACCCAGTCGGCCAGGGCACCGTCGATCAGCGCGGCGATCGGCCGGTTGCCGAGGAACGCCACGGTCCACAGCGCCATGATGCGTCCCCGCAGCTCGTCGGGCACGCGGCGCTGCAGCACGGTGGTCAGGCTGGTCAGGCCCAGCACGAACCCGACGCCCATCACCCCGAAGCCGCCCACGGCCACCCAGGGCGCCAGCGCGATCGCGGCGACCAGCAGCCCCGCCGCCAGGAGGCCACCGCCGAGCGCGCCGGTGCGTAGCCGGCCCAGGCCCCGCTGCAGCCGCCCGGCGATCAGCGCGGTGAGCGCCGCGCCGACGCCGAAGGCGCTGACCAGCACCGCGACGAGGTCCCCGCCGGCACCGAGCTCGGCGGCAAGCGGTGGCGCGAGCGTGTTGATCGGGTCGGTGGCGAAGCCCATCGCCGCGACGCCGCCGAGCAGCCACGGCACCGCCGGATCGCGGCGCAGATGGCGCAGGCCGGCGCGCACCGAGCGGTCCGCGTCGGGGTCGTGCGGCGCCCGCGCCCGCGGGCGGATCGCCAGCAGCGCGGCCAGCAGCGCCACGAAGGTGACCGCGTTGACCGCGAAGGCCACCTCCGGGCCGACCGTGGCCAGGATCACCCCGGCGGCGCCGGGGCCAAGGGCCCGACCCACGTTGAACGTCAGCGACGTGAGCGTGACCGCGCTCTCGAGGTCGGCGTCCTCGACCAGTGCCGGCACGAGGGCCTGCTGGGCCGGACCGGTGAACGCCACCCCGACGCCGATGCCCAACGTGGCCACGATGATGGGCCAGGCTCCCGGCAGGCCCTCGACGCCGAGCAGCAGGCTGGCCACCGCCAGCGCCGAGGCGCTGGCGAAGGCGAACGTCTGCGCTGCCAGGAGCATCCGCTTGCGGTCGATGCGGTCCGACAGCGCCCCCGCCCACGGGCTGACCACCGCGAGCGTGGCGAACTGGGCGACGCTGACGGTGCCCACCATCAGCGCCGAGCCGGTGAGGTCGAAGACCACCACCGCCGCCACGACGTTGTACAGCCAGTTGCCCGTGTTGGAGGCGAGGTTGCCCCAGAACCAGGGTCCGAAGGTGCGGTCGACCAGCAGCGCTGCGACCGCGCGTGGCGGCGGCGCGGCCCCGCCCGAGGCGGCGCCGCCGGCGCGCACGTGATCGGAGGTCACCGACGGGACGGTAACGCCCTCGCGCGCGGGGCACATCGCTCCCGGGCGTCGGGCGGCCCAGGGCCGTCCCAGGGACCCGCGGGGTGGCTGCTAGCCTCCGCGCCAACCCCGTCCCGCGACCCCAGCGAGGTTGGCATGAGCACGCTCATCCTGGTCCGCCACGGACAATCCGATTGGAACGCCAAGAACCTGTTCACCGGCTGGGTCGACGTGCCCCTGTCGGAGAAGGGCCGCGAGGAGGCTCGCCAGGGCGGCAAGCGCCTGGCCGCCGAGGGCCTGCGCGTGGACAAGGCCTTCCCCTCCACGCTCATCCGCGCCATCGAGACCGGCGAGATCGTGCTGGCCGAGCTCGGCCAGCCCGACCTGCCCCAGGAGCAGGCCTGGGAGCTCAACGAGCGCTTCTACGGCGCCCTGACCGGCCGCGACAAGGCCCAGACCGCGGAGGAGTTCGGCGAGGAGCAGGTGCACATCTGGCGGCGCAGCTACGACGTGCCGCCCCCGGGCGGCGAGTCGCTCAAGGACACCTCCAACCGGACCCTGCCCTACTTCCGCGAGCGCATCCTGCCCGCGCTCGACGAGCACGACGTGATCCTGGTCAGCGCGCACGGCAACAGCCTGCGCTCCATCGCCAAGGACCTCGACGAGCTCGACGACGAGGCGGTGACCCGCCTGGAGATCCCCACCGGCGTGCCGATCGTCTACACCATGGACGGCCCCAAGGCGGTCAGCAAGCGGATCCTCGACTAGGCAGCGCGCGCCCGGGCGGTCCGGCCGGCGCCGCGCGCCCGGAGCGCGCTGGCGGAGCACGCCGAGGCCGGGGCGCTGCGCGATACCCGCCCGGGCGCTGCGGCCAACCGCTACGCTCCGCTCGATGGTCGAGGCGAACACCACCTACCGCTGCCACCACTGCGAGCAGCTGCTGCCGTTCGACCACCTGGTGCGCGTGCCGAGCGCGTGCCTGCGACGCTGCCAGGGCGGCTGCGACTGGCACCGCGTCGGGCCGACCGACCCCGCGGTGCGCGCGCACGCCGCGCTGGACGCTCCCGTCGGCCCCGACGGGCTCCCCGACCCCGACGAGGCCAGCTGATGGTGCCCACCACCCCACCGCCGACCCTCCACGTCGCCTCCGGCGACCTGCGCGCCCAGGAGGTCGACGTGCTGGTCGCCCCGGCCTTCAAGGGCGAGATCGAGGGGCCCGGCACCGGCGCGGTGCTCGGCGCCCTCGGGCTCGACGGGTTCCCGGTCAGCCACGCCTTCCGCGGCGACGTCGGCCAGACGCTCCGACTGGCCGCCCCCGACCTGCCGGCGCGCTCGGTGCTGCTGGTGGGTCTCGGGCGCATGGTCGACGCCGACGCCGCAGCGCTGCGCGACGCGGCCGCCACCGCGGTGCGCGCGGTGCCCGACGCCCCCTCCCTGGCCACCACCCTCGCCCAGATCCACCCGACAGCGGCCAGCGTCCACGCGGTCGCCGAGGGACTCCTGCTGGGCGCGCACGCCGACCAGCGCTGGCGCACCCAGGGCGACGAGCGGGCCCCCGCCCTGACGCGCGCCACCGTGCTGGTGCCCTCGAGCCGCAGCGCCGGCGCCCGCGAGGCGCTGGCGCGCGCCGCCATCACCGCCGGCGCGACCCGCACCGCCCGCGAGCTGGTCACCACCCCGCCGGCCGACAAGACCCCTGCCGCGCTCGCCGCGACCCTCGGCGAGCTGTGCGCCGACCTCGACGTGGAGGTGTGGGGGCCCGATGAGCTCGCCGCCAGCGGGTGCCACGCGACGCTGGCCGTGGGCGGCGGCTCGGAGCATGGCCCGCGCCTGCTGCGGCTGCGCTACGCCCCGCGCGGCAGCACCGGCCGCGTGGCGCTGGTCGGCAAGGGCGTCACGTTCGACTCCGGCGGCCTGTCGCTCAAGGACCGCACCGGGATGCAGGCCATGAAGTCCGACATGGCCGGTGCCGCCACGGTCGCCGCCGCCTGCGCCGCCCTCGGCGAGCTCGGGGTGCGGGTGACCGTCGACGCCTGGCTGCCGCTGGTGGAGAACCTGCCAGGGGCCCGCTCCTATCGACCCGGGGACGTGGTCTCCCACCCCGACGGCACCACGACCGAGGTCGTCGACACCGACGCCGAGGGGCGGCTGATCCTCGCCGACGCGGTGGCGCTGGCGGCTGCCACCGAGCCGGACGCCATCGTCGACGTGGCCACCCTCACCGGCAGCGCGGCCCACGCGGTCGGCGCCTACGCCGGGGCGCTGCTGTGCGACGACGAGGGGCTGCTCGGCGCCCTGCGCGAGGCCGGGCGCGACAGCGGCGAGCGGCTGTGGCCGCTGCCGCTGTGGCCCGAGCTGGACCGCTTCCTGCGCAGCGACGTCGCCGATCACCGCCAGGTGGGCGACAGCCCTGCCGGCGACCCCGGCTCGGACGCGATCCTGGCAGGGCTGTACCTGCGCCGGTTCGTCGGCGAGGTGCCGTGGCTGCACTGCGATCTGCCGGCCGCCTGGCTGGGCTCGGGCATGGGCTGGGGCCACCTGCCCGAGGGCGCCACCGGCTTCGGGGTGCGCACGCTGCTGTCGTGGCTGGGACCGGACCGCTGACCAGCCCGGTCAGCGCGGCTGGCAGGTGGGACAGGCGAAGATGGCGCGGCCGCCGAGCTCCCAGCTGCGGATCGCGGTGTGGCACCGCCGGCAGGGCGCACCGGCGCGGCGGTACACGTGGACGCGGTCACCGGCCGGCACCGTCGCGCGGCTGGCTGCGCCCACCTCGGCCGGCTCGACGGTGACGCTGCGCCCCGAGCGCGCACCGGCGCGCAGCAGAGCCACGAGGTCCGCCCAGCGCGTCGGGCTCGGCGTCGCCGCGCAGCGGGTCGGGGCCGAGGCGCGCGCGCAGCCCGGCGTCGGCGCGCGGCTCCCTTGAGCCCCCACCGTCGACGCAGTACCGTCGGCGTCGGCCGCACACACCTCGCGGGAGAGCCTCCGGTCCGACCGGAGCGCCGAAGGAGCAACCCGCCCCGGGAATCTCTCAGGCACCCGGACCGCGAGGCCCAGGCCACTCTGGAGATCCGGCGGCGATGGGGCCGCTGGAACCGAAGGGGCACGCCGGACCCGCCGGCCGAACTCTCAGGTTCCCTGACAGAGCCGGGGCAGACCACCGACCGTGGCCTGCCCGCTCCGAGCTCTGGAGGACCCCATGGATCCCGCCACCGGCCACTCGCCCACCACCGCTTGGCAGGCGGCTCACGAGGCGGGAGCGCACCGGTTCAGCGACCGCCACATCGGCTTCTCCGAGGCTGACGAGCGCGCGATGCTGGCCGCGCTCGGCTACGACTCGCTGGGCGCGCTGCTCGAGGACACGATCCCCCGGCAGATCCGCGACAAGGAGCCGCTGGACCTGCCCGCGGCGCGCGGCGAGGCCGAGGTGCAGCAGGCGCTGGCCGCCCTCGCGGCCCGCAACGAGACCGCCACCTCGCTGATCGGCATGGGCTACCCCGCCACGCACACCCCGGCGGCCATCCGCCGCAACGTGCTGGAGAACCCGGCCTGGTACACCGCCTACACGCCCTACCAGCCCGAGATCAGCCAGGGACGGCTCGAGGCGCTGCTGGCCTTCCAGACGCTGGTCTCCGACCTGACCGGGCTGGGGCTGGCCAACGCGTCGCTGCTGGACGAGGGCACCGCCGCCGCCGAGGGGATGGCGCTGGTGCGCCGGGTCCAGCGCGGGCGCGGCGGGACGTTCGTGATCGACGCCGACACCCACCCCCAGACCATCGACGTGGTCACCACGCGAGCCCAGGCGCTCGACCTGGAGGTGGCCGTCGGCGACCCGATGGCGCTGCTCGGCGACCACGTGTTCGGCGTGCTGCTGTCCCAGCCGAGCTCCACCGGCGCGGTCCGGTCGCTGCGCCCGCTCATCGAGGCGGCGCAGGCTGCGGGCGCGATGACCGTGGTCGCCGCCGACCCGCTGGCGCTGACGCTGATCGCGCCACCGGGCGCGCAGGGGGCCGACGTCGTGGTCGGCTCGACCCAGCGCTTCGGCGTGCCGCTGTGGTTCGGTGGCCCCCACGCCGGCTACATCGCCACCCACCCCGAGCACCGGCGGTCTCTGCCCGGGCGGCTGGTCGGCGTGTCGGTCGACGACGAGGGCAACCCGGCGCTGCGGCTGGCGCTGCAGACGCGCGAGCAGCACATCCGCCGCGACCGGGCCACCAGCAACGTGTGCACCGCGCAGTCGCTGCCGGCTGTGGTCTCGGCGCTCTACGCCGTCCACCACGGCCCCGAGGGGCTGGCGGCCATCGCCGAGCGGGTCGCCGGCCACGCTGCCCGCCTCGCCCAGGGGCTGACCGACGCGGGCATCGCGGTGCGCCACGAGGCCTTCTTCGACACCGTCACCGCCGAGGTGCCCGGGCGCGCCGACGCCGTCCTCGCCGCTGCCGGCGACCGCGGCATCAACCTGCGGCGCCTGGATGGCGACGCGGTGGGCATCAGCGTGGACGAGACCACCGAGGCGCCCGTGGTCGACGCGGTGCTGGAGGCGGTCGCCGCGGCCACGCAGGCGCCGGTGGCGCCTCCCGCCGAGCCCGTCGCGCCCCGCCTGCCCGACGCGCTGCGCCGACGCGACGCGATCCTGACCGACGCGGTGTTCCACGAGCACCGCTCGGAGACCGCCCTGCTGCGCTACGTCCGGCGCCTGGCCGACCACGACCTGGCGCTGGATCGCACCATGATCCCGCTGGGCTCGTGCACGATGAAGCTGAACGCCGCCGTCGAGCTCGAGCCGATCTCCTGGCAGGGCTTCACCGACGTGCACCCCTTCGCCCCGCTCGAGCAGGCCGCCGGCTACCGCGCGCTCATCGACGACCTCGAGCGCTGGCTGGCCGAGATCACCGGCTACGACCGGGTCAGCCTGCAGCCCAACGCGGGCGCGCAGGGCGAGCTGGCCGGGCTGCTGGCCATCCGCGGCTACCACGCCGCCCGCGGGCAGGGCCACCGCGACGTGTGCCTGATCCCCGAGTCGGCGCACGGCACCAACGCCGCCAGCGCGGCGATGGTGGGCTACCGGATCGTCTCGGTGGCCTGCGACGCGCGCGGCGACGTGGACAGCCAGGACGTGGCCGCCAAGCTCGCCGAGCACGGCGACCGCCTCGCGGCGATCATGGTCACCTATCCCTCCACCCACGGCGTGTTCGAGGAGGGCATCACCGAGCTCTGCGATCAGATCCACGCTCACGGCGGACAGGTGTACCTCGACGGGGCGAACCTGAACGCGCTGGTGGGCCTGGCCCGCCCGGGGGCGTTCGGCGCCGACGTCAGCCACCTGAACCTGCACAAGACGTTCTGCATCCCCCACGGCGGCGGCGGGCCCGGCGTGGGTCCGGTCGGGGTGCGCGAGCACCTGGCCCCCCACCTGCCCTCCAGCACGGTGCGCCCCGAGGCGGGGCCGCAGCCGGGCGCCGGCGCGATCGCCTCGGCGCCGTGGGGCTCGGCGGGGATCCTGCCGATCTCCTGGGCCTACATCGCGCTGATGGGCCCCGACGGGCTCACCCGCGCCTCGCAGGCGGCGATCCTCGCCGCCAACTACGTGACCCGGCGGCTGGCCGAGCACTACCCGATCCTCTACACGGGCCCGGCCGGGACGGTGGGCCACGAGGCGATCGTGGACGTGCGCCCGATCACCACCGAGACCGGGGTGACCGCCGAGGACATCGCCAAGCGCCTCATCGACCACGGGTTCCACGCGCCGACGATGTCGTTCCCCGTGCCGGGCACGCTGATGGTGGAGCCCACCGAGTCCGAGCCCAAGGAGGAGCTCGACCGCTTCCTCACCGCCATGCGCGCGATCCGCGAGGAGATCGATCAGGTGGCGCGCGGCGAGGTGGCGCTGGCCGACAGCCCGCTGCGACGGGCGCCGCACACCGAGGCGGCCGTGCTGGCCGACGCCTGGGATCGGCCCTACTCGCGCGAGCAGGCGGCGCGACCGGCCGGGGCGCGTCGCGGGGCGACGTACTGGCCGCCGGTGGGACGCATCGACAACGCCTACGGCGACAAGCACCTGCAGTGCACCTGCGCCGCGCTGGAGGACCTCGCCGAGAACGCCTAGCGCCCGCCGGGCAGCGGGGGCGCGTCAGCCCTCGGCGGCGGGCACCTCGGCCTCGGCGTCGGTGGCGAGCTCGGCGACGGGCGCGGGCACGTGCTCGGGCTCGATCACGGCGATGTCGCCCTCGAGCTCGGTGACCACCGGCTCCAGCGCGATCGCGAAGACGCCCTGGCCGCGCTGGAGCAGGTCGACCACCTGCGACTCGTCGTCGAGGGCGTAGATGGTGTGGCCGTCCGAGACCAGCGTCACGGTCCGCAGGTCGAGGCCCCGGTCGCGGATGTACTCGATCGCGGCGCGGATGCGCTTGAGGCCCACCCCGGTGTCCAGGAGCCGCTTGATGACGCGCAGCTGGACGATGTCCTCGAAGCTGTACAGCCGCTGGCTGCCGGACCCGACGGCGTCACGCACCGAGGCGCGCACCAGGCCGGTGCTGGTCCAGTAGTCGAGCTGGCGGTACGAGATGCCGACGAGCTTGGTGACCTTCGGGGCGCGGTAGCCGCTGGGGCCGTCCTCGAACCCGGGCAGCGGGATGTCACGCAGGTAGCGGTTGTCGCGCGCCATGGGGGTCTCCTGCCGAGGTCGCGCCGGGAGAATTCCGACAGTGGAGTCTACGTCAGCAGCGACGCTCGTGGCAACAGCCCTCGGGCGCAGCGCGCTGACCTCGACCTGCGGAGCGCGTGGCGCGAGGACCGACCCGGGCCGACCCTGGCAGGGGCCGCGGGAGGCGCGTCGGCGCCTACTTGAAGTCCTCGGGCGAGACCGAGTCGAGGAACTCCTTGAACTGCTCGACCTCTTCCTCCTCGTCGTCCTCGATCTCGATGCCGGCCTCGTCGAGGACCGCCTCCTCGGCGTAGACCGTCACCTCGGCGCGCACCGCCAGCGCGATGGCGTCGGAGGGCCGCGAGGACACCACGACGGACTGGCCACCGTGGGTGAGGTGGATCTCGGCGTAGAAGGTGCCGTCTCGCAGCTCGGTGACGACGACACGGTCGACCTGCACCTCGAGGTTGGCCAGCAGATCGCGCATGAGGTCGTGGGTCATCGGCCGGGCCGTGGTGACGCCCTGCAGGGCGAAGGCGATGGCCGTCGCCTCGACCGCACCGATCCAGATGGGGAGGTAGCGCTCCCCCGTCGTCTCCCTGAGCAGGACGATCGGCTGGTTGTGGGGAAGCTCGACCCGGACTCCCACGAGCTCCAGCTCGATCACGGATGCTCCTTCGCTCGGGTCACTGCGAGTCTACGTTCGGGGCCAGGGGGCGACAATCACGCGGGCATCGCGGCACCGTCGAGGCGACATGCTGATGCCGCGAGCGCGCCGGGGCCGGCGACGCTGGCGGTGTCGGTGGACGGCGGGGGCGCGCCCGGCACCTCGTGGCCCTCGGCCAGGTCGGCCTGCACGATGAGATAGATGAGGGCCAGCAGCGCCAGCGCGAGCAGCAGGACGGGCCAGGGCCCCCACGGCTTGGGGTCACCGGCAGCCATCGCGGTCAGCCCTGCCGCGCGTCGCGCAGGGCGCGCGCCAGCAGGGCGCGCTGCAGCCGGCCGGTGAGCGCGGCGAGGCGCTCCAGCTGGCGGTCCGCCTGCCGGCGCGCCTCGGGGTTGCGCTGGCGCTGCAGCGGCGCCACGAGCTGCTCGTAGAGCGCCACCTCGCGGTCCACGAACTGCCCGTACATGCGCAGATGGCGGGGCTCGAGGCCGAGGTTGAGCAGCTCGCGCGCGGCCCTGCCCGCCGCCACATCGTCGTCGTCGAAGGGGGCGCCATCGTCGGAGCGGCGCCCGACCACGCCGTACTCCCGCAGCGCGCGGACCTGCTCGCTGGTCAGACCGGTGGCCTCGCATAGGTCGCGCAGCCCCAGCGACCGCCCGCCGCCGTCGTCCAGCGCCAGGGGCGCGTGACCCTCGGCGGGCGCGCTCTCGGGCGGCTCGGCGGTCGCGCCGGGTCCGGCCTCGCCCACCGGTGCCTCGCCGGCGTCGAGCTTGTCCAGCTGCTCCCGGATGACCTTCAGCGGCAGGTAGTGGTCGCGTTGGGCGGTCAGGATGAATCGCAGGCGGTCCACGTCGTCATCGGTGAACTTGCGGTACCCGGACTCGGTGCGGTCCGGGTGGATGAGGCCCTCGCTCTCCAGGAAGCGGATCTTCGAGATCGTGATGTCCTCGAAGTCCTCCTTGAGCTGGTTCAGGACCTCCCCGATGGTGTACCCGTCTGCTGCCACGTCGCTCCGCCCGCTACTGGTCGCGTCCGGCCACGAACGCCATGAGCTTGAACTTGCCGATCTGCAGCTCGTCGCCGGTCGCGAGCCGCTGCTCGTCGACGCGCTCGCCGTTGACGTAGGTCCCGTTGAGGCTCTGCTCGTCGCGCACGTCGAAGCCGCCGTCGCGGCGCACGAACGTCACGTGCAGGCGGCTGACGGTGATGTCGTCCAGGAAGATCGTGCACTCGGGGTGGCGCCCGCAGTCGATCTCGTCGCGGTCGAGCAGGAAGCGGGCACCCTCGTTGGGTCCGCGCACCACCACCAGCAGCGCGGTGCCGGGCTCGAGCTCGGGCACCTCGCCATCGGTCGCGCGGACCGGGGGCTTGGCCTCGGGGCCACTGGTCAGCAGCGCCTCGGGCTCCACCGACGAGGTCGTGGCCTGCGGCTGCGCCCAGGGCATGCGGTGGCCGCAGCGGGCGCAGAAGTTGGCGTCGTCGGGGTTCTGGGCCCCGCAGCGGGTGCAGTACATCAACCCCTCACCACGTCATCCGGGCAGGCGGATGCTATCAGGTGCCGACGCCAGCCCCCGGCTGCGCGCTCACGTCTCCTCCAGCAGGCGCTCGTAGCCCTCGGCGTCGAGCAGCTGGTCGAGCACGCCGGCGTCGCTCACCTCGAGCACCACCATCCAGCCCTGATCGTAGGGGCTGGAGTTCACCAGCTCGGGGTTGGCCTCGAGCGCTTCGTTGCGCTGCGCCACGGTGCCTGCCACCGGGGCATACAGATCGGACACGCTCTTGGTCGACTCGACCTCGCCGAAGGCCTGCCCGACCTCAAGCTGCGTGCCAGGCTCGGGCAGGTCGACGAACAAGACGTCGCCGAGCGCGTCCTGGGCGTAGTCGGTGATGCCGACGGTGACGCGGTCACCGTCGACGCGCACCCACTCGTGCTCCTCGGAGTAGCGCAGGTCGGCGGGGATCTGGCTCACGCGTGCCTCCTGGTGGGTTGCGGTCTCGGAACCGGGCGGATGCTATCGGCTCGGGCGTCGCAGCCGCCACGCCGCGAGCGCGTACTGGACACCGGCCACGTAGTAGGACAGCGTGCCCAGGGGGATGAGCGTCCAGGCGAGCCCCCGCGCCAGCGGCGCCCCGGCCCAGTCGGCGGCGGCGAGCAGCAGCGCGGGCAGCCCGGTCAGCAGCGCGGCAGTGGCGACCTTGCCGGCGCGGTTGACCGGGATCGGCGGGACCGCGCCGAACAGCGCGAACGAGACGGCGAGCAGCACCACGTCGCGCCCGACCACCAGCGCCACCACCGGCCACGGCAGCAGTCCGGCGACCAGCAGCGTCAGCGCGGTGGCGATGAGCAGCAGCCGGTCCACCAGCGGGTCGACCACCTGCCCCAGGCGGCTGACCTGATCGAACCGACGCGCCACGTAGCCGTCCACCCAGTCGGTCGCGGCGATCGCGCCCAGCACCCAGAAGGCCGCCACCAGCGCCTGTGGACCGAGCACCAGCCACACGAACACCGGCAGGCCCGCCAGCCGCACCGCGGTGATGGCGTTGGGTGCGGTGAGGACGCGCTCGTGGACGGTCTCGGCGCCCTCGGCGCGTCGGCCCGCATCGAACAGGCCCATGCCGTCCTGCCCTCCCCTCGCGCTCGCGTGCCCGGCTGACGTGCCCGGCAGCGTACCGACGACCGCTGGCCGAGCGCGCCCGGCGGCGCTACCCTCCCGGGCGCGCCGTCCCGTGCGGCGCGACGGGATGTGGCCCAGCTTGGTCTAGGGCGCCGCTCTGGGGGAGCGGAGATCGGCGGTTCGAATCCGCCCATCCCGACCACCGGCCGCACCGCGCTGCGGCGCTCGCCGTCAGCGGCGGTCCTCCCACCTGGGGCGCACCTTGACCCGCAGGTCCACCGGCGTGCCCGGGAAGGAGAACGTCTCGCGCAGCGTGCGCTCCAGGTAGCGCCGGTAGGTGTCGGGCACCGGCGCGTTGCCGTGCACCACCACCTTGGGCGGGCTGGTGCTGGGCTGGCTGGCGTAGCGCAGCCGCACCGGACGGGTGCCGTGCAGCGGTGGCGGGGTCGCAGCGACGGCGTCGGCCAGCCACCGGTTGAGGCGACCGGTGGGCACGCGCTGCTGCCAGCCCTCCAGCGCCTCGTCGATCGCGTCGAGCAGCTTGCCCATCCCCCGACCGGTCGTGGCCGAGGTGCGCACCAGCCGCGCGAACGGCACGAAGCCGAGCCGGCGCTCCCGCTCCCGGGTGAAGTCCTCGCTGCGCTCGGGGTCCATGCGGTCCCACTGGTTGGCGCACAGCACCAGCGCCCGGCCGGCGTCGAGGACCTCGCGAGCGAGCTGCTGCTCGTGCTCGCCGATCACCTCCGCGGCGTCGAGCACGAGCACCGCGACGTCGGCCGAGGCCAGCGCCCGCTGAGTGCGCAGCGAGGCGTAGTACTCGGTCGCCTCACTGCGGCGGACCTTGGCGGGGCGGCGCAGCCCGGCGGTGTCCACGAACCGGTAGGTGCGCCCGTCATCGGTGGTCACCAGCGTGTCGACGGCGTCGCGGGTGGTGCCCGGCCGCTCGTCGACGATGGCGCGGTCCGCCCCGGCCAGGCGGTTGAGCAGCGACGACTTGCCGACGTTGGGCCGCCCCAGCAGCGCCACCGCCGGCGGGCCGGGCGCTGCGTCCTTGGCGTCCTCGGCGGCCTCGGGCGTCTCGAGCATGCCGGCGGCGGCGAAGGCCGCGTCGAGCAGATCCCCCGACCCGGTCCCGTGGATCGCCGAGACGGGCAGCGGCTCGCCGAGGCCGAGGGCGTGCCAGCCGGCGAGCTCGGCCTCCGCGTGGCGCAGGTCTGCCAGCCGGTCGGCCTTGTTGGCCGCCAGCACCACGGGCGCGCCGGCGCCGCGCAGCCAGCGGGCGGCGGCGTGATCCTCGCTGGTGGGCTCGCCACCCGCGTCGACGACCAGCACGATCGCATCAGCACCGGCCACGGCCTGCTCGGCCTGGGCGGTGACGGCGGCGGTGAGCGGGTCGGTGCCGCGGCCGCCGGGCAGCCAGCCGCCGGTGTCGACCAGGGTGAAGGTGCGCCCGCGCCACTCGGTCTGGTGGGTGGTGCGGTCGCGGGTGACGCCGGAGCGCTCCTCGGTGATGGCCTGACGACCGCCCGCGAGGCGGTTGACCAGGGTGGACTTGCCGACGTTGGGCCGGCCGACGACGGCCACGATCGGGCGCGGCCCGGGTCCCTCGGCGGTCATCGGGTCACCTCGGAGCGCGTGGCGCGGGCGTAGGCGGCGCGGGCGCGAGCGGCCAGGTCGGCGACGAGGTCGTCGACGCCGCGGCCGGTGGTGTCCACCACGGTCGCGTCGGTGGCGCGCGCCATCTGGGCGGCGTCGGCGTCGTCACGGCGAGCCAGATCGGCCTCGATGGCGGCGAGGTCGCCGGGATCGGTGATGCCGAGCTGGGCGCCGCGCCGTGCGGCACGCTCGGCGGGGGTGGCGGTCAACCACACCTTGAGATCGGCGTCGGGCACCACCACGGTGCCGGCGTCGCGGCCCTCGACCACCGCACCGTCGGGGCCGACCGCGGCGCGCTGGGCGGCCACCAGGCGCTCGCGCACCGCCGGGTGCGCTGCCACGGCCGAGACGTGGGCATCCACGTCGGCGCTGCGGATCGCATCCTCGACGTCCTGGCCGTCCAGCAGCGTGCGTCCGTCGGCACGGGTGATGTGGGACCGCTCGGCGACCGCGACGCAGGCCTGCTCGTCATCGACGGGAGCGCCGGCCCGGCGCACCGCCAGGGTGAGCGCCCGGTAGAACGCGCCGGTGTCGACGTGGGTGGCGCCAAGGGCGTAGGCCAGCGCGCCGGCCACGGTCGACTTGCCCGAGCCGGCCGGCCCGTCCAGGGCCACGATGGCGCCCCGTCCTCCCGGCCCGCGACGCTGCTCGCTGTCGTGGTGGGTCATCGCGGGTCCTCCTCGTCGTGGCGACGCACCTGCAGCCCGCCCTCGGCCAGGTCGGCCCAGAAGCGCGGGTAGGTCTTGGCCACGCAGCCCGGGTCGGCGACCGCCACGCCGGGCACGCGGGCCGCCAGGGCCGCGAACGCCATCGCCAGGCGGTGATCGTCGCGCGGGTCGAGCACCGCGGGCCCGGACGCCGTCCCACCGTGGATGCGCAGCCCGTCGGGCTCCTCCTCCACGTGCACGCCGAGCTTGCCGAGCTCGGCGGCGAGCGCCGCCAGCCGGTCGGTCTCGTGGCCGCGCGCCACGGCGACGCCCGACAGGTGCGAGGTGCCCTCGGCCAGCGCTGCCAGCGCGGCCAGCGTGGTGATCTGGTCGGGCAGCGCGGCCAGGTCGGCGGTCAGCGGGCGCAGCCGCGCCGGTCCGGTCACGGTGACCGCCGCGTCGGCACGCACGACGTCGCAGCCCATCGCAGCCAGCAGGTCGGGCACGGCGGCGTCGGGCTGGTCGGTGGGCGCCGCGCCGTCGACGGTGACGGTGCCGGGCACCGCGGCAGCGAGGGCGAGCAGGTGCGCCGCCGCGCTCGCGTCCGGGTCGACGGTGACCGCGGCGGCGTCCAGCCCGTCCGCGGCGACCCACCAGCGGTCCTCGGCGAGCCGGCTCACCGCGCCGCCGAACGCGCGCAGGGTGGCGGCGGTGAGCTCGACGTAGGCGGGTGCGCCGAGCCCCTGCGCGGTGACGGTGACCGCGGCGCGGGCGTGCGGGGCAGCCAGCAGCAGCGCGCTGGGGTACTGGCTGGAGCGCCGCGCGTCGACGGTGACCGCACCGCCGTCCAGCCCACCGCCGACGGTCACCGGCGGGTGCCCGTCGTGGTCGGCGGCGTCGGCGCCGAGGGCGCGCAGCGCGGCGGTCAGCGCGCCGATCGGCCGGCGGCGCAGCTGGGCGTCGCCGTCGAGGGTGACCGGGGTGTGCGCGAGGCTGGCCAGCGCCGCGCCGAAGCGCAGCGTGGTGCCGGACTGGCGCGCGTCCAGGGGCTGGGCGGGGGCCGTGGGGCGCCCGCCCACCCCCTGGACGCGCCAGCAGCCGGGGTCGGCGTCGTCCACGTGCGCGCCGAGCCCGCGGACCACCGCGCGCATCGCCCGGGAGTCCTCGGCATCCAGGGGGTGGTGGAGCGTCGAGGTGCCGGTGGCAAGCGCCGCGGCGGCCAGCACCCGGTTGGTGTGCGACTTGCTGCCCGGCGCGGGCCAGCGCGCCACCAGCGGGGCGGGCGCGCTGACGGTGAGCGGGTGCGAGGTCGTCGCAGTCACGGCCGCTGCTCCCAGACCTCGAAGCCGCGGTCCTCCAGCGCACGTCGCGCCTTGGTCGCGGCCTCCTCGCCCGCCACGGCCAGCAGCAGGCGCCCCTGGCCGCCCTCGGGCACGTGATCGATGGACAGGTCCTCGATGTTGACCCCGACCTGGCCGACCGTGGTGGTGACCTCGGCGAGCACGCCGGGCCGGTCGGGGATGGCGGTCCACAGCCACAGCAGCACGCCGGTGGTGTCGGCCTTGCCGGGCAGCGACCGGCGCGCGTCGCGCGCCTGGGCCAGCTCGCGCGCCAGCGAGCCGTCGTCGGCGGTGGCCAGCACGCTGCGCAGCGCCCCGATGCGCTCGCGGTAGTCGTCGAGCACCGACACGATGGCGCTGCGGTTCTCCCGGGCGATGTCGAGCCACAGCTCGGGGTTGGAGGCGGCCACTCGGGTGGCGTCGCGGAAGCCGCCGGCGGCCAGCAGCAGCAGGCCTGCGTGCTCGTCGCGGGCACGGTCGGCGGCGAGGTTCATCAGCGTGGTCGCTGCCAGCTGCGGCAGGTGGCTGACCACCGCGACGAGCAGGTCGTGGCGCTCGGGGGCCACGGCCAGCACGCGGGCGCCGAGCGCCGCGACGAGCCCGTGCAGCCGGCGGTAGGCCGCCGGGTCGGTGTGGGTGGTGGGCGTCAGCAGGTAGGTGGCGCCGACGAACAGCTCGGCGGTGGCGTGCGCCGCACCGCCCTCGTGCGACCCGGCCATCGGATGGCCGCCGATGAGGTGGACGCTGGTGGGGGCTGCCCGCTGGAGGCTCTCCACCACCCGCGACTTGACGCTGGCGACGTCGGTGAGGATGGCTCCGTCGCGCATCGCGGGTGCGGCCTGCGCGGCCACCGCGTCGATCGCCGCGGCAGGCACCGCCAGCCAGACCACGTCGGCGCCGGCCACGGCGCCAGCGACCGAGTCCTCGGCCCGGTGGATGGCGCCGCGCTGGTGGGCGGTGGCCAGCGCCGCCGGGTCGGCGTCGTGGCCCACGATCTCCTCGGCGGCCCCGGCAGCACGCAGCGCGAGCCCGAGGCTCGCCCCGATCAGGCCGGTGCCGATGATGGCGACGCGCACGGTCGGGCTCACTCGGGCAGGTCGCTGCGCAGCTGGCGCGCCTCGTAGAGGTAGACGTGGCGCAGCTCGTCGCGCGCGCGGTCGGTGTGGACGTGGGCGAGCACGCGCACGCACCGGGGGATGTTGGACTCGCTCTCCATGGCGAGCTCGCGCGTGCACAGCATCGGCACGTCGGACACGCCCGCGGCGCGCACCGCGGCGGCGGGGAACTCGCTGCGCAGATCGTCGGTGGCGGTGAACACTAGGCTGATGACGTCGTCGCTGGTGAGCCCGTTGCGCTCGAGCATGGCGGCCAGCAGCTCGGCGGTGCGCTCCAGGATCTGCTCGCGGGTGTCGGCGACCAGCGTCGTGGCGCCGCGCAGCCCGGCGATCGGCGGGCGCGGCGAGCTCGGCCCCTCGTCGGCGGCCTCGCGGCGGGGCAGCGCGGTGCTGGGCGGATCGCTCATGCCGGTCCCTCCGTGGGCTGCTGCTCGTCGAGGCCCACCGCCGCGTGCAGCGCGCCGACCTCGCCGGCGGTCAGCGGGCGGTGCTTGCCCTGCTTCATGTCGCCCAGCTCGAGCGGACCCAGGCGGATGCGGGCCAGGCGGGTGACGTGCACGTCGACGGCGCCGAGCAGGCGCCGCACCTCGCGGTTGCGCCCCTCGGTGACGGTGACCTCCACCAGCGCCTCGTCGCCGGTGCGCCCGACCACCTGGGCGCGCGCCGCCCGGGCCGGCCCGTCGGTCAGCGTCACGCCCTCGGTGAGGCGCGCCATCGCCTTCTTGCTGGGCACCCCGCGGGTGCGGGCCAGGTAGGTCTTGGGCACCTCGTAGCGCGGGTGGGCCAGCCGGTTGGCGAGCTCGCCGTCGTTGGTCAGCAGCAGCAGCCCCTCGGTGTCGCGGTCCAGCCGTCCCACCGGGAAGGTCCGCGGCGTCGGGGGCACGTAGTCCAGGACGGTCGGGCGCCCCTCGGGATCGTCGGCGGTGGTCACCACGCCGTAGGGCTTGTTGAGCATCCAGTGGACGCCCTCGGGGTGGGTGGCCACGCGCTCGCCATCCACGGCGATGACGCTGCGGCGCGGGTCGGCGCGGTCACCCAGCGTGGCCACCTCGCCGTCGACGGTGACCCGCCCCTGGACGATGAGCTCCTCGCAGGAGCGGCGGCTGCCCAGCCCGGCGCCGGCCAGGACCTTCTGCACGCGCGGTGGGCGCGCGGTCTCGGTGCTCATGGTGCGGGGTCCGAGTCGTCGGCGGCGTCACGGCCGCGGTCGTCGGCGGCCAGCGCGCGGCGGGCGGCACGATAGCCGCCCGGCGCCGGCTCGGGCGGAGCGGGGCCGCCCGGATCGAGGTCGGGCAGGCTCGGCAGCTCCGCCAGCGACGCGAGCCCGAGCTGCTCCAGGAACAGGCGGGAGGTGCCGTACAGCAGCGGCTGGCCCGGCGCCGTCTCGCGGCCGACCTCCTCGATGAGCCCGCGCGCGAGCAGGGTCCGCACCGACCCGTCGGCGTCGACGCCGCGGATGCTGCTGATCTGCCCGCGCGTGACCGGCTGCTGGTAGGCCACGATCGCCAGGGTCTCCAGCGCGGCCTGGCTCAGCGCGGCGCGGCGCCCGTGCTGCACGAACCGCTCGAGCAGCGGCTGCGTCGCCGGGTCGGTGTAGAGCCGCCACCCTCCGGCTGCCTCGCGCAGCACGAAGCCGCGGTCGGCCTCGGCGTACTCGGCGGCCAGGGCGTGCAGGGTCGCGGTGACCGCGTCGGGATCGGCCTCGGCCACCTCGGCCAGCACCGCCACCTCGACGGGCTCCTCGACGATCAGCAGGATCGCCTCGAGGGCCTTGCGCAGCCCGACCTCCCCGGCGCCGGGCGCGGTCGCGTGCGACGACGCGCTCACCGGTGTCCCTCCTCGGGGGTGGCGGTGTCAGCGAAGGCCGCGGCGGCCAGCGCCTCCTCGGAGGGCGGCACGTCCTCGGGCTGCCAGCGCACCATCAGCGTGCCGAGCCGCTCGGGCTGGTCGAGGTCGACCAGCTCCAGCTTGTAGAGCTCCAGCAGCGCGAGGAAGTGGGCGATCACCTCCGAGCGGTGGCGGCAGCCGCGGGTGAGCTCGGCGAAGGTGGCCGCCCCGCGGGCGCGCGCCAGCTCGTCGACCACCATGGCGGCGGCCTCGCGCACCGACAGCCGCACCGGGCGCAGGTGGCCGGTGTCCACGGTGCGACGCGACTCGGCCAGTGCGCGAGCGGCGAGCGCCGCCAGGCGGTCGGGGCTCGCGGTGAGCCGCGCTGGCGGGCGCAGGTCGGACAGGGGCGGCTCAGGGCCGACCTCGCGCGGCACGTGGCCGTCCTGGTCGGCGAGCCGCGCGCCGACCCAGCGCGCGGCGTGCTGGAAGGTGCGGTAGTCCAGCAGGCGCGCGTACAGCAGGTCGCGCGCGGCGACCGCGGCCTCCTCGGCCTCGGGGTCCTCGGCGTCGGGCAGCAGCCGCGCCGCCTTGAGCTCCATCAGCGTGGCGGCGATCACGAGGAACTCGGTGGTGACCTCGAGGTCGAGGGCCTCCATCTCGGCCAGCACCGACAGGTAGTCCTCGGTGATCTCGGCGACCGACACCTCCCACACGTCAACCTTGCGCCGGGTGATGAGCTGCAGCAGCAGGTCGAAGGGGCCCTCGAAGGCCGCGGTGGAGACGGTGTAGGTGGCGCTGGACATGGTGACGCCGAGTGTAGGGGCTGCCCGCCGCGCCCCCGCGGGTCAGCCCACGACCGCGTGGACCACCGGCGGCGCCTCGACAGCCTCCGCGCCCACCGTGATCGCCTCGCCGAGGGCAGCGACGGCGGCCTGTGCGGCGTCCTCGGTGCGCGCGTGCACCTCGGCCAGCGGCTCGCCGGCGCGCACCGCGTCGCCGACCGCTGCGTGGACCTGCACGCCCACCGCCGGGTCGATGGCCGCGTCGGCGCGCACGCGCCCGGCGCCGAGCCGCGCCGCCGTCTCGCCGATCGCCCGGGCGCCCACGCGCTGCACGACGCCGGCGTGGGGCGCGGGCACCGGCCGGCGCACCGGCGCGGTGGGCAGCACCGCGGCCGGGTCGTCCACGACCGCGGCGTCCCCGCCCTGGGCGGCGAGCAGCGCGCGCAGGCGCTCGCGGACCTCGCCGTCGGCCCAGCGCCGGGTGAGCTCGGCACGCACCGCCGCGATCGCCGGGGCGTCGGGCTCGGCCTGGGCTCGGCCCATGGCCACGACGTGGCTGGCGAGCTCGAGGGCCACCGCGGCCAGGCGCCCCCGGGGCGGGCCGGACAGGAGCGCCACGCACTCGGCGACCTCCAGGGCGTTGCCGACCGCCCCGCCCAGGGGCTGGTCCATGTCGGTGACCAGGGCGGTGACCTGACGGTCGTGGGCGCGCCCGATGGCGACGCAGCGCTGGGCGAGGTCGCGGGCTGCGGCGACGCTGGGCAGGAACGCCCCCGCGCCCGCCTTGACGTCGAGCACCAGCGTGGGCGCTCCCCCGGCGATCTTCTTGCTCATGACGCTCGAGGCGATCAGCGCGGGGTCGGGCACCGTGGCGGTGACGTCGCGCAGCGCGTACAGGGCGCCGTCGGCGGGCACCAGCCGCGACGACTGCGCCGCGACGACGCAGCCGACCTCGGCGGCGATCGCCTGCACCTCGTCGGGGGTGAGCGCGGTGCGCAGCCCCGGCACCGACTCGAGCTTGTCGAGCGTGCCGCCGGTGTGGCCGAGCCCCCGCCCCGACAGCTTGACGAGCGTCGCGCCCGCCGCGGCCACCAGCGGGGCGACGAGCAGCGTCGTGCCGTCAGCGACCCCGCCGGTCGAGTGCTTGTCCACCACCGGCCCGGGCAGGTGGGCCACGCTCATCGTCTCGCCCGAGCCGACCAGCACGCGGGTCAGGGCCGCTGCCTCGGCATCGGAGAAGCCGCGGCACAACCCGGCCATCAGGAAGGCCGCCATCTGGGCCTCGCTGACCGTGCCCCCGGTGGTGTAGCCCTCGATCAGCCAGCGCAGCGCGCGCTCGTCGATCTCGCCCCCGTCCCGCTTGGCGGCGATGAGGTCGGGGGCGCGCAGCGCGCCGAGGTCGACGGGCGCAGCGCGCAGCGCGCCGAGGTCGCCGGGCGCAGCGCGCGTCGCGCCCTCCCCCGGGTCGGCGGGCTCGGCGGGAGCGTCGCTCATGGCGTCCCCAAGGGCTCGTCGGCCACCCCGGAGCGCGGGTGGGCGAGGTCGTAGACGGCGCGCAGGCGCGTGTCGGACACCAGCGTGTAGATCTGGGTGGTGCGGATGCTCGCGTGGCCGAGGAGCTCCTGAACCAGGCGCACGTCAGCGCCGCCCTCCAGCAGGTGGGTGGCGAAGCTGTGGCGCAGCGTGTGGGGGCTGACGCGCTCGGCGAGGCCGACCGCGCCCGCGTGGGCCTTCAGCCGCTTCCAGGCGCCTTGGCGCGTGAGGCGCCCGCCGCGCTGGTTGACCAGCAGCGCCGGCACGTGAGGCGCCAGCTGCGGACGGCCCCGCACGCGCCAGCCCTCCACCGCTGCCACGGCGGCGCGCCCCAGCGGGACGACGCGCTCGCGACCGCCCTTGCCGCGCGCGAGGACCGCGCGCTCGTCGGCGTCCACGTCGTCGACGTCGAGGCCCACCAGCTCGGAGATGCGCAGGCCCGTGGCGTACAGCAGCTCGAGCATCGCGCGGTCGCGCAGCGCGGATGCGTCCTCGCCGGAGGGAGCGGCCAGCAGCCGCTCGACCTCGGCCACGGTCAGCGCGCTCGGCAGCGGCCGGTCACCGCGCGGGCCAGCCAGCTCCAGAGTCGGGTCGGCGCCGGCCAGCCCCTCGGCGAGCAGGAACCGGTGCAGACCGCGCACCGCCACCAGCGTGCGGGCCACCGACGACTCGGCGTAGGCCTGGCGGTCCTGCCCGCCGGCGCGCAGCCAGGCGACGAAGCCGGCGAGGTCGTCGCGGGTGAGCGCCGCAGGGTCGGTGCGGCCCGCCTGCGCCAGGTAGGCGCCGTACAGGCCGAGGTCGCGACGGTAGGCCGCCAGGCTGTTGCCCGACAGGCCGCGCTCGACCCGCAGGTGGTCGAGGAAGCGGTCGGCGTGCCGGGGCAGCTGTGGGCTCCGGTCCTGCTCAGTGCTGATGGCCACCCCAGATCTGCTCCAGCGGGGTGTGGGCCAGCCCGTGAGCGTCGGCGACGCCCGGCTCGACCACGGCCCCCTCGGTGACGTTGACACCGGCTGCCAGGCCCGGATCGGCGCGCGTGGCCCCTCGGATGCCCTGCTCGGCCAGGCGCACCGCGTAGGGCAGCGTGACGTTGGTCAGCGCGTAGGTGGAGGTGCGCGGCATCGCTCCGGGCATGTTGCCGACGCAGTAGTGGATGACCCCGTCCACCTCGTAGGTGGGGTCGTCGTGGGTGGTCATCCGGGTGGTGGCCGCGCACCCGCCCTGATCCACCGAGACGTCCACGAGCACGCTGCCGCGCGGCATGGAGGCCACCATCTCCTCGCTGATCAGCACCGGCGCGCGCGCCCCGGGCACGAGCACCGCGCCGATGACGAGGTCGGCCAGCGCCACCTGCTCCTCCAGCGTCAGCTGGTTCGAGGTCAGCGTGCGCACGCGACCCTGCTGGATCTGGTCGATGCCGCGCAGCGTGCCCACGTCGATGTCCAGCACCGTGACGTCGGCCTCCATGCCGGCCGCCACCCATGCGGCGTTGTGGCCGCTGCTGCCCGCGCCGATCACCACGACGTGGGCGGGCATGACGCCCGACACGCCCCCGAGCAGCACGCCCCGTCCCCCGGCTGGCGCGGCGAGCAGGTGGGCGCCGACCTGGGTAGCCATGCGCCCGGCCACCTCGCTCATCGGCGCGAGCAGCGGCAGCCCCCCGTCGGCGTCGCGCACGGTCTCGTAGGCCATGGCGGTGCAGCCCGAGGCCACCAGCGCCTCGGTGAGCTCCTTCGAGGCAGCCAGGTGCAGGAAGGTGAACAGCGTCAGGTCAGCGCGCAGCAGCCGGTGCTCCTCGGGCGTGGGCTCCTTGACCTTCAGCACGAGGTCGGCCTCCCCCCAGGCCGTCTCGGCGTCGGCGACGACGCGGCCGCCGGCCCGCACGTAGTCGTCGTCGGTCAGCGACGACCCGTGTCCCGCCCCGGACTGGATGCGCACCTCGTGGTCGGCGAGGGTGAGCTCGCGCACACCAGCCGGCGTGATCGCCACCCGATGCTCCCCACGCTTGGTCTCGGCGGGCACTCCGATGCGCATGGCTGCTCCAGACCCCGGCGAGGCATGCGGGGCGACCTCGCCGAGCGCCCGCAGTCTACTGCTGGGCCGCCGGCATCACCCGGGGGCCCTCGCCCGCTCGGCGAGGGCCTTCCGGGCCCCGCTACTCCGCCTGCTGGCCCCGGAGCGCCTCGCTGGCCAGCAGCAGGCCGATGAGCGACTTGGCGTCCGAGCGCTCGCCGCGCACCGCCTCCACGGCCTGGCCCAGCGGCAGGCGCTCCTCGCGCATGGCGGCCTCCTCCCCCTCGGCGACGAAGCCGTCGGGCGCGGCGGTGGCGGTCAGCCCGGTGGCGAGGTAGACGACGGTGGTCTCGTCAGTCCACCCCGGCGAGTTGGCGAAGGTGGTCAGGTGGGTCAGCTCGTCGGCGGCCAGGCCGACCTCCTCGGCCAGCTCGCGGCGCGCGGCGTCGGCGGGGTCCTCGCCGGTGACGTCCAGCACGCCGGCAGGGATCTCGAGGATCTCCTCGGTCAGCGGGTGGCGGTAGTGGCGCAGCAGCGTGACGGTGCCGTCGTGGTGCACCGGCACGATCGCCACGGCATCGAGGTGCTCGATCACCTCGCGGGCACCCTGGCTGCCGTCGGGGAAGCGGACCTGGTCGCTGCGCACGCGCGACCGGAACCCGTCGTGGAGGATCGCGGAGTCGATGACCTCGACGTGCATGGTGGGCTCCTGTGTCGGTCGAAGGGGCGGAGGCGGGCTGGGTGGGACGAGCCGAGGCGGCCAGGCGTGTCAGGCGACGGGTGCGCCGGGGTCGACCCCCTCGTCGACCGACAGCAGCCGCACGGTCCCGTCGGGCTCGAGGCCCCCGAGCACCAGGAACTCGCTGGTGAACCCTGCGATGCGCTTGTCGCCGAGGTTGATCGCGCCCACCACCAGCCGCCCGTCGAGCTCGTCGGGGGCGTAGTTGGTGATCTGGGCGCTCGTGGCGAGCGTGCCCACCGCCGGGCCGAAGTCGACGGTCACCTTGTAGGCGGGGGTGCGCGCCTCGGGGAAGTCCTCGACGGCGACCACCCGGCCCACCCGCAGGTCCAGCGCGAAGAAGCTCGTGGGGTCGACGGGCTCCTTGCGTGGCAGGGCGGCGGGGTCGTGCGGCTGGTGTCCCATGGGCTCCTCCACACGCGCACGCGTCGGGACGACGCGCGCTGGACCGCGACTATCCTGCGCTCGGCTGCACAGCCCGTCAACGCGATGTGACCGGAGCGGGTCCAGGGAGGTGGCCGGAGAGGTGAGCACCGCACGGGTGACCCGAGCGGGCGCGGGAGGGCGCGGGCTCGTGCTGTCCGGCGCGGTCCTGTGGGGCACCGCCGGCACCGCGCTGGCGCTGGGCCCCGAGGCCGCGGAGCCCTGGCAGGTCGCCACGCTGCGCATGCTGATCGGCTCGACGCTGCTGCTGATCGTCGCGGCGGCAACCGTCGGGATCGGGGCGCCGCCGCGGCCACGCGCCGCCGCGGCGACGGCGGCGGCCGCCATGGCGCTGTTCCAGGTCGGGTACTTCGCAGCGATCGGCCGCATCGGCGTGGCGCTGGGCACCGCCGTGGCGATCGGCAGCGGCCCGGTGTTCGCCGGGGCGATCGAGCGACTCGCCCTGGGCGTGGCACCGGAGCGGCGCTGGTGGCCGGCGACCGCCCTGGCCGTTGCCGGGGTGATCATCCTGCTGGCCGACGACGACCCGACCGGTGCAGCCGACGCGCTGGGCCTCGGCGCCGGGCTGTTGGCAGGCGCCTCCTTCGCGGGCTTCGCCGTGGCCAGCCGCCGGGTGCTGTCGGGTGGGGCCGACCCGGTGTCCACGATGGGCTGGCTGCTCGCCACCACGGGCGGGCTGCTGGCACCCGTCGCGCTGGCGCTGACCGCGACCTCTGGCGCGCCCTGGGGCTGGCTGACGCTGGCTCCCGGCTTGGCGGCCATCGGCTGGATCGCGCTGGTGGCCACAGCGACCGCCTATGCGCTGTTCGGCCGCGGCCTCGCGCACGTGAGCGCCGGCACCGCCGCGACGCTGACGCTCGCCGAGCCGCTGACCGCCGCCGGGCTGGGCGTGGGACTGCTCGCCGAGCGCCTCACCGCGCTCGAGCTGATCGGCGGGCTGGCGGTGCTCGGTGGGCTGGCGGTGCTGTCGCTCCGCCCGGGCCGCTCCGGGGCCGAGCACTAGGCCTGCGGGGCCGAGCGCTAGGCCTCCGCGGCCGAGCGCTAGGCCGCGCCCCCCGCATAGACGGGCTCGTTGCCCGGCGCCCACTTGACGTTGCAGCCCATGGAGGGCTTCTGGTCCTGCGGAACCGGCTCGCCGGCCAGCAGCGCATCCAGCGCGGCGCGCAGGTCGGCGCCGTCCACGGGCTGGTCGTTGCCGGGGCGCGCGTCGTCCATCTGCCCGCGGTAGACCAGCGTGCGGTCGGCGTCGAACACGTAGAAGTCGGGGGTGCAGGCCGCCCGGTAGGCCTTGGCGACCTCCTGGCTGTCGTCGCGCAGATAGGGGAAGGTGAACCCGACCTCGCTGACCTGCTCGCGCATGTGCTCGGGCCCGTCCTGCGGGTGGGTCTCGAGGCTGTTGGCGTTGATGCCCACCACGCCGATGCCACGCTCGGCGTACTCGGCGGTCAGGCGCGCCAGCGCGGCCTGGATGTGCTTGACGAACGGGCAGTGCACGCACAGGAACATCACCAGCGTCCCGTGCTCGCCGGCCACGTCGTCGAAGGTCACCTGCGCGCCGTCGAGGTCGGGCAGCGCGAAGTCGGGCGCGGTGGTGCCCAGCGGCAGCATGACGGACTGCTCGGCCATGGTCGTCCTCCGTGGTCGTGTCGCGGCAGGTCGGGCGCGTGGGCTGGCCCGGGGCGCGCCGACGGCGTTCCTACCCAGCGTGACCCGCCGCGCCACGTGCCGTGCGGCCGCGCGGGCGCCCCGACCCCGGTGCGCCGGCCTCCGAGGCCGATCAGCGCGCCCCCGAGGCCACCCCGGGGTCGTGCGCGGCCGGCTCGATGTCGGGCAGGCGCCCGGCGCGAGCCCGCATGCGCTCGATGGCCGCGCCGACGAAGGCGGCGAACAGCGGCTGCGGGCGGTCGGGGCGCGAGCGGAACTCGGGGTGGAACTGGCTGGCGACGAACCAGGGGTGGTCGGCCAGCTCGATCATCTCCACGAGCCGCTCGTCGGGCGAGAGCCCGGCCATGCGCATCCCGGCCGCCTCGAAGCGGCTGCGGTAGCGGTTGGCGACCTCCCAGCGGTGGCGGTGGCGCTCGTAGACGACCGGCTCGCCGTAGGCCTCGGCCGCTCGCGTGCCCGGCACGAGGTTGCAGGGGTAGGTGCCCAGGCGCATCGTGCCGCCGAGGTCGGCGACATCGCGCTGGTCGGCCATGAGGTCCACGACCGGCTCGGGCGTCTCCGGCTCGAACTCGCTGGAGTGCGCCTGCGTCAGGCCCAGGACGTGGCGGGCGAACTCGACGACCGCGACCTGCAGTCCCAGGCAGATGCCGAGATACGGCACCTGCTGCTCGCGCGCGACCTGGGCAGCGCGGATCTTGCCGTCGATGCCTCGCTCGCCGAACCCGCCGGGCACGAGGATGCCGTCGACGCCGGCGAGCGCGTCGCGCGCCGCCTCCGGCTCGGCGATGCCGTCGGCGGGCACCCAGCGGATGTCGACCGCGGCGTGATGGGCGATGCCGGCGTGGCCCAGCGCCTCCACGACCGACAGGTACGCGTCGGGCAGGTCGGTGTACTTGCCCACGACCGCGATCTCGACCTGCTCCTCGGGCGCGCGCGCACGCGCCACGAGCTCCTCCCAATCGCCGATGTCGGGCTCCACCGACGGGTCGAGGCCGAGGCGTCGGGCGACGAAGTCGTCCAGCCCCTCATCGCGCAGCACCATCGGCACGGCGTAGAGGCTGTCGGCGTCGTGGGCGCTGACCACGCCCTCGACGTCCACGTCGGACATCATGGCGATCTTGCGCTTGAGGTCCGAGGGGATCGGTCGGTCGCTGCGGCACACCAGCGCATCGGGCTGGATCCCGATCGAGCGGAGCTCGCGCACCGAGTGCTGGGCCGGCTTGGTCTTGAGCTCGCCGGTGGGCGCGATGAACGGCACCAGGGCGCAGTGGACGTAGCACACGTGGTCGCGGCCCACGTCGTAGCGCAGCTGGCGGATGGCCTCCAGGAACGGCAGCCCCTCGATGTCGCCGACGGTGCCGCCGACCTCGGTGATCACGATGTCGGCGCTCTCGCCGAGCGCGAGGATGCGCTCCTTGATCTCGTCGGTCACGTGCGGGATGACCTGGACGGTCTTGCCGAGGTAGTCGCCCCGACGCTCCTTGGTGATCACCGACGAGTAGATCTGGCCGGTGGTGACGCTGGAGGCCTTGCGCAGGTTCACGTCGATGAACCGCTCGTAGTGCCCCAGGTCGAGGTCGGTCTCGCCGCCGTCCTCGGTCACGAACACCTCGCCGTGCTCGAACGGGTTCATCGTGCCGGGATCGACGTTGACGTAGGGGTCGAGCTTCTGCATCACCACGCTGTGCCCGCGCGCGATCAGCAGCCGTCCCAGGCTCGCGGCGGTGATGCCCTTGCCCAGCGAGGAGGACACCCCACCGGTGACGAGGATGTGCTTGGCCACGGCAGGCCCTCCTGGCAACGACGACGCATGACCACCCACGGGGAGACGCGGACCGGACCTCCGCGACACGTGGCGAAGGTAGCAGGCGCGAGGGGCACCTCCAACGCGTCGGCTCCTGGCCGCGCGTCAGTCCTGGCGCGCGGCGGCCAGCAGCTCGGCGGCGTGCCCGGTGGCGAGCTCGCTGTCGACCGCGCCCGACAGCATGCGCGACAGCTCGGTCACACGGCTGTCGTCGTCGAGGACCGAGACCTCCGCACGCGTGCGGTCGGCGTCGGTGGTCGCCTTGCGCACCACCAGGTGGGCGTCGGCGAAGGCGGCGAGCTGGGCCAGGTGCGTCACGCACAGCACCTGCCGGCCCCGCGCCAGGCGCGCCAGCTTGCGCCCGACCTCGGTGGCCACCGCCCCGCCGATGCCGGCGTCGACCTCGTCGAAGACGAGCACCGGCGTGTCATCGGCGTCAGCCAGCGCCAGGCGCACCGCCAGCGCGACGCGGCTGCGCTCGCCGCCGCTGGCCGCCTTGGCCAGCGGCAGCGCTGGCTCCCCCGGGTTGGCGGCGAGGACGAAGCCGACGCGGTCAGCGCCGGTGGGCCCGGGCTCGACGGGGGTGAGCGCGACGTGGAAGCGCGCACCCCCCATGGCGAGGTCGGCGAGGTGCTCCTCGACCTGGCCTGACAGGTGCTCACCGGCCTCGGCGCGGGCGGCGGTGAGCGCCTGCGCGGCCGCGTCGCGGGCGCGGGCTGCGCGCTCGACCTCCTCGGCGAGCTGCTCGGCGCGCTCCTCCCCGCCCTCCAGCCGTGCGAGCCGCTCGCGGACCTGCTCGGCGTAGGCGGCCACCGCCGCGGCATCGGGGCCGTACTTGCGGCACAGCCCGGCCAGCGCCGCCTTGCGCTCGCGCAGCTGCTCGAGGCGCGCGGGGTCGAGCTCGACGGCCTCGGCGTGGCGGCGCAGCGCCAGGCCGAGGTCCTGCGCCTCGGCTGCCAGGCCCTCGGCGCGCTCGCACAGCGCATCGAGCTCGGCGTCGATGCCGGCGACGTCGCGCAGCGCGCCGAGGGCGCTGCCCAGCGCGTCCCGGGCGGCGCCCTCGCCGCTCACCGCCTCGGCGGCGGCCTCGGCCGCCGCGGTCAGCGCGGCGGCGTGCTCGAGCCGAGCGAGCTCTGCGTCGAGCGCCTCCTCCTCCCCCGCCTCGGGCGCGACCCCGTCGATCTCCTCGAGCTCGAAGCGCAGGCGGTCGAGCTCGCGGGCGCGCTCGCGCGCGTCGGTGCGCAGCGCGGCGAGCTCGGCGTCTGCCTCGCGCCAGACGCGGTAGGCCTCGCGGTAGGCGGCGAGGCGCTCGGCCAGCGGCGCACCGCCGATGCGGTCCAGCAGCGCCCGCTGGCGCGCCTCCTCGCCCAGGCGCACCTGGTCGCTCTGGGCATGGACGTCGATGCTCTCGCCCACGGTCTCGCCGAGCGCCGACACCGGCGCGATCCGCCCGCCCAGCCGCGCCTTGCTGCGCACCGCGCCCTCGGCGGTGGCGGTCAGCTCACGGGAGACGACCAGCGCGTCGTCGTCCTCGTCGAGCCAGTCGCCGGCCGCCGGCGGAGGGGGCGCCAGGCGCGCCTCGACCAGCGCGCGCTCGGCACCGGCGCGCACCTGATCCCCGTCGGCGCGGGCGCCGCGCAGCAGCTCGAGGGCGGCCACGACCAGCGTCTTGCCGGCGCCGGTCTCGCCGGTCACCACGGTCAGGCCCGGGGCCAGGGGGACGCTGACCTCGTCGATGACCCCTAGCCCGCGGATGTGCAGCTCATCGAGCACGCGCGCTCCTTGCGGCCGGCTCGCCGCGCTCAAGTCTAGAGAGCCGCACGCGCCGGCCACGGCGATGTCCCCAGGCGCGGGGTCCCCTGCCGGCCGCGCTCACCCGAGCGCGCTCACCCCAGGTTGAACTTGGCGCGCACGCGCTGGTAGAAGTCGAAGGGTCGCAGCCGGGCCAGGCGCACCGGCACCACCCCCCGCGAGACCTCGACGCGCCCACCGACTGGCACCTCGAGGGTCTCTCGCCCGTCGAGGCTGACCAGGCACTGGGCGCGCTCGGCGGGGGCCACCGACAGGGGCTCGTCGGGGTCGATGACCACGGTGCGGTCGAACAGCGAGTGGCTGGCGACCGGTCGCAGCAGGATCGCATCGATCTGCGGGGAGACGATCGGCCCCCCGGCACTGAACGCGTAGGCGGTCGAGCCGGTAGGCGTGGCGAGGATCACCGCGTCGGCGGGCAGCTGGGCGAAGGGGGTGTCCCCGATGCGCACGTCCAGCACCACCAGCCGCTGGGGCAGCTGCCGCTCGACCGATGCCTCGTTCAGCGCCCAGCTGCTGGCGGTGACCCTCCCCTCGTGATCGCGGATCGTGACGGTGAGGGTCATGCGCTCCTCGACCTGCCACTGGCCGGCGACCAGCTCATCGACCGCGCCGGGCAGCTCGTCGCGCTCCATCTCCGAGAAGAAGCCGAGCCGTCCGAGGTTGACCCCCAGCAGCGGCACGCCCTCGTCGCGGGCCAGCCAGGCGGCTCGCAGGAAGGTCCCGTCACCACCCAGCACGATGATCAGGTCCACGCCCTTGGCGAGCGTCTCGGCGGGTCGCGGCTCGGCGTGGCGCTGCGACCACGTGTCATCGGCGCACGCCGCGACGGTGACGCCGGCGGCGGTGAGGCGCGCCGCGGTCTCCTCGGCGGTGGTGCGGGCGGCAGCGCGCCCGCCATGCACCACCAGGCCGACCGCGCGCACGGGGCGTCGCTGGGAGGCGGTGTCGGCTGTGGCCATCCGTGCAAGCGTGCCATGCGCGCCGGGCGGCGCCAGGCCGGACGGGTCGTGCCGAGAGCGCCGACGGGAGGGCCGTGCGCAGCGCCTCGACGATCAGCCGCAGCCCGCGACCGCGCGCGCGGCCACCACGGCGTCATCCAGTGCGGCATCGGGGTCCGCGAGGGGCGGACGGCTCGCCGACACCCACACGAACAGCTCGACGTTGCCCTTGGGTCCCGGTTGGGGCGAGGCGCAGGCACCGATGAGGTCGAGGCCGTGAGCCCTGGCCTCCTCGACCACGCCGTCGGCTGCCTCGCGCCAGGCGGCCGGATCGCGCACGACACCGCCGCCACCGACGCGTGCCCGCCCAACCTCGAACTGGGGCTTGACCAGCAGCAGCAGGTCGGCCTGCGCCGCGGCGCAGGCGGCCAGCGCCGGCAGGACCACCCGCAGCGAGATGAACGACAGGTCCCCGGTGATCAGCTCGGGGCGCGCGGGCAGGTCCTCAGGGGTCAGGTGCCGCACGTTGGTGCGGTCCAGCACCGTCACCCGCGGGTCGGCACGCAGGCGCCAGACGAGCTGGCCGTAGCCGACATCGACCGCGATGACCGCAGCGGCACCGCGCGCCAGCAGCACATCGGTGAAGCCCCCGGTCGAAGCGCCGGCATCCAGCGCGACCCGGTCGGCGACCGGCAGGTCGGGCAGCGCCTCGAGGGCTCCGAGGAGCTTGTGGGCGCCGCGAGAGGCCCAGGTCGGCTCGTCACCGACCAGCACCACTGCGGCGTCGGTGTCGACCAGCGTGGCGGGCTTGCGCGCCGGCAGGCCCTCGACCTGCACTCTGCCGGCGGCGATCAGCTCCCGCGCCTGCTCGCGGGAGGCGACGAGGTCGCGCCGCACCAGCTCGCGGTCCAGCCGACGCCGCTCACCCACCGTCCTGCTCGCCACCGTCCTGCCCGCCACCGTCCTGCCCGCCACGCGGCCGCGTGGCTCGCGCGACCGCGTCGATCGCGTCGAGCTCCTCGGTGACGCGCTCGTGCACGCGGGCCAGCAGTGCGGCGTGCTCCTCCAGCGGCGCCTCGTCGACGCGGTCGAGCTCGGCGCGCGCGGCGGCCAGCGCCGGCGCATCGGCGTCGTGCGCCTCGGCCGGCTGGTGGGCCGGGTCGAGGCGACCGCTGGCCGGCTGTTCGCTCGCGGGGGGCTCGCTGGCCGGCTGTTCGCTCGCGGGGCGCTCGCTCATGGCTCGTCACGCTGCGGAGCGTCGTCGCCGTCGGCGTCCTCCGGCGCGTGGGGCGCGTCCACGTCGCGCTTCGGAGCACCCGCCTCGGAGGCCTGAGTGGCCGGCGACTCGGCGGGCGCCTCGGCAGGAGGCTCGGTGGGCGGCTCGGTGGGCGGCTCGATCCGCGGCTCGGCGGGCGCCTCGGCGGGAGTCTGCTCGGACTGCGCGGTCTGATCCTGCGGGGCCTGCGCGCCGGTCCTCTTGGCCGCCGCCTTCTTCGTCGCCTTCTTGGCCGCCGCCTTCTTCGTCGCCTTCTTGGCCGCCGCCTTCTTCGTCGCCTTCTTGGCTGCCGCCTT
>PWER01000080.1 GCA_003553565.1 Nitriliruptoria bacterium | reverse complement strand
GCTGACGAGGCGCGTCCGCGCCCGGCCGCGTCAGTGCGCGACGTCGACGACCACGCGGCGGGGCTCCTCCAGCAGCTGCACGTCGAAGGGCTGCTCGCCGGTCACGCCGATCGCCCAGGTGACGCTCGCGTCGGCCTCGCCGACGCGCACCACCTCGGTGACCGCCTCGGCGCCCTCCAGGCGGGTCGGGCCCTCGTAGGGCTCGGCGTGGGGGACGTGACGCTCGACCGCCTCGTCGACCGCCCGGTCGAGGGTGACCAGCAGCACCGCCTCGCCGTCGACGTCGACCTGCGCGCCCGACAGCGGGTCGGTGGGCGCGCCCTGATCGAGGTAGGCGACGTCCACGCCGGGCCGGTCGCCCTCGGCCAGCTCCCACACGACCCGGTCGAAGGTCTCGTGGTGGCCCACCCGCACCGCTTGCAGCACGGTGGGCGACTGGTTCTCCGGTGGCTCCAGCGTCACCGGCTCGGTGTCGCCGAGCAGCGAGGCTGACACCTCCTCGGCAGGCACCGCCGGCGCCGGCAGGTCACCGAAGTCGTCGAACGCCGGCTCGGGCGGCACCATGAGCGCGTCCTCGCCGGCGTCGACCTGGGCGCGCAGACCGCGGTAGTCGCGGGCGGGGGCTCCGTCGCGGGCGCCCTCGACGCTGGCGACGAGCAGATCGGGCCGCTCGCTTGCCACCCACCGGTCCAGCGCGACCGCGTCGCCGCCGTCATCCAGGCCGAGGCCCGCGACGGGCAGCGCGTGGTCCAGCACCGGCTCGGCGCCGGCACGCACCGCGCCGACATCCTCCCAGCCGGTCACGCGCAGCCGGTCGTCGTCGGCCAGCCAGGCCAGGTGGGTGCCCTGCGGCGACCACACGGGCGTGCGGCCCACGCCGTCGTGCCAGTCGACCGGCTCGCCGCCGGCAAGCGGGGCGCGCCACACCGGCTCGGCACCCTCGGCGTCGCCGGCCAGCACCAGCACGTCGTCGCCGACGGTGCGCACCGCAGCGACCGCGCTGTCGGCGTCGCTGCCCGGTGCGGGCGCCAGCGCCAGCGGCTGGTCGGGATCCTGGAGGGTGGTCCACGCGCCGACCTCGCCGTCGGCGTCGACGGCCAGCACCTGCTCGTCGCCCTCGACGACACCGAGCGCGAGGCCGTCCTCGTCGACCGCGTCGGCCTCGAACCGCTCCAGCACCTCCTGGCTGCGTGCCCCCTCGGCGTCGGCGACCTCCAGCACCAGGCCCTCACCGACGCCGGGCAGCACGTACAGGTCGATGGGGCCCTGCGCGTCGGGCACGTCGGTGATCATCGGCGCGGCCACGCGCAGCCGTCGCGCCGGCACGTCGCCCAGGGTGGTCGCCTCGCCCTTGGCTGCGACCTCGCCCACGACCTCCGGCACCGCCGTGGCGCTGGTGACCGCCACGCCTTCGGGCCAGTCGGCGTCGGCGCCAGGTCGGCCCAGCGGCGCCGCCTGGCGGTCGACCAGCACCGCCGGTCCCGCGGGGAAGCCAGCGGCCAGCTGGGTGGTGGGCGCGTCGTGGACCTCCCACGCCTCGGGTGCCTCCAGCGTCACGTCGGCGGCGACCGTGACGCGCTGCCAGCCCGCGTCGGTGGGCTGGTCGTCGGTCTCGGCGGGGTCCGCGTCGGCGGCGTCGTCGGGGGGCTCGGCCTCGGCGGCCGTCGGAGGCTCGTCGGCGACGGGGTCGTGGAGCACGACCTCGTCGGCGGGCTGGCCCACCAGCCCAGGCACCAGGGCGGCCCCGCCGATCAGCACTGCCAGGGCCGCGGTGGTGCCCGCAGCGGCGCGCCGCCGGCGCCGCTGCGCCACGCGCCGGCTGACCCGCGCCCAGGTGGCCTCGGGGTCGCCGCGCACCTGGGACGCGGCGCCGTGCAGGCGCTGGCGCAGCCGCTGCTCGTCGAGGGTCATCGCGCGCCCTCCAACGCCAGCGAGGATGCGACCTCTTCCCGGTCGGGCAGGCCCTCGGCGCGGGCAGCCTCGGCACGCAGCGTGGCCAGCCCGCGCGACAGCAGCGACTTGACGGTGCCACGGCGGCAGCCCAGCGCCTCGGCGATGGCGGCCTCGGACTGGTCGTCGTAGTAGCGCAGCACCAGCGCGGCGCGCTGCCGGTGCGGCAGCCGCGCCAGCAGCGCCACCACCGTGTCGGCGGCGACGACCTGCTCGTCGTCGCGTCGCGCGCCGCGCCCGTCGCCGAACTGCCGCGCCTCGAACTGCCGCAGCCGCGCCAGCGACCGCCGCTGGTTCTTGACCTGGTTGACCACCGCGCGCCGCAGGTAGGGGCCCACGTCGGTGATGCGCCCGGCGACCCACTGCTCGTAGGTGCGGGCGAACGCCTCGGCGGTGGCGTCCTCGGCCAGGTCGCGGTCGCCGGCCAGTAGGCAGGCCAGGCGCAGCGTGCGCTCGTGCTCGGCGTCGACCACCGCGGCGAAGCTCTCGGTCCTCATCGCCCTCTCGGACACCGCGAGCCCACGTGACGTTCCGTCGCTGACCGCTTGACTGGGCGACGACCCCGCCGACCGGGTGGATCAGCGCGCAAGGCCGCCGGGTCGGGAGCGTGCCCGTGCCCGACCCGGCCGGCCGCGCGCCGCCGAGCCCGGCGCTGCTGCGTTGGTGCGCTGCGACGTCGCTGCGATACTCCTGGGCGGCGCCGCGCCGCGGGCCGCAGCGCGCGCGCCCGCGGCGCCCCGCGCGCCAGCCAGCCGCACCAGCCAACCGCACGCGACAGGAGGACCAGGGCCGATGGGCACGTTCGGGCGCCGCATCCCGTGGGCGCTCGCCGCATGCCTGACCGTCCTCGGCCTGGCAGCGCTCGCCCCGCACGCGCTCGCCGACCCGGACCTCGACATCGACGAGGACGACGTCGACATCGACGAGGACGAGATCGAGGTCGACGAGGACGACGTCGAGGTCCCCGACGTGCGCCTGCCCGGCCCCGACGAGGACGACGTCGACGCTGCCGAGGAGCGCCTGCGCGAGCTCGAGGCCGAGCACCAGGCCGCCGTCGACGAGTTCCTCGAGGTCGAGCAGCGCGTGGACGAGCTCGACGAGGAGATCGCCGAGCGCGAGGAGCGCGTCGCCGCGCTGACCGACAGCGCCGAGGAGCGCCGCGAGCGGGTCGAGCACGTGGCCCGCGGCCTGTGGCGCACCGGCGGAGCGACCGGCTCCATCGACGCGCTGCTGGGCGCCGACGCGCTGGCCGATGCCAGCCGCGGCGCCGGCTACCTGCTGGCCGCCGAGCGCAGCCACAGCGAGGCGATCGAGGCCTACCAGGGCGACGCTGCCACGCTCGAGCAGGAGCGCGAGGCGCTGGACCGCGCCCGCGAGGCCGCCGCCGACCTGCGTCTGGAGCTCGAGGCACGCGCCATCGAGATCGATGCCGAGGCCGAGGAGCAGCAGGACGAGATCGCCGAGCTGCGCGAGCAGGTCGAGGAGCGCCGCGCCGCCGAGGAGGCCGAGCGCGAGCGCCTGATCGCCGAGGAGGTCGAGCGCCTCGAGGAGGAGCAGCGCGAGGAGCTGATCGCCGAGGCGATCGCCGAGCTCGAGGAGGCCGAGCGCCGCCGCCAGGAGGAGGAGGCCGCCGAGGAGGAGGCCGCCGACAGCGGCGACAGCGGGGGCTCGGGCGGTGGCAGCGGCTCGGCGCCCGAGGCCGCACCGGCGCCCTCGGATGCGGCCAGCGCCGCGGTCGACGCCGCCCTAGCACAGATCGGCACGCCCTACCAGTGGGGGGCTGTGGGCCCCGACCGCTTCGACTGCTCCGGGCTGACCCAGTGGGCGTGGCGCCAGGCCGGCGTGTCCATCCCGCGGGTGTCGGCCGCCCAGTACGAGGGCCTGCCCCACGTCGCCCGGGATGAGCTGCAGCCCGGCGACCTGGTGTTCTTCAACGACCCGATCAGCCACGTGGCCATGTACATCGGCGACGGCCAGATGGTCGAGGCGCCCTTCACCGGCGCCTCGGTGCGCGTGTCACCGATGGACCGCTCCGACTACGTCGGTGCTGCCCGACCGCAGGGATGACCGGCACCGCCAGCGCCAACCCGTGGCGGACAGCGAAGCCGTGGTGCATCGCGCATCGCGGCGCGGCCGGCGAGGCCCCCGAGAACACGTTGGCGGCGTTCGCCCGCGGCAAGGCCGCAGGCGCCGACATGCTCGAGCTCGACGCGCGCCTGTCGGCCGACGGGCAGGCGGTGGTCAGCCACGACCCGACGCTGGCGCGCACCCACGGCCTCGACGTGGCGGTGGCCCAGACCACCGCGGCGCAGCTCGCCGCCTACGACGTGCCCACCGTCGCGCAGGCGCTGGCCGCCTGCGAGCCGCTGCCGGTCACCCTCGAGCTGAAGGTCAGCGAGCCGCTGGGGACGCTGGCCGCAGAGATCATCGCCGAGGCCGGCTACACCGACCGGATCATCGTGGCGGGACGACGCGCTGACGCGATGCGCGCGCTGCGCGAGCAGCTGCCGCGGGCGGCGACGTCGCTGGCCGAGGACGAGCCGGAGCTGCAGGCCACCGTCGTGGCAGCCCTGTCCGGTGAGGAGGGTCCCGCCCTGCCCGCGCAGGTGCGGGCGTTGCAGCTGCCGGGTGCGTGGCAGGGCGTCGAGCTGGCGGTGGCGCCGGTCATCGCCCGCGCGCACGCGCTCGACCTCGCCTTCCACGTGTGGACCGTCAACGCCGCCGACGAGCAGCACGCGCTGCTGGACCGCGGCGTCGACGGGATCGTCACCGACCATCCCACGCGGCTGCGCGCGGTGATCGACGAGCGCGACGGCCGCGACGCCGGCTAGCTACGCGCCGCTGCGCTGGCGCAGCGCCTGCTCGGCGCTGTGCTGCTGGGCCTGGATCGCGGTCTGGATGCCGCGCAGCAGCCCCTCGACCCACCCGGTCAGCTGGGCGTGGGCCACGCGCAGCTCGCCGGCGGTGGGCTCGTCGGGCAGCGGCGGGATGACCGCGTCGAGCTCCTCGGCCAGGCCGCCGGAGAGGATGTCCTCGAGCTGGCCGCGCACCCGGCGGTGGGTGGCCAGCAGCTGCTCGCGGTCGGCGTCCTCGTCGAGCTCGCGCAGCTGCTGCTGCAAGCGGGCCAGCAGCGAGCCGATGCGCACCAGCCGCGCGGGCTCGCTGATGCGGCTGGACGTGTCACGCCCCGCCGCATCGGTGGCATGCAGCTCCATGGCCTGATCCCAGGGGCTGGGCGCCGCGTCGCTCACGCCGCGTTGAACTCGGCGTGCAGCGTCTCGAGCGCCTCGCGCTCGATCTTGCGGACCGACTCGCGGCTGACGCCCAGCTCCTTGCCGAGCTGGTCGAGGGTGCACGCATCACCGCCGTCGAGGCCGAAGCGACGGGTCACGACGTACCAGCTGCGCTCGTCGAGGCGGTGGCGGGCCAGCTCGACGATCTCGCCGAGGAACGCCTTGTCCACGACCTCGTCGCTGGGCGAGTCCTCGGCGATCGCCACGAAGTCACCCAGGCCGCTGGAGTCCTCGTCGTGACCCACCGGGCGGTCCAGCGAGGTCACCGAGTGGTCGCCCTCCAGGGCGCGACGCACCTTGTCCTCGCTCATGCGGGTGGCCTCGGCGAGCTCCTCGACGGTGGGCTCGCGGCCGGTCTCGGACTCGATGCGCGCCGCGGCGGCCCGCACCATGATCAGGCCCTCGTGCAGCGCGACCGGCAGGCGGATGGTGCGCTCGCTCTGAGCGGCGCCGCGCTGGATGGCCTGGCGGATCCACCAGGTGGCGTAGGTGGAGAACTTGTAGCCGCGCCGCCAGTCGAACTTCTCCACGGCGCGGATCAGGCCGAGGTTGCCCTCCTGGATGAGCTCCTCGAGGGGCAGCCGCGAGCGCCGCGCGAACTTGGCCGCGATGTTGACGACCAGCCGCAGGTTGGCGGCGACGAAGCTGTCGAAGGCCTCCTGGCCCCGACGGACGTCGCGCTCGAGCCGACGGCGCTCGGTGCGGTCGAGGTCGGCGTCCTCGGCCTCGAGACGCTCACGGGCCGCGTCGCCAGCCTCGATGGTCTTGGCGAGCCGCACCTCGTCGTCAGCGGTGAGCAGCCGGACCTTGCCCAGCTCGGTGAAGTACAGGTCGAGCAGGTCGGCCGGCACGTTCGCCGTCGACGCGAGCTGCTCGATCTCTGTGCGGGGTGCGGTGTCGTGAGCCATCGTCTACAGCCTGTGTACGCCTCGGGTTCGGGTCAGTGGTCTAGCGAGATGCCGCGCGCCGTTGCGCTGCGTCAGCGTGCTGTGTGAAACAACGCACAAGCCTGGTCAGTTGTTCCCGCGCTCATCGTCTGTGCTGCTGGGGGCGTCGCCGGAGCCGTGTGGGGCGTGCTCCTTGTCGGCAGAGGGTGCCCGATCTTCACGTCGGTGCACCTTGTCCAGTCGACGGACGCCCTCGTCCGTCGCATGCGAACGCGCGTCGAACCCCCTGGGCAACGCCAACCATGTATGGTACAAGCATTCCCTGCAGTGCGCAAGACTGAACGTCGCCCGCTGACAGGCCCCCTCGGCACGTGCCTCACGCCCGTAAGGGGTGATCGGCGAGGAACTCGGCCTCGGCCTCGCCCAGCGGCGTCGACGGCGGGGCGTCGGCGGACAGCTCGGCCATGATGCGATGCCAGTTCGCGGTCGGCTCCAGGCGCCCCAGCAGCGAGTTCACCCCGAAGGTGATGCGGTTGAGCAGCAGGTACTCCGGCGGCATCCGCAGCTTGCGCAGCGCCGGCAGGTAGGGGCTGTCGCGGTCCATCGACGCCGCGATGGCCCGTCGGGCGTACTCGCGGGTGTAGGTGCTGGGCGCGTCGGCCAGCATCGGCTCGCGCAGCGTCTGGAACCAGGCCAGCACCGCGCCGACGTCGGTGCTGGCCCCCTCGGGCAGGATGCCCGCGCCGCGCAGCGCGAGCTCGAGCTCGACGAGGTCCTCGGCGGCCACCGCCCGGTGCACCCGCTCCAGGCGCTCGCGGGAGCCCGCCGAGAACGACCGCGACGACCCGAAGTCCAGGAACGCCACCGTCCCGTCGTCGGGGAACACGAAGTTGCCCGGATGCGGGTCACTGTTGAACAGGCGGAAGCGGTACAGCGACCCGAACACGAACCGGAAGATGACCTCGCCGTAGCGGTCGCGGACCTCCTTGGGGTCGGCGAGCAGGTCGTCGAAGCGCCGCCCCTGCACGTACTCGAGCACCAGCACCCGCGGCCGGCACCAGTCGTGGAACACCTGCGGCACGCGGATGAACGGATGGCCGGCGTAGCGGTCCACGAACGCCTGCTGGAAGCGGGCCTCCTGCTGGTAGTCGAGCTCGGCGAGGGTGCGCTCGCGCAGCTCGACCAGCAGCTCGTCGGGGTCGACCTCGGGGCTGATGCGCTTGGCCAGCCGCGCGAAGATGTCGAGGTTGTCGAGGTCGGCCTCGACCGCCTCCGCTACCCCGGGGTGCTGCACCTTGACCGCCACGTCGCTGCCGTCGGGCAGTCGCGCGCGGTGCACCTGCCCGATCGAAGCCACCGCCACCGGATCGGGGTCCCAGGCGGCGAAGACCTCCTCGGGCGCGGCGCCGAAGTCCTCGCGCAGCACCTGCTCGACGGCCTCGTGGTCGGTGGGCGGGGCGGCCTCGCGCAGTGCTGCCAGCCGCGCCTGATAGGTGTCGGCGGCCTCGGGGTGCAGGTCGACGTCGACGTAGCTCAGCAGCTGGCCGAGCTTCATCGCCGCGCCCTTCATCGACCCGAGCGTGTCCAGCACCTCGTCGGCGATGCGGTCGTGCTGGGCCGAGGCCCGCGCGTCGTGCCCGTTGCGCTGGGCGCGGCCGGCGTACCACAGCCGCCCCCCGGTCGAGGCGGACAGACGGGCCAGGCGCGCGGTGCGCACCGCGCGGCCACCGAGCGAGCTCATCGCAGCATCACCGGGTCGGGGCGGGGGGTCAGGGCGCACATCACTCTGCGAGTGTGCGGCACAGCGCCAGATCCGAAACCGCCGCGCGCTACCCTCGCAGCGTCCCCTGCGGGAGCAGCGCGAGATGAGCGAGCCCTCGGCGGGCACACAGGCGGGAGCAGGGGCGGACGTCGCCGCGACCGCCTCCGACGACCCGCGCCTGCAGCGCTGGGAGCAGCGGCTGTTCTGGCCGGTGCTGCTGGCCGCGCTGGCAGCCATCCCCGCGATGTTCCTGACCATGGCCGAGGGCGCCCCCGCGGTGCTCGGCGAGACGCTCAACACCGTCACGATGCTGGTGTTCGCCGCCGAGACCGCCGTGCTGTGGGGCCTGGCCCGCGACAAGCGCCGCTGGCTGGCCGAGCACTGGTTCGTGGTCACCATCACCGTGCTGACCATCCCGGCGGTGCTGCTGGCGCTCGGCCCCGTGCAGGTGCTGCGCCTGGTGCGCTTCGTCGGCGCGCTGCGCATCATCCGGGTGGGCCGCATCCTCAAGGCCGGCCGCGTGCTCTACGAGCGCAGCGGCGCCCAGGGGCCGGTGCGCGCGGCGATCGCCTTCGGCGCCACCGTGCTGGCTGCCGCGTTCGTGGGGCTGGTGCTGGCCGACCCGACCGCGCAGTCGCGCCAGGTGCTGGAGGACGTGGCCGAGCGCGGCGGCCTGCCGGTGCTGGGCGCCGGGGTCGCGGTGGTGGTGGCCGCCGGCATCATCGGCGGTGCGACGTTCGTGCTGGCCCACCGCACCCGGGACAACGAAGCCGACGACGAGGGGTGACGCGGCCCGCCGCCCCCGGCGGCGCCGCTCACAGCATCTTGCGGGGGATCTGGCGGTCCCAGGTGGCGGCGTGCACCCGCTTGCCGTGCTCGTAGGCGTCGCAGGTGGCGTGGATGTGGAACGTCGAGGGGTCGCACGACAGCCGCGTGCGGGTGACGGTCTCGGCCGACCAGTCGTCGCGCGACAGCGTGCGGATGTGCATCGTCTCGCCGGTGACCGACGAGAAGTCGAAGCCCTGGTAGCGGTACCACTCATAGGCGCGCTTCTCGGCGACCATCCCGTGGGAGTCGATGCGCCACTTGCCCTCGTCGTTGGTCACCGCCAGCGCGGTCAGCTCCGAGGCCAGGTCGCGCTGGATCTGCCAGTTCTGCTGGCCGGCCTCGAGCACGGTCTTGCGGGCCGGAGGGCCACCCTCGGGATCAGCGAAGTCCTGGATCGGCCCGTCGTCGGCGCGACGGGCGCGCAGCGGCAGCGTCAGCGACGACTGCGCCACCTCGACCTCCAGCGCCACCGGCTGGGGCGGAGGCCACGCCAGCGGCCAGTACGAGGTCGACACCGCCAGCCGCAGCCGGTGGCCGGCCACGACGTGCTGGGCGATGTGGTTCAGCGGGACCTCGACGTCGAAGGGCTCACCGGGCACCAACAGCTCGGGCTCGGCGTGGCTGTTGCGGTGGGGGAGGTTGAGCAGCCCATAGGTGATGCGGGTGGCCTTGTCGTCGGGGGCGATGTCGGACAGGCGCACCGCTACCTGGGCCACCGGCCGGTCGGCGGTCAGGCGCAGGCGCACCCTGGGCGCGCCGAGGATCTCGATCGGCTCGTCCAGCGGCTCGCTGTCGAAGGTCAGCGAGCCGCCGTCCTCCTCGCGCTGGTCGTAGGGCAGGTCGGGCGCGACGCCGTAGGAGCACCACTTGCCGGCGAACAGCCCCACCGACAGCGGCGACTGGATGCGCTGGCACGGCGCGTCGTC
>PWER01000113.1 GCA_003553565.1 Nitriliruptoria bacterium | reverse complement strand
GCAGCCGTCGGCTGCGGCGGCGCAGCCAGTCGGCGGCGTGCTCGCCCTGCGCGCGGGCGCGGCGCCAGCTCGCCGCGTTGAGCGCCCCGCCGACGAGGAAGAAGATCGGCATGACGTTGACCAGTAGCGTCGCCCACTGCGTCGCGGGCACCGCCTCCAGGATGTAGACGTCGCCAACCGCGCCGTCCTCCTCGATCAGCACGCGGGCCAGCCAGTGGCCGAGCACGACCACGAGGATGCTCGCCACGCGGAGGCCGTCGAGGTACCGGTCGCGGGTCGCCGGGGTCTGCTCGTGGATCCGCTGCGCGAGGCTCATGAGGTCCCTGCGCCCGGGGTCGGGGCGCCGCGTCCTGCACGGCGGCGTGCGGCCTGGGCGCGCCCCTCAGCGTGCCCGCGGGCCGGGGCGGGTCATGTGGCGCCGGCTCGGTCAGCGCACCGCGCGGATGCGGATCGGCCCGCGCGCCCGGTCAGGGTCGACGACCTGGCCCCGCTGGGTGAGCTCGACCTCGCCGGCCGCCACGAGCCGCCGCGCCGCCTGACGAGCGGGCTCCATCAGCACCCTCCAGTCCTCCTCGCCGCGCTGCTCGGCGACGCGCCGCGCGGCCTCGGAGGGGCAGATGGTCTTGCCCGCGCCGCGGCGCGCCAGCAGGTCGCGGATCGCGGTCTCGAGCGCGTCGGCGGTGGGGTCGCGGCGCGCGCGACGGCACCGCTGCGAGCAGTAGCGCACCGAGGGCCAGTCGTCGGCCCACTTGCGGCGCCAGGTGATGGTCCGCCCGCACACCGCGCAGGGCTTGGTCGGCAGGGGCGCGCGGCTCACCGGCGCCTCCCGCGCCCGCGCGAGCCGCCGCCCCCGCGCGAGCTGCCCTTGCCCCGCGAGCCGCCCCCGCGCGAGCCGCCCTCGGCGTGCTTGCGCCAGGCGGTGAACGACTGCAGCGGGCCCTCGTGGGGTCGGCGCAGCCAGGGCCAGGGGTGCAGCGCGGCGACGTCGAGCCGCGCCGATCGGGCGCGCCAGCCCGGCACCGGCGCGAAGGTCGTGGCCAGCGAGGTCCCGGCCAGCGCCGCGACCGGGTCGCCGCGCCACAGGTGCACCGTGCGGGTGGTCGCCAGCTCGGCCAGGGTCTCGGCGAGGAACACCAGCCGCTTGCCCGACAGCGCCAGGCGCGCCAGCAGCGGCGCGTCGAACACGAAGACCGCGGGCACGTCGGGGTGGGCCAGCAGCGCTGGGTCGTCCTCGCCCAGCGACTCGGCGGTGAGCCAGACGAGCTCGGGGGCACCGGCGACCCGCGCGGTGCGTGGCCCGCCGGTGGCCTCGGGATCGGGGTCGCGCCGCAGCAGAGGGTCGGGCTCGCGGCGGTCCAGCTCCACCTCGGGCGGGGTCTCGATGGGGCAGCGGCTCGCCAGCGGGCACGTCTGGCACAGCCCGGGCGCCCGACGCTCGACCTGGCGGCGGCTGAACCCGTAGGGCCGCCCCGTCCCGGTGCCCACCGCCCACTGCCAGCCGGTGCCGTTGGCGGCCCGCGAGCCGTCGAGCAGGTGGGCGAAGAACCGCTGCTCGCCCTCGCGCCAGTCGAGGCCGTGGCGCACCGCCCACTGGCCGGCCAGCCACAGGCGCGCCTGGTTGGGGACCCAGCCCTCGTCCTCGAGCTCGCCGACGGTCAGGTCCATGCACGCCATCCGCCGGTCCCAGGCCTGCTCGGGGCTGGCGTCGGTGGCGGCTGGCGGGTCGGCGCGCAGCGGGGCGCGCAGCCGCGACCCCATCCGCGCGTAGAGGTGGCGGCTGTACTCCTGCCACAGCAGCTCGTCGCGCAGCTTGTCCACGTCGGCGGACGGGCCGCCCTCGACGGCCTCCCAGACGCGCGGCAGGGTCAGCAGCCCGTGACGGATCCACGGTGACAGCCGCGAGGCGCCGCGCCGCTCACGCGGCCACACCTCGTTGCGCCAGCCCGCGTAGCCGGTGACGTCGAAGGCGGCCAGAGCCGCGTCGGCGGCGCGCTGGCCGCCGCGAAAGGCCGGCGAGGGCGCCGGCTCGTCAGCGCACAGATCACCGAGATGGGCCGCGACCCACCGCGCGGCAGCCGGCGGGTCGTCGGGGGGTGGCGTGGGCAGCTGGGTGGCGGACACGACGAGTGGTGTACCCCCGAGCCTCACCGGGCTCACCCTCGCCGATCCCACCCTCGCCGAGCCCACCGTCGGTGCGGCCAGGCATGAAGGCGGCCCCGCGGTGGAAACCTGCGTTCGTGCCTCAGATATTCGTGCCCGACGAGCGCGGCGCGGGCGAGACCCGCGTCGCCGCCACGCCCGCGACCACCGAGCGCCTGGTGCGCCTGGGCCACGCCGTGTCGGTGCAGTCCGGCGCCGGCGCGGCCGCCGGCCACACCGACGCGGTCTACCGCGAGGCCGGCGCGGCCATCGCCGACGACCCCGAGGCGGCGTGGGCGCGCGCCGACGTCGTGCTGGTGGTCGGCCCGCCGAGCCCCGAGGCTGCTGAGCGCCTGGCCGAGGGCGCCACGCTCATCGGCCTCCTGGCGCCGGCACGCAACCTCGACACGGTGCGCGTGCTGGCACGGCGCGGCGTCAACGCCCTCGCCCTGGAGCTCGTGCCGCGCATCAGCCGCGCTCAGGGGATGGATGCGCTGACCTCGCAGGCCAACCTCGCCGGCTATCGCGCGGCGATCGTGGCGGCCTCGTCGGCCCCGTGCTCCTTCCCGCTGTTCATGACCGCCGCCGGGACTCTGCGCCCGGCCACGGTGGTGGTGCTCGGCGCGGGCGTGGCGGGCCTGCAGGCGATCGCCACGGCCCGGCGGCTGGGGGCGCTGGTGCGCGCCAACGACATCCGCCCGGCTGCCGCGGAGGAGGTGCGCTCGCTTGGCGCGGAGTTCATCGACACCACCAGCGAGGCCGGCCAGGCCGAGGGAGGCTACGCCCGCGCCGCCTCGGCCTCGGAGCTGTCGGCCCAGCAGGAGGTGCTGGCCGCCCACATCGCCGAGGCCGACGCGGTGATCTGCACCGCGGTGGTGCCCGGCAAGCCGGCCCCGACGCTGGTGCCCGCCGAGATGGTGGAGCGCATGAGCCCCGGCGCGGGGATCGTGGACCTCGCCGCCGCCGAGGGCGGCAACTGCGCCCTGACCGACCCCGACGGCGAGGTCGACCATCACGGGGTGCGCATCATCCCGGCCGCCGACCTGCCGCGCTCGCTGCCCGGGGAGGCCAGCAGCCTCTACGCCCGCAACCAGCAGGCGGTGGTGCAGCTGCTGACCGGCGACGACGGCGCGCTGGTGCTCGACACCGACGACGCGATCGTCGACGCGGCGCTGCTCACCGCCGGCGGCGAGGTCCGCCACGGCCCCACCGCCGAGCAGCTCGGCGAGCGCGAGCACGCCTAGCCCTGCCCGCGAGCGCGCAGCCCGAGAGCCACCGATCGCGCGACGACGCCGCACGCCCAGTGAGGAGGACGACCGTGGACGGGACGCTGCTGGTCAGCCTGTACGTGTTCGTGCTGGCGGCCTTCCTCGGCTACGAGCTGATCACCAAGGTCCCACCGACCCTGCACACGCCGCTGATGTCGGGCGCCAACGCGCTGAGCGGCATCACGCTGCTGGGGGCAGTGTCGCTGCTCGGCGTGGCCACCGTGGCCGCCTCGACCGTGCTGGCGGTGGTGGCGCTGGCGCTGGCCACCGTCAACGTCGTCGGCGGGTTCCTGGTCACCGACCGGATGCTCGGCACGTTCGGCACGAAGCGGTGACGGCGCTCTCGCGCTGCACGCCGTATTCGCGCTGCACGCCGTATTCGCGCTGCACGCCGCGCTCGCGCTGCACGCCGCACAGGGAAGGGAGGGACTCGTGAACGCCACCGTGCTGGACGGCGGGATCGGTGACCTGGTCGCGCTGGTGTCGATCGTGCTGTTCGCCGTCGGGCTCAAGCGCCTGGCGCGCGTGCGCACCGCCCGCAGTGGCAACGCGCTCCTGGCCGTGGGCATGCTGCTGGCCGTGGTGCTGACGATCGCCCAGACCGGCGTGGTGGGCTGGCCCTGGATCGCCGGAGGGCTGGGGCTCGGCGCCGCGGGCGGCGTGGTGATCGTGCTCACCGCCCGCGCCACCCGCATGCCCGAGATCGTCGCGCGCTTCAACGGCTTCGGTGGCCTGGCCAGCGCGCTCGTGGCGCTGGCGCTGTTCTGGCGCGAGGTCGTCGAGCCCGCCGAGGCCACCGCCGCCGCAGCCCTCGGGGCCGTGCCGGCCGGCACGCTGGCGCTGTCGGTGGTGATCGGCGGCGCCACCTTCGCGGGCAGCCTCCTGGCCGAGCTGAAGCTGCGCGGTCTGCTGCGCACCGTCGGAGGGGTGCCCGCGCGAGCGGTGGTGATGGGCGTGCTGGCCCTGGCCGCGCTGGCGCTGGCCGGCGCGTCGCTGTTCGTGCTGGAGGACGCCACCTGGGCGGTGGCGACCATCCTCGGCCTGGCGGCGGTCAGCGCGCTGGTCGGCCTGCTGCTCGTCGCGCCGATCGGCGGGGCGGACATGCCGGTGGTGATCTCCCTGCTGAACTCTCTGTCGGGGCTGGCGGCCGCCGCGGCCGGGTTCGCGCTCGGCCAGGTGCTGCTCATCATCGCCGGCACGATGGTCGGTGCGGCCGGGCTGATCCTCACCCGCATCATGTGCACGTCGATGAACCGCTCGCTGGTGGCGGTGCTCGCCGGCGGCTATGGGGCGGTGCCTGCCGGGGACGCCCAGGAGTACACGCAGGTCACCTCCTCGGATCCCGAGGAGGCCGCCATGGTCCTGGAGGCCGCCGGCTCGGTGATCATCGTGCCCGGCTACGGGCTCGCCGCGGGCCGCGCGCAGCACGCCGCCGCCGAGCTGGCCGGTGTGCTGTCCGCGCGGGGCGTGGACGTGCGCTACGCCATCCACCCGGTGGCCGGGCGCATGCCCGGGCACATGAACGTGGTGCTCGCCGAGGCCGACGTGCCCTACGAGCAGCTCGTCGAGATGGACCGGATCAACCCGGAGTTCAAGACCACCGACGTGGCCATCGTCGTGGGCGCCAACGACGTGGTGAACCCGGCCGCCAACGACCAGCCCGGCAGCCCGATCGCGGGGATGCCGATCCTCGAGGTCGAGCAGGCGCGCCGCGTGTTCGTCATCAAGCGCAGCCTCTCGCCGGGCTACGCCGGCATCAAGAACGAGCTGTTCGAGCGCGACAACACCGTGATGCTCTACGGCGACGCCAAGGGCGTGCTCGACCAGCTCACCAGCGAGCTGCAGGGCGCCCCGGTCTGACGCGCCCGGGTCGACCCGCGGCCTAGGCTGCCGGAGCACCCGGTGCGGTCACGGGTCGCCTCGGACGGCCTCGCACCAGCCCACCCGCCACGGGAAGGAGCGCCGGTGGCCCAGCTCACCGACCGACTGTGGATGCAGCGAGCGATCGACGAGGCGCGCCTGGCGCCCGACCACGACGACGTGCCGATCGCCGCGCTGGTGGTCTGCGAGGGGCGGGAGATCGCCCGCGGGCGCAACCGCCGTGAGCGCGACGTCGACCCGACCGCCCACGCCGAGCTCGTGGCCCTGCGCGCCGCGGCCGCTGCGCTGGGCACCTGGCGGCTCGAGGGCTGCACGCTGTATGTGACCCTCGAGCCGTGCGCCATGTGCGCCGGGGCGCTGGTCCTGGCCCGCCTGGACGCGCTGGTGTTCGCCGCCACCGACCCCAAGGCCGGCGCGGCCGGCTCGCTGTACGACCTCCCCCGCGACCAGCGGCTGAACCACCAGGTCGCGGTCAGCGACGGGGTGCTGGCCGAGGAGGCCGGCGACCTGCTGCGCACCTTCTTCCGCGCGCGTCGCCGCTCGGGTGACACCGAGACGACCGCTGATGCGCCCGGCGCTGCTGCTACCCTCGCCGGCGGTGGAGTCGCATAGCCTGGCCTAGTGCGCCGCACTCGAAATGCGGTAGGGGCTTTCGCCCCTCGTGGGTTCGAATCCCACCTCCACCGCCACCATCGGAGCCCCCGCCACCGCGGGGGCTCTCCTGCGTGTGGCGACCGAAGCGTCGGCTAGGGCAGCGGCCAGGTCGCCACGGTCTCGTGCACCGCGCCGCCCGGCTTGCGCACCGAGCGCATGAGGTTGAGCTGCTCCACCCGCCAGCTCGAGGTCGGGCCGTGGTAGGCCTCGACCGCCGCCGCCGGGACGGTGCCGTCCTTGGGGGCGCGCGCCAGCGTCAGGTGCGCCGAGAACTCCTTGTCGTCCTCAAAGCCCAGGGGCGCCAAGGCGGCGCGCACCGAGCCCGCCAGCGCGTCGAGGTCCTCATCGGCTGCGATCCCCGCCCACAGCACACGTCGACCGAACCTGCCGGCCGTGCCGTCCAGGCGGATCCGCGGGGTGGTGACCTGCGCCACCGACCCGGCCAGGGCGCCGGCGACCCGCGGCACCAGCGCCGGGCTCACGTCACCGAGGAACAGCAGCGTCAGGTGCCATGACTCGGGCGCGACCCAGCGCAGCTCGGGGTGGGCCGACCGCAGCGGGTCCACGGCCTCCTCGAGGTCCTCGCGCACCCACGCGGGCACGGGGACCGCGACGAACATGCGGTGGGCGTCGCTCACGCGCGCTCCTCGACGACGGGATGCTGGCCCGGCGCAGCGGGCGCCTGCCGCACCACGGGCGCCTGCCGCAGCACCCGAGGCGGCAGCAGGCGCCAAGGCCTGCCGCTGGCCCTAGCCGCGCTTGGCGATGACCCCGAGGGCCACCGAGGCGGCCCCGAGCGCCACCGAGGCGATCGCCGAGCCCACCGGGATCTGCTTCTTCACCCCCGCAAGCGCCATGGTGACGCTGTCCGCGGCGTTGAGGACGATCCCGACCTCCAGGGCCCGCTGACGCTCCTTCTTGTCGTCGCTTGCCAGCGCGGCGAGCATCGCGAGCTCGCGGGAGGCGTACAGGCGCCCGGCCCAGGGCAGCGCCTCGTTGCGCTTCGGGTCGATGCGGAAGATCTTGATCCAGAGCTTGGGGACGAGCGCGCCGCTGCCCAGGGCGCCGCGGATCACCATCACACCGGTTCGGGCCTGGTCGGGTGTGAGCATCGGGTTGCCTCCTCGCATCGTGGGCCGGTCGTGGGCGGGCCGCCCGCGGTCTGGTGCTGCGAGGGGTCAGTGGTGCGGTCCCCTCGACACCCCCGCGTGTGCGGCCGTCGCGGGCACCATACGCGATGGTGACGCCCCGCAAACGTGACCGCGAGACCGTCGCGACCCCGTACGCGCCACCGCCAGCCGGCGTGCCCGACCGCGCAGAGCGCCTAGCATGGTCCTCCCGGTGGGGTCGCATAGTCTGGCCTAGTGCGCCCGCTTGGAGTGCGGGTAGAGGTGAACAACCTCTCGCGGGTTCGAATCCCGCCCCCACCGCCACCGCCCTTGCACCACCGACGTGCCTGGCGCACCCCGCCGGGCCGACCCAGCGAACGCTGCGAGCGCTGATGACCGCCGAGGCACGAGCGCCGCGCGCCTACCCCCGGGCGCGCACGGTCTTCCGGGTGCGCGGGGTGCCGGTGCGCATCGACTGGAGCCTGCTGCTGATCGCCGCGCTCGTCGGCTGGGTGTTCACCGGCCTGCTGGGCGACAGCGAGGGCCTGCAGGGAGCGTCCACGCTGGTGCTCGGCATCGCCGCGGCCGCAGCCACGGTGCTGTTCTTCGCCAGCGTGCTCATCCACGAGCTCGGGCACGCCTGGACCAGCCTGGACCGCGGCATCCCCGTGGCCGGCATCACCCTGTTCCTCCTCGGCGGCATCACCGAGGCGACCGCCGAGGCGCGCCGGGCCCGCGACGACTTCCTGATCGTGGCCGCCGGGCCCTTCATGAGCCTGACGCTGGCGGCCGCCTTCGGCCTGGCCCACGAGGGCCTGGTCGGCCTCGACGTCGCCGCGCTCGACCCCGCAGCGGTCGTGGCCGCCTACCTCGGCTGGGCCAACCTCGCGCTGGCGGTGTTCAACCTGCTGCCCGCCTTCCCCCTGGACGGCGGGCGACTGCTGCGGTCGGTGCTGTGGGCGCTGGGCGCGGGCACGCACCGCTCCACGCGCCTGGCCGCACGCGTGGGCCAGGCGTTCGCGCTGGCGCTGGGCGGCTTCGGGATCTGGGCGCTGACCAGCGGGACGGGCCTGGGCGGCATCTGGGAGCTGCTGATCGCGCTGTTCCTGTTCAAGGGTGCTGCGGACGCGGCCAGCTCGGCGCGCCTGCGCGAGCGGCTGTCGGGACGCACCGCGGGGCAGGTGATGGGCTCGGCGCCGCCGCCGCTGGCTCCCGAGACGCGGCTGCACGACGCGGCGGTGTCGCTGCGCCAGCAACCCTCGCTGCTGTGGCCGGTGGGTGAGCCGCTGTCGGGGGTGGTGCGGCTGGCTGACCTCGAGGCGGTCGATCGGCGCCAGTGGTCGGTGACCTCGCTGGCGGCGGTGGCCGCCGCGCCCGACGGGCAGACGGCCACCGCACAGGAGGACCTCGACGACGCGGTCGCCCGGATGGTGGACGCCCCGGCCCAGATGCTGCTGGTGCTCGACGAGCGCGGCGCGGTGCGTGGCCTGCTGACCCCGAGCCTGGTCGCTGACCTCAGCGCGGCCGCCCGCCGATGACCGGCCCGACCGAGCGCTCGCCCCAACCCGGCGAGCGGTGGCGACCCCCCGGTCTGCTGCGCCCCGACGCGCGGGCGCAGGGCGGCCCCGGCCCATCACGCAGCGCCCGCCGGCTCTTCGGCCGTCTGCCTCGCGGAACGATCGTGGCGGTGTGCCTGCTCATCATCGCGGTGGCCCTGGGCACGGTGCGCCTGCCGCTGCTGGTGGAGCGTCCCGGCGATCCCGTCTCGGTGGGTGCGGCGGTCACCGTCGACGGGCGCACCGGCGACGCCCTCGACGGCGACTTCGCGATCAGCACCGTGCGTCGCAGCGAGGCGACGCCGGGATCGCTGCTGGTCGGCTGGCTCGACCCCGGCCGCAGCGTGCGACCCTCGCAGGAGATCGTGCCTCCCGAGGAGGACTTCGATGACTACCGCGAGCGCCAGCGGCTGGTGTTCGAGGGCTCGGCGCGCACCGCGGCCGCCGTCGCGCTTGACGCGGCGGGGCTGTCCGTCGAGCAGCGCCTGGCGGTCACCCAGGTGCTGGACGGGGCGCCCGCCGAGGGGCGGCTCCGGGCCGAGGACCTGCTGGTGGAGGTCGATGGGCAGCCGGTGGCGGCCCCCGAGGACCTCACCGGGCGCCTCGAGTCCGGTCAGACCGTCGAGCTGACCATCGTGCGCGACGGCCAGTCCCGCAGCGTCACCGTCACCCCCGAGCGCTTCACCCACGCGGGCGAGGAGCACCAAGGCCTCGGCGTGCTGCTGCAGCAGCGACCTGAGCTGCCGGTGCCGGTCGAGACCGACCTGGACCGCATCAGCGGTCCCAGCGCCGGCCTGCTGCTCGCGCTGACCGTCTACGACCTCGCCGTCGAAGACGTCGAGGTGGCCCGCGGGCGTCGCATCGCCGGCACCGGCACGCTCAACGTCGAGGGGCTCGTCGGCCCGGTCGGGTCCATCGAGGCCAAGGTCGAAGGTGCGGTGGCCGCCGACGTCGAGGTGTTCCTGGTGCCCGAGGTCAACGCCGAGGAGGCCCGCAGCGCCGCCGAGGATCGCCTGGACATCATCGGGGTGGCCACCTTCGAGGAGGCGCTGGAGGCGCTGGTCGACGACCCCGACCCCGAGACCCGCTCGGCCGGGGATGCGGCACACGCGGTCTGGCGCGCTGGTGCACCGGGCTGCTGCTACCGTGTGGGATCCGGCGCGGTCAGCGCCGGGCGGGTGCCGGCGAGGTCCCGTGCGACGCCGCACCGTGAACCTGGTCAGGGCCGGAAGGCAGCAGCCATAAGCGGCTCGCGGCGGGTGCCACGGTCACGCCGCGTCGGCGCCCGTCCGGCGGTGGCCGCGCCGCGGCGGTGACCGGTCCCGCTGGCGTCGCCCGCGCGGCAGCCGCGAGCGCGCGCCCGCCAGCCGGCACCGACCGGACCGCCCCGACGGGCCCGTCCTCGGCGCGTGAGGTTCCCGGTGGACCACCGATCCTTGTACCGCACCTACCGGCCGCAGGGCTTCGACGAGGTCGTCGGGCAGCGCCACATCACCCAGACGCTGGCGCGCGCGGTCGCCGAGGGGCGCGTGGCGCACGCGTACCTGTTCACCGGGCCTCGGGGGACAGGCAAGACCTCGACGGCGCGGATCCTGGCCAAGGCCATCAACTGCGCCGAGGGGCCCACAGCCACCCCCTGCGAGGTCTGCCAGTCCTGCCGCGACATCACCGCCGGCAGCCACGTCGACGTGATCGAGATCGACGCGGCCAGCCACGGCGGCGTCGACGACGTGCGTGACCTGCGGGACCGCATCGCCTTCGCGCCGGCGGTGGCCCGCGCGAAGGTCTACATCGTCGACGAGTGCCACATGCTGTCCAAGGAGGGCTGGAACGCCTTCCTCAAGACGGTCGAGGAGCCGCCTGGCCACGTCCAGTTCGTGTTCGCCACCACCGAGCCGCACAAGGTGCTGGACACCATCCACTCGCGCACCCAGCGGATGGACTTCCGCCGGGTCGCAGCCGGCGATCTCGACGCGCATGTGCAGGACCTCGCCGAGCGCGAGGGCATCGACCTCGAGCCCACCGCCCGTGAGCTGATCGTGCGCGCCGGCGACGGCAGCGTGCGGGACACGCTCAGCGTGCTCGACCAGGTGCGCGCCTTCACCGGCGACACCGTGACCGCCGATGCCGCCGCCGAGGTGCTCGGCGCGGTGGACGCCGACACCCTGGCCGAGGCCGTCCGAGCGCTTGCCGCCGGCGACGCCGGAGCGGTGTGCACGCTCGTGGGGCGTCTTGCCGACGAGGGCGTCGACCTGCGCCAGTTCGCCAAGGACGCCATCGAGCACCTGCGGCGCCTGCTGCTGCTGCAAGCCGCTCCTGAGGCTGGCCTCGTGGAGGCCACCCCCGAGCAGCTCGCCGAGCTGCAGGCCCAGGCACAGCGGCTGGGCCGCGCCCAGCTGCTGCGGACCCTGGAGCTGCTGTCCGAGGCCCAGCCCCGCATGCGCCGTGGCAGCACCCGCCTGCCTCTCGAGCTCGCGCTGCTCAAGGCCGCCCTGCCCGAGACCGACGGCGACGCCTCGGCGCTGGCCAGCCGCGTGGAGCGCCTCGAGCAGGGCCTCGCCGCGGGCCCACCCTCTGCGCCCGCGCCGACACCGCAGCCCGAGCCCAAGCCGGAGCCCGAGCCTGCTCCCGAGCCGACACCGGAGCCCGAGCCTGCTCCCGAGCCCAAGCCGGAGCCCGAGCCGGAGCCTGCGCCGGAGCCTGCGCCGGAGCCCGAGCCTGCTCCCGAGCCCGAGCCGGAGCCTGCGCCGGAGCCCGAGCCGGAGCCGATGCTCGCGCCGGCCGCCGAGCCCGAGCCCGCGCCAGCTGGCGGCCACCTCGACCTCGCCCGCGCCCAGGCGCAGTGGCCGGCGGTGCTCGAGACCATCAAGCGTCGGCGCAAGCCCCGCGTCCACGCCTTCGTCTGCGAGGGCGCACCCGCCGCGCTCGAGGGCCAGGTCCTGACCGTCCAGTTCCCCACGGAGAAGTCCTTCCACGCCGAGCAGCTCAAGGACGAGGGCGTCCAGCAGGTCGCCGCCGCCGCGGTCGAGGAGGTGCTGGGGCAGCGGCTGCGCCTCCACCCGCAGGTCTCCGATGCCGCCGCGCCCCGCCCCGCCGCGGGCGGCAGCGGCAGCGCGGCTGCGCCCGCTGCGCCAGCGGCGCCGCCGGCGACCGGGTCGCCGCAGGGCTCCGCGCGCTCCGACGTGGCACGCGAGGACGTGCCACCGCCCGCCAGCGTCACCGATCACGACAGCCAGACCACCCCCGAGGCAGTGCCCGCCGACGCGCCTGCCTCGGCGCCCGCGCCCGCCTCCACGCCCCCTCCTGCTTCAGCGCCCGCGCCTGCCCAGGCCGACCCCGAGCAGGCCGCCGCCGAGCGCGAGGCCGCCGAAGCCGAGGGCGAGGAGCCCTCGGCCATCACCCATGACGAGGCCGTGGCCACCGTGCAGCGCGAGCTCGGCGCGTCGGTCGTCGACGTCGACGCCTCCCGCGGTGACGGGTAGCGCCCACCCCGGCCAGCGCGACCGCGCACCGCAGTACGCTGGTATCCCCCCGGTCCCCGACCGCCGAGGCCCACCATGAACCAGATGATGCGCCAAGCCCAGGCGCTGCAGCGCAAGATGGCAAAGGCCCAGGAGGAGCTCGCGGCCGAGGAGGTCACCGGCACCGCGGGCGGTGGCACCGTCACCGCCACCGCGACCGGCAACGGTGAGATCAAGCGCGTCGAGCTCTCGCCCGAGGTGGTGGACCCCGAGGACATCGAGATGCTCCAGGACCTCGTCACCGCCGCGGTGAGCGAGGCGCTGCGCGCTGCCAAGGACCTCGAGGAGGAGCGGATGGGCGACCTCGCCGGCGGCCTCGGCCTGCCGCCGGGGATGCTCTAGCCCGCACCCGTCAGGACACCCCACCCGATGGACTACGAAGGTCCCATCCAGGACCTCATCACCGAGCTTGGCCGGCTGCCGGGCATCGGCCCCAAGAGCGCCCAGCGCCTGGCGTTCCACCTGCTGACGGTGGACACCGCTGACGCGCGCCGGCTCGCCGACGCGATCACCAACGTCAAGGAGCGCGTGCGGTTCTGCGAGGTGTGCTTCAACGTCTCCGAGGGGCCGCGCTGCCGCGTGTGCCGCGACGAGCGTCGCACCAGCCAGGTGCTGTGCGTGGTCGAGGAGCCCCGCGACGTGGTGGCCATCGAGCGCACCGGCGAGTTCCGCGGCCGCTACCACGTCCTCGGTGGGGCGATCAGCCCGTTGGACGGGGTGGGCCCCGACCAGCTGCGGGTCAAGGAGCTGCTGACGCGGCTGTCCGACGGCACCATCACCGAGGTCGTCATCGCCACCAACACCTCCATCGAGGGCGAGGCGACCGCCAGCTACCTGTCGCGCCAGCTCCAGCCGCTCGGCGTGCAGCTCACGCGGCTGGCCGCGGGCCTGCCGGTCGGCGGCGACCTCGAGTACGCCGACGAGGTCACCCTCGGCCGCGCCTTCGCCGGTCGGACACAGCTGTAGCGCTCCCGGTCCGCGCCCGGCCCGCTACCATGCTGCGCGGTTCGATCTCGTCTCGGGGAGCAGCCGGTGATCGTCGTTCAGAAGTATGGCGGCTCGTCCGTCGCCGACACCGACCGGGTCAAGTCCGTGGCTGCGCGCGCCGCGAAGGCGCGCCGCGAGGGCAACGACGTGGTCGTGGTGGTCTCGGCGATGGGCAAGTCCACCGACCAGCTGATCAACCAGGCTCACGACATCGCCCCCGAGCCCCCTGGGCGCGAGCTCGACATGCTGCTCACCGCCGGCGAGCGCATCTCGATGGCGCTGCTGGCGATGGCCATCCACGAGGAGGGCCACACCGCGCGCAGCTTCACTGGCAGCCAGGCCGGCATCATCACCGACGCCGTCCACGGCAAGGCCCGGATCATCGACATCACCCCAGGTCGCATCCAGGAGGCGCTCGGCGGTGGGCACATCGTGATCGTGGCGGGCTTCCAGGGCGTGTCGCGCGACTCGAAGGACGTGACCACGCTCGGGCGGGGCGGCTCGGACACGACCGCGGTCGCGCTGGCGGCGGCGCTGGACGCCGACGTGTGCGAGATCTACACCGACGTCGATGGCGTCTACACCGCGGACCCGCGCATCTGCCCCACCGCGCGCAAGCAGGACACGGTCAGCCACGAGGAGATGCTCGAGCTGGCCGCCTCCGGCGCCAAGGTCCTGCAGGTCCGCAGCGTCGAGTACGCCCGCAACCACCGGGTGCCGGTCCACGTGCGCAGCTCGTTCTCGTGGGCTGATGGCACCCTCGTCGTGCCCGAGGAGGACCACATGGAGCAGGCGATCGTCTCCGGCGTCGCCCACGACACCGGCGAGGCCAAGGTCGTGGTGCGCGGCGTCGCCGACCAGCCCGGCGTGGCGTCGCGGATCTTCACCGATCTCGCCGACGAGGCCATCAACGTCGACATGATCGTGCAGAACGTCTCGGCCGATGGCACCACCGACATCTCCTTCACCGTGCCCAAGGCCGACGGCAACGCGGCGATGCGCCGCATCCAGGCGCTGGCCACCGAGCTGGGCTTCGGGGAGGTGGTCATGGACGACGACATCGGCAAGGTCAGCCTCGTCGGCGCCGGCATGAAGACCCACCCCGGGGTGGCCTCGGGCATGTTCGAGGCGCTGGCCGAGGCCGGCGTCAACATCGAGATGATCTCGACCTCCACCATCCGGATCTCGGTGGTGGTGCGCGAGGCTGACGTGCCCGCCGCCGTCCAGGCGGTACACGAGCGCTTCGGCCTGGGCGCCTCCGACACCACCGACGCACGCGAGGTGACCTCATGAGCCACCACGGAGACGGCCGCACACTGGCGATCGTCGGCGCGACCGGCGCGGTCGGGCGGGTGATGCGCGAGCTCGTGACCGAGCGCGACCTGCCCGTCGACGAGGTCCGGCTGGTGGCCTCGTCCCGCTCGGCAGGCACGACGCTGGAGGTGGGCGGCGCGCCGGTCGTGGTCCGCGACGTCGCCGAGGAGGACGTGTTCGACGGCGTCGACGTCGCGCTGTTCTCGGCGGGTGGCGGAGTGTCCAAGGAGCACGCGCCCCGTGCGGTCGCCGCCGGCGCCAAGGTCGTGGACAACTCCTCGGCGTTCCGGCTCGCCGACGACGTGCCGCTGGTGGTCACCGAGGTCAACCCCGACGCGCTCGAGTCGCTGCGCACCAGCGGGGGCATCGTCGCCAACCCCAACTGCACGACGATGACCGCGATGCTGCCGCTGAAGGCGCTGCACGACCGGTTCGGCCTCGTGGGCTACACCGCCACCAGCTATCAGGCCGCCGGCGGCGCCGGGCAGCCAGGCATCGACGAGCTGGTCGCCCAGACCGAGGCCCTCGTCGGCGACCCCGAGGGGCTGCGCGACGACGGCGGTGCGCTGCGCGCCAAGGCTCCCCAGCCCGACGTGCACACCGACGTGCTCGCCTTCAACGCCGTGCCGCTGCTCGGCCCCGCCGACGCCGAGGGCTACACCGAGGAGGAGCGCAAGCTCGTCAACGAGTCCCGCAAGATCCTCGGCCTGCCCCAGCTCGCGGTCGCGCCGACGTGCGTGCGCGTGCCGGTGGTGGTCGGCCACGCGATCGCGGTCCGCGCGGTGCTCGTCGACGAGGTGCCCTCGCTGGCCGAGACCATCAGCGCCATCGAGGGCTTCCCCGGCGTGGTGGTGGAGGAGGCGCCGACCCCGCTGGCCTACGCCGGCAGGGACGAGGTCGCCGTCGGGCGCATCCGCATGGACCTCGTCGACGACCACGCCGTCAACTTCTGGGTCGTGGGTGACAACCTGCGCAAGGGCGCGGCGCTCAACACCGTGCAGATCGCCGAGGAGCTCATCCGCCGCGGCATCGCCTAGCGAGCCGCAGGTGCCCTGCCGCCCGCGGAGCCGTCAGAAGAAGTCGGCCAGCGTCGGCTGCGGTCCGGCGCAGGCAGCGGTCAGCGCAGCCAGTGCCGCCGCATCGCCCGAGGCGCGGCCGGCCAGCACCAGCTCCTCGGCGCTGCGGTGCCCGGTCAGCAGCGGCCCGACCGCTGTCGCGTCGAGGTGGACCTCGGCCTCGCCCGCGTCGATGGCCAGCGGCGCGAGCTCGCCACGGCCGTCGGCCACGCGCAGCTCCCACGGTCCGCGTGCCGCTGGCAGCTGCGGATCGTCGACGGCGAGGCGCACCGTGGCGCGGACCGCGGGCGGGAACCCGCGCGCGCCGACCGCTGCCGGCAGGTCCAGCCCGCGTGCCATCCAGTGGAAGTGCGCGGTCAGCTCGAGGTCCTGCTCGGGCAGCACCAGCGACCACGGATGGGGGATCGGGCCGCGCAGCACCGCATCGGCGGCGGTGGTGCCGTGGCCGCCCACGAACGCCACCAGCGCACGCAGCCCCTCGGGCGAGGTCGCGGCCCAGTCGCGCACGCGCAGCCGATAGCGCCAGTCGTCGGGGATCGTCTCGTGATCCACGAGCACGTAGGCGTCGAGCTCGCCGCCAGCGCCGCCCTGCACGGGGTGACCCCAGGCGAACCGGGCGTCCTCCAGGCGCGCCCAGGTGGCGTCGTCCCGGTCCTCGAGGCAGGGCTGGCCGGCCGCGTACCGCGCGTGGCAGGCGCGCACCGCCGCGCGATCCTCGGCCGCCTCGAGGTCGAGCCGACGCAGTGCGGGCCCCGCCACGCGAGCCGAGCGGCACACCAGCCGCCACCAGGCCATCGTCCCCGCCTGCTCCCAGCCAAGCGACCGATACAGGCCGTCCAGCGCCGGGAACAGCAGCGACAGCCCGAGGCCCTCGCGCACGCCCTCGTCGAGGATGTGGCGCGTCAGGGCAGTGCCCGCCCCGCGTCCACGGTCCTCGGGGGCCACGGCGACGCTGGCCACGTGCTGGCAGGGCACGCGCCGACCGCCGATCCAGTGGTCGGCTGGCCACACCGCTCCGTGCGCGGTCACGCGGCCGGCCTCCTCGAGGCCCACCAGCGCGCCCTGCTCGACGCGCTCGCGCAGCCGCTGGGCCACCGTCTCCTCGCCGCGGGGCGTGCCGAAGGCCGCCACGGCGCGCTCGACCGCATCGGGCAGGTCGGCGTGGGTGAGACGTCGATAGGTCGCGGTCATGTCGGCTCCTGCGCTTCAGCGGTCCAGCGCGCAGGCGCACGGCGTCGCCGCGCAGCGCGGGCAGCCACCGGCGTAGCGGGCGGCGGCCGAGGCGAGGTCGACGTCGGCCTGCTCGGCCAGGGAGGCGAGCCAGGCGAGCACGTCGGCGATCTCGCGCTCGCGGTCCTCCTGGTCGCCGCGGAACAGCGCCCGGCTGAGCTCGCCGCACTCCTCGACGAACCAGGCGAAGGTCCGCGCCAGCCCGCGGCTGGCATCGCGCTCGCCGTAGAGGTCGGCCATCTGGCGTTGGAAGTCGGTGAGGTGCATGAGCAGGGAGTCTGACGTGCAACGGCCCCGCCGGCATCGGCGGGGCCGCGTCTGGTGGTCGGGATGCCCGGATTTGAACCGGGGACCTCCACGTCCCGAACGTGGCGCGCTAACCAAGCTGCGCTACATCCCGAGGCGCACAACGGCAGCGCTGTGCTCGAGCGAGTGTAGGCGCGCGCCGCGGCCCCCTCAATCGCCGCGCGTCCTGCCGTCGCATGGTGGCACCACCTCGAGCAGCGTCGCCTCCGGCCGGCAGGCGAAGCGCATGGGACCGGACGCGGACACGCCGAGCCCAGCCGAGACGTGCAGCCACGGACCCTGCGCGCCGTGCCGCGACAGCCCGCGGGCCTGGCGACGCGGCAGATCGCAGTTGGTCGTCAGGGCCCCGACGCCCGGCACGCGCACCTGACCGCCATGGGTGTGACCGCACAGGGCCAGCGCGACGCCATCAGCCGCCAGCGCATCGAGGGCGCGGCGGTAGGGCGCGTGCACCAGCCCGAGGTGCAGCACCGCGGCGTTCGGGTCGCTGCCGTCGGCGAGCGTGCCGCCCGGGTGCGCTGGCAGGCGCTCGGGACGGTCGCGGTCGATGTGCGGATCGCCAAGCGCGGTCACCGTCACCGGGCCGGCGACGGTCTCCACGCTGGTGCGCGTGTTCTCCAGCACCAGCCAGCCTCGATCGGTGAGCCCACGCACGAGGCGGGCGACCTCCAGCGGCTCGCCGAGCACCCGCTCGCGCTTGGGCAGCAAGTAGCGCAGCGGGTTCGCCGGCGTCGGCCCGTAGCGGTCGTTGGATCCCAGCACCGCCAGCCGCGGTGCGTCCCCACCGTGTGCGAGCGCGGCCAGCGCCGGCTCGATGCCCTCCGGCCCACCGAGCAGGTCGCCGGTGACCACCACGAGGTCGGGTGCCTGGTCGAGCGCGGCACGCACGAAGGCGACGAGGTGATCGTCAGCATCCCCGAGGTGCAGGTCCGACACGTGCAGCACCCGCAGCGGCGCGCGCGCCGAGCGTGCGAGCGCGGGGACGGTGACGTGGCGAAGAGTCGGCCAGCGCGGCTCCACACGCAGCGCCCAACCTGCTGCGACCGCGCCGGCGAGGGCCGTGACGGTCGCCGCGCCGGTCAGCGCCGGGCCCGTGCGCCGGCTCACTCCTCCTCGTCGTCCGCGTCGTCCCCCTCTTCCCCCTCTTCCTCTGCTTCCTCGTCCTCGTCGCCCTCGCCGCCCTCGCCGCCGTTGCCGTTGGCGTTGGCGCCGTTCGTGCCGTCGTCGTTGCCGTTGTCTTCGTTGTCTCCGTTGTCGTTGGCGTTGTTGCCGTTGTCGTTGGCGTTGTTGCCGTTGTCGTTGGCGTCAGCGTCGTCGCCGGCGTCGTCCTCGGGAGGCTCGCCGTTGCCGTCGTCGGCGTCGGCGTCCTCGTCGGGCTCGCCGGCGTCGGCGTCGTCGTCCTCGGAGGGCTCGTCGGCTTCGTCGTCGCCGAACACCTCATCGAACAGGTCCTCGAGCTCGCCCGGCGGGTCGTCGCCGAAGAAGTCGCGCAGCGTGTCAGGGGCGAACTGCTCGGCGGGCTCGCCGATGTCCAGCACCACCTGATCGCCGTCGTCCATCAGGGTGCCGGCCCCCGGGCTCTGCCCGGTCACCTCGCCGATCTGGCCCTCGAAGGCGGCCGGGACCCCACGCGTTTGCACCGACACCTCGACGCCGACGTCGTCGACGAACTCCTGGAGCACATCCAGCGCCGCGTTCTCGCTCAGGCCTGTCAGGTCGGGCAGGCCGGGCTCCGCGCCGGTGCCGTCGGAGACGGTGAGGTCGACCACCGAGCCCTCGTAGGCCTCGGTCCCGCCCTCGGGGCTCTGATCGATGACCTCGCCGGCGGGGCGCCAGTCCTCGACGGTCTCGGTGTCCGACTCGAATGCGGCCTCGTCGAGGATCTCGACGGCATCGTCCTCGTCCTCGCCGACCACCGAGGGGACCTCGGTCTCGGGCAGCTCCGGTGGCTCCGGGAAGTCCTGCGCCTCGAGGTCGAGCAGGTCGACCGCCTGGCCCATGAACGACGCCCACGCGGTGGTGGGCACGCACCCGCCGGTCACCCCGCCAGGGCAGTCGGGGTGGGACAGCGACACGATCTCGCCCTGGTCGTCGCGACGCACCTCACCCATCCACATCGCTGCCGACAGCTGGGGGACGTAGCCCACGAACCAGGCGTCGCCGAACTGGTCGGTGGTGCCGGTCTTGCCGGCGGCGGGACGGCCGATCTGGGCGGTGGGCGCGGCGGTGCCCTCGTCGACGGGGCCGCGCAGCAGCTCGGTGACCTGGTTGGCCACGTCGGCGTCGAGCCGGTCGCTGCACTCGCCCTCGGTGTTGTCGACGAGGACGTCGCCGTTGCGGTCGCGGACCTCGGCGACCACGTGGGGATCGCAGCGCCGACCCTCGTTGGCGAAGGTGGCAAAGGCCGCGGCCATCTCCATGACGCCCTGCGAGTCCGAGCCGAGCACCGCCGCACAGCCTGGGCCGCGCCGCAGCCCCAGGCGGTCGCTGACGTCGCGCAGCGGCTCGATGCCCAGGTGCTGGTCGAGCAGCTCGACGAAGTAGGTGTTGCTCGAGATCGTGGTGGCCTCGAACATGTCGAGCTCGCCGCCGGCCGCGCCGGCGAAGTTGCCGACGGTCCACTCGTCCGACCCGGCCTGGACGCACTGGTCCTCGGCGGTGTACTGCGTAGCGGTGTCGAGCTCGAGGGTCGGCGGGAGGCCCTGCTCCAGGGCGGCGGCCAGCCCGAGCGCCTTGAAGGTCGACCCGGTCTGGCGCCCCTCGTTGCCGAGGTGCTCGGCGGCCACCGGGCTGCCGAAGTCGTCGCGGAAGTCCTCGTAGTCGTGCGGCCCGTGGGCGGCGGCGTAGACCTCGCCGGTGCGCGAGTCCACCGCCGACAGCGCGCCGTGGGGCGTGTCGTCCTCGACCAGATGCTCGGCGATGGTCTCCTCGGCGAGCTCCTGGACCTCCTGGTCGATGGTCAGGCGCACCTCGAGCCCACCGGTGGCAAGCGTGTTGAAGCGCTCCTCGGGGGGGTTGCCCAGCGCGCCCTCGCCCTCGAGGACCTCGATGGCGAGGTCGACGATCATGTCGCCGCTGCCCGCGCCCGCAGGGGTCTCCTGCACCTCGAGGTCGAGATCACGGTCGGCGAGCTCGCGGGCCTCCTCCTCGTCGAGGTAGTCCTCCTCGGCCATCTGCGCCAGCACCACCGACCGTCGCTGCAGGGCCGCGTCCTCGTTGGTGATCGGGTTGTTGTGCTCGGGGGCGCGGAGCATCCCCGCGAGCAGCGCGGCGTGCTCGGCCTCCAGCTCGCTGACGTCGGTAGCCCAGTAGAACTCGGCGGCGGTGCCCACCCCGTAGACGCCGTTGCCGAAGTACGCGGTGTTGAGGTACTGCTCGAGGATGTCGTCCTTGGCCATGCGCTCCTCGAGCTGCACGGCGTAGGCGGCCTCCTGGATCTTGCGGCGCAGCGTCTGCTCGGCGACCTCGTCGCCCTCGGTGATGACCGTGTTCTTGACCAGCTGCTGGGTGATGGTGGAGGCGCCGGCGGGGATGCCGCCCGCCTGCACGTTGTCCCAGCCGGCCCGAGCGATCGCGCTCCAGTTGACCCCCTCGTGCTCGTGGAACTCGCGGTCCTCGGTGGCAACGACCGCCTCGCCGACCACATCGGGCACGTCGTCGAGCTCCACGAGGATGCGGTTCTCGTCGCGCACCAGCGCGATCTGCTCGCCGTGGCGGTCGGTGATCTTGCTGCGCACCGCCAGCTCGCGCAGGTCGTCGGGCAGCGGCTCGAAGCCCATCAGGTGCTCCGAGACCGCGCGAACCCCCCAGTTGGCGAGCGCGGCGGTCGGAGCGAACGTGGCTGCCAGCAGCAGCGCGGCCGCCACGGCCAGCAGCGGGATGCCCAACAGGATGAGGACGCGGCGTCCTCGGCGACGTCGCGGTCTGGTGCGGGCAGCAGATGCGGACACAGTGTCTCGGCTCGTCATGCTGACGAAGGCTCGGTGCGCCTAGGGTAGCCAGCGTCAGTCGGCCAGTCGGATGGCGCGCCTCCGACGATAGGGCAAGGGCGAGGGGGCGGGCTCGCCGCCGCGACCCCGGCTCGTGGCTGCTGCACCGGTGGCGCCACGCTCACACCTCTGCCGCGGCGTCCGCATCGGCGGTGCCGTGCACGTGCGTGCCCACCTCGCGCAGCGCCTCGACGTCGTGCACCTCCGGGCGCAGCCGCGGCACCTCCACGACCCGGCGGGGTGTGGTCCCCTGCAGCGCGGCCGCCACCGCGCGCCGCTCGCGCACGGTCAGCTCGGCGCGGTCGGCGTGCAGCCGCAGCAGCGCCGCCACGGCCCGATCGTCGTCGTCGCCATCAGCCAGGGAGGCGGCGGCCTCCCGTGCCTGCTGGGTGGTCAGCGCCGCCAACGACGGCGGTGGCGGTGGCGTGAGCCGGTTGACCACCAGCCCGGCGGTGGGCATGCCGTCCTGCTCCAGGCGGTGCAGGAAGTAGCGGGCCTCGCGCAGCGCCGGCGGCTCGGGGCTGGCAACCACCACGAACGCCGAGCCGGGGCTGGCCAGCAGGCGGTACACCTCGCTGGCGCGCGCCTTGAACCCCTCGTACATGCCCTCGAAGGACTGGAAGAACTCGCCGAGGTCCTCCAGGACACCGGCGCCGGTGATGCGGCTGGCGGCGCGCATGAAGATCCCCGAGCCCCAGCCGACGGCACGGCCCACCTGCTTGCTGGCGCGCATGCCGGTCCCGAGGAACAGCCGCAGGAAGCGGCCCTCGAGGAAGTCGGTGAGCCGCTTGGGCGCGTCCAGGAAGTCCAGCGCGCTGCGCGTGGGCGGCGTGTCGATGACGATGCAGTCGTAGTCGCCGCGCTCGTGCAGCTCGTAGAGCTTCTCCATGGCCATGTACTCCTGGGTGCCGGCCAGGGAGCTGGTGAGCTGCTGATAGAAGCGGTTGGACTTGATGCGCTCGGCGCGCTCGGGTTCGGGGGCGTGGCGGTCGACCAGCGCGTCGAAGGTCCGCTTCATGTCGAGCATCATCGCGTCGAGGCCCTCGACGCCGGGCACGGGGCTGGCCTCCTCGGTCATCGCCGTCAACCCCAGCGACTGCGCCAGGCGCCGGGCCGGATCGATGGTCAGCACGACGGTCTTGCGCCCTCGCGCCGCCGCGCCCAGGGCGAGGGTGGCGGCCAGCGTCGTCTTGCCCACCCCACCGGCGCCGGTGCACACGATGATGGAGGCCTGTGCCACGACCTCCGACAGGTCACCGTCGCGCCAGCGGGCGAGGGGATCGCCTCCGATCGCGCTCATCGCACCAGCTCCTCGATCGTGCCCGCCAGCGCGCTGATCTCGGCTGGACCGAACGACTCGGCGTAGTGCTCGGGGAGCTCCAGCAGGGGCGCGTCGAGATCGGCGCGCAGCCGCTCGCGCAGCTCGACCTGAAGCGCCACGCGCGCGGCCTCGGCCTCGGCCTGCGCCAGCAGCGCCTCGGCGCCCTGCGCCTCCAGCGGGGCGCCCGCGTCGGTGGCGCGACGAGCGATCGCCTGCGGGGTCAGCCCGTCCTGCAGCCGCGCCTGCGCTGCGGCGTCCAACCGCGTGGGCAGCACGCGGTTGACCACCACGGGGCCAAGCGCCACGCCGAGCTCGCGCAGCGCCGCCGCTCCCTCCAGCGTCTCGGTGACCGGCAGGTCCTCCAGCACGGTCACTGGCACCGCCAGGGTGCGGGCCTGGTCGGTGATCATGTCCACCACGCTGCGGGCCTGCTGGCGGATCGGCCCCATGTTGACCAGCTCGACGGTGGCCTCGGGGGCGCTCAGGAAGCCCACGATGCGACCCGTCGGTGGCGCGTCGAGCACGATCAGGTCGTAGGTGAAGCGGCCGTCGGCGTCGCGTCGGCGCTCCATCTCCTTGACCTTGCCGATCAGCAGGACGTCCTTGATGCCGGGCGCGGCGGTGGTGGCGAACTCCACCGCGGTCGAGCCCACAACGAACCGCGACAGGCGCTTGGCGCCATAGAACAGCTCCAGGTACTCCTGCAGGCTGTCCTCGGCGTCGATCGACACGCCGAACAGGCCGGGGCGCACCTCCCGCTCCTCGAAGTCCCACGCCGGGGTGTCGAACAGCGACGGGAACGTCTGGCGGCCCTCGACCTCGACCAGCGCGGTGCGGCGACCGGTGCGTGCACCGGCCAGCGCCAGCGCCGCCGCGGTCGTCGACTTGCCGACCCCGCCCTTGCCGGTGACCACCAGCAGGCGGTGATCGAGCATCGTCGGGAGGGTCACGGTCAGGGTCCTCGTGGTTCGGTGGCGTGGCAGGGACGCGGCCCCGCTCTGGACGGGTGGCGTGGCAGGGACACGACCCCGCTTAGACTGTCCGCCATGTTGCCCACTGCCCGGCGCATCGACCCTCGTCCCGTCCGGCGCCTGGTCCTGGTGCTGCTGGTGGCCGCGCTGACGCTGCCCGCGGTCGCCGCCGGGGCGCTGGCCGGGCAGGAGACCCCCGAGCAGCAGGACGCGACACCCCATGTCGAGGTGGTCGCTCTCGAGGGGATCCTGGACCGCACGCTGGCCGCACACCTGCGCGGGGCGCTCGACGAGGCCGACCGGGGCGAGATCGACGTGCTCGTGCTGCAGCTGGACTCGCGCGGGGCGCTGGACGTCGACGTGGACGCGCTGGCGCGTGACGTGGCCGCCAGCCCCGTGCCGGTGGTCGCCTTCGTCGGCGGCCCGGGGGCGCAGCTGGCGGGCGGCGGCCTGGCGCTGCTCGAGGCCGCCCACGTGCGTGCGGCGGCACCGGCGACGCTGCTCGGCCCCGTGGCCCCTGCCGACGTGGGTGCGGCCACCGCTGGCCGCAGCGACCCCGAGGCCGACGCCGCCCGCCTGCACCGCGCCGCCGCCTGGCACGGGCGCGACGCGCTGCTCGCCGAGCGCCTGGGCGCCGACCCCGACGCGGCGCCGCCGGCCCGCGGCCTGGCCCCCGCCCCAGCAGGGGAGCCTGCGCTGCCCGAGGACGCCGACCTGCCGCAGGGGCTCGCGCCAGCGGACGTGGACGTCGTGGCCGCCCCCGACCTGGTCGACGCCGGCGTGCTCGACGTCACCGCGCCCGAGGTGCCCGACCTGCTCGATCAGCTCGACGGCCTCGAGGCGACGCTGCTGGATCCCGCCGCGCTGGCGGCACCGGACGCCGCGCCCTCGGACGCCGACGTCGAGGCGCCCGAGGCGACCAGCGCCTCGGTGACCCTCGAGCTGCCCGCCGGCGAGACGCAGGTGCGCTTCGCCAACCTCGGCCTGCTCGGCCAGGTCGGCCAGGCCCTCACCGACGCCAACCTCACCTACCTGCTGCTGCTCGGCGGCCTGCTGGCGCTGGCCTTCGAGTGGTTCCAGCCCGGCTTCGGCGTGGCCGGCGTGTCGGGGGTCGGGCTGCTGGCCGTGGCCGCCTGGGGGCTGTGGCTGCTGCCGGTGAGCTGGCTCGGTCTGGTGCTGGTGCTGCTCGGGGTCGCGCTGCTGGCGGTGGACCTGGCGGTCGGCGGGTTCGGATGGGTCACCCTGGGAGGAACGGGGTCGCTGGCGGTCGGGAGCTGGCTGCTGTTTCCCGGCCCCGACCTGGTCAGCCCCGCCACCTGGGTGCTGGTGGTGCTGGTGGCCTTCGCCGTGGTGTTCTTCGTGGGCATCATGACCGCGGTGCTGCGCGCCCAGGGCCAGCAGGCGGGCAGCGAGGCGGGGCGGCTGATCGGCCAGACCGCGGTGGTGCGCTCCATGCTCAACCCCGAGGGGCACGTCTTCGCCGGCGGGCAGCTGTGGCGCGCCCGGGCGCCCGAGGACGCCGGACGGCTGCGCACCGGCAGCCACGTCACCGTCGTGGGCATCGACGACCGCCTGACCCTGGAGGTCCAGCCGGTCACGCAGGACGGCGAGCGGGCCGCCGACCCGATTGCCAGCGACGATGAGGGCGCTCACTCGCGGTGAGGCGCACCGTGGCCCGCCGTGCGGGGTGCCAACCCGACGATCCGCCCTTCCCAGACGGGTGACGCAGGGTAGGCTGCGGGTTCGGCGTCGACGCTAGGAGCCAGAGGATGGACGCCATCTTCGACAACGGCCTCAACCTGTTCGTGATCGCGCTGCTCGCCCTGATCGTGGCGCTGCTGGCGTCCGCGATCCGCATCATCAAGCAGTACGAGCATGGCGTGGTGTTCCGTCTCGGCCGGGTCCTGGGTGGACCCAAGGAGCCGGGGCCGCGCTTGATCATCCCGCTGGTGGACAACCTCGAGAAGGTCAACCTGCAAGAGGTGACGATGAACGTCCCCCAGCAGGACGTCATCACCCGCGACAACGTGACCGTGCGGGTCGACGCGGTGGTCTACTTCCGCGTGATCGACGCGATCCGGGCCACGGTGCAGGTGCAGAACTACCTGTTCGCCACCAGCCAGGTCTGCCAGACGACGCTGCGCAGCGTGTGCGGCACCGCCGAGCTCGACGAGCTGCTCAGCGAGCGCGAGCGGCTCAACGCGCAGGTGCAGCAGATCGTCGACGAGCTCACCGAGCCGTGGGGCGTCAAGGTGCGTCTGGTCGAGATCCGCGATGTGGTGCTGGGCAGCGACATCCAGCGCGCCATGGCCCGCCAGGCCGAGGCCGAGCGCGACCGCCGCGCCCGCATCATCAACGCCGAGGGCGAGTTCCAGGCCGCCGCCAAGCTCTCCGAGGCGGCCACGGTCATCGCCCAGCACCCGATCGCCTACCAGCTGCGCATGCTCCAGACGATGGTGGATGTGGCCGGTCACCAGAACTCCACGCTGATCTTCCCCATCCCGATCGAGCTGCTCGGCCCCTTCCGCAGCGCCTTCGAGGGCTACGCCGAGCGCATCGCCGCCGGCGAGAAGCCACCGCCGATCCCCGATGTGTCCACTCCGGGCACCATGACCGGCGAGGACAGCGGCATCGGACAGGCCGGTGGCGCCGGACGCAGCACCGGCAGCTCGGGTGGCTCGACTGGTGCGGAGAGCTCGGGTGGCTCGACTGGTTCGGGCGACGATCAGGGCGACGACCAGGCCGGCGAGCAGGGCGACGACCGCTCCTGACCCGTGGCTGGTCACGGGCCGCTCCGGCGTCGGAGCGGCCCTGCCAGGAGGTGGACTGCCGTGGTGTTGGAGACCCCCGAGGAGCGGCTGGCGCATCTGGGCCTCGCTCTGCCCGATCCGCCCGCCCCAGCCGCGGCCTACGTGCCCCAGCAGCGCACCGGCGAGGTCGTGCACACCGCCGGGCAGGTGGCCGTGGTCGAGGGCGAGCTCGTGGCACGCGGGCGCCTCGGCGCCGAGATCGACCTCGAGACCGGTCAGGCGTGCGCGCGCCAGTGCGCCCTCAACGTGCTCGCCCACCTGCGCTCCGCGGCGGGGCAGCTGCGCCACGTGCGCCAGCTGGTCAAGGTCACCGTCTTCGTGGCCAGCGAGCCGTCCTTCACCGACCAGCATCTGGTCGCCAACGGCGCCAGCGAGCTGTTCGGTGAGGTGCTGGGCGCAGCCGGCGTGCACGCGCGCAGCGCCGTCGGCGTGGCGGCGCTGCCGCTGGGCTCACCGGTCGAGGTCGAGGCCATCGCCGAGATCGCCTGACCGCCCGCCCGCGGCGCTCGCGGTGGCCGCCACCGGTGCGGCGGCAAGCGCCTGCACGGGCAGCAGCACATGGCTTGGGTGCTCGGGGTCGTGGTGGATGGCCACCGTGATCGCCTGCGCCCGAGCGGCCTGCCCATGCGGCTCGCCCGTGCCGGGGTTGCGCGCGTAGCGGGGGAAGGCCGCGCCGGCCACCTGCAGGCGCACCCGATGGCCGGCGGCGACGCGGTGGGCGGTGGGCCACAGGTCGACGATGGCGGCGCGGACCGCGGTGTGAGCGTCGGTGACGCGGCGGATGCCCTCGGAGACGTGCACCGAGCGTCCGGTCGGATCCACGTCGCACAGGCGCGCCACGACGTCGACGCTGGGCCGGTCGGCACGCACGTGGACGACCGCTCGGACGGGCCCTGCCAGCTCCAGCGGGGCCTGCAGCGGTGGTGAGGTGAACGTGATCACGTCGTCGCGCTGCTCCACCGCCGCCTGATCCGAGCGGGTGCGCGGGTCGTCCAGCGACGGGCCTCCGCGTGTCGGCGTCGGGTCGGCCGGGTCAACATGCAGCAGGGTCGGCGGCCCCACCAGCGGCGTGGGTGGGGCGAGGCCGCCGCGCCGACCGGTGGTGCCCGGCGCCGGTGGGCCCTGCAGGTGCCACGCCTGGCGGTGCACGCCCGGCGGTGGCCAGCGGTTGGTCTCGCGCCAACGGGCGCGGCGCGCCACCGCCCGCGGGGCGTCCGACCGCGGGGCGTCCGAGGCGAGTGCCGCCCGCGAGCGGCCGAGGACGCCGGCGGCAGGATCGGCTGCCTCGGTCACCGCGTAGCGCACCGGCGCGCCGCCCGGAGCGCCGCCCGGAGCGTCGCCCGGCGCGGTGGCACGCCCCTGGAGATGGGTGTCGAGCCATGCCACGGTCTCGCGCAGACCGGTGGCCATCAGCGCCACCGCCCCGTGACCCCAAGGGCCGACGACCAAGCGATGCGGTCCCGCGTCGCCGGGCGCGTCACGGCGGTGCAGCGCCGCCCAGTCGGCGAGCTGGCCGGGCAGGAACAGGTCGTCCCATCCGGTCACCAGCGCCACGGCCGCGCGCGTGCGCGGCACCGCTGCCGAGGCGTCACGACGGCGCCAGGCCGGCGCGTCGGCATCGGGCTCGGCCAACCACTCCTGCCACCACGGGATGCGCGCGCCGCCGGTGGCCACGGCATCGGCCTCGGCCAGCGGCAGGTGGGCCAGCGCGGCGCGCAGGCGCGGCCCACCGCGCAGCACGGCGGCGAGCACGTGTGCGGCGCCGCGCTCCCAGGCGCCCCGATCGGCCATGCGCGCGCTCCACGTCAGCCACGTGTGCAGCGCCAGCGCCCCGCCGGGGTGCACCGCACCGTGCGGTTGCGAGGCGGCGGCCACGACCACCATGGCGGCGAGCTCGTTCGGCGCAGCGTCGGCGAGCGCCCACTGCGTCACGCCGAGGTAGCTCGCGCCCGCGGTGGCGAACCGACCGGGGTACCACGGCTGGCGTCGCAGCCAGGCGACGGTGTCGTGGCCGTCCGCGCGCTCCACGAAGGGATCGAACCGGCCCTGCGACTCGCCGGTGCCGCGACAGCTCTGCAGCACTACCTGGTAGCCGCGCTCGGCGAGGAGCTGGCCGTACAGCGCGCGGAACGGCAGCCCGCGCCCGTAGGGGGTGCGCAGCAGCACCAGCGGCGCGGCGGGGTCCTCGGCGGGGTGGTGGCGGTCGGCGCGCAGCACCGCGCCGTCACGCATGACCACCGGCAGGTCGCGGGTCACGCGGACGCGGTGCGTGGCAGGACGCAGCCCAAGCCACGAGGTCAGCGCGCCTGCCAGGCCCCGGTCCAGCGCCCTTGCCGGCTCCCCGTCCGGCGGCGCGGCGCCGCCGGTCACGGGCAGACCCGCTGGTCGCCCTCGCGGCGCGTCACCCCGCGGCGGTCCAGCAGCTCCAGCAGCGGCACCGCCACCCGCCGCGTGGTGCCCAGCGCGTCCTTGGCGGCGGCGGCGGTGAACGGGCCGGCCTGCGCGTGCAGCGCGCGCAGGCGCTGCGCGGCGTCGTCGACGGCCTCGGCGGGCACGGCGACGTCGTCGGCCAGGCGCACCAGCACGCCCGACTCCACGAGGTGCCCCACCAGCGCGTCGTCGGCGCCGGCCTCGGCGGCGGCCTCCGACAGCCGCGGCGGGCTCAGCGGGGCGGCGCGCAGGCGGGCGAGCAGCGCGTCACGGGCTGTGTCCTGCTCGTCGGTCAGCGTCACCCGGTGCTCGGGCAGCGCCACGCCGCTGCCGACAGCGATGAGCGTGCCCTCGGCCAGCAGCCGCTCGCGCACCGCACCCAACGCCCCCTCGGGGCAGCCGGCTGCGTGCACGGCGCGGTCGACGACATCGCGCGGCGCCGCGGCAGCCAGCGGCCGCTCGCGATGGGCGCGATCGGCCGCCGCGCGGGCCTCCTCGCGCCAGGCGTCGAGCGCCGTGGGGTCGGCGAGCCAGCCGCCGCCCAGGGTCACCGCCCCGGCAGGCTCGGCCAGGCGCGCCGGCGCGTGGTTGGCGAGCCCCAGGTCGCCGGCGGTCGTCTGCTGGGGGGCGGCGCGACGCTCGGCGAGGTGGGCTGCGAGCAGCGCCGCGTCATCGTCGCGCGCCAGCGCGCTGGCGCGCCGGGCGAGCTCCTGGCCGCGCTGCTCGCGAGCGGCGCGGCCCCGCGGGCGCGGTGGGGGATGGGGGTCCAGCACCTCGCCGCCGGCCACGGTCTCCCAGGCGCCGGCCTCGCGCAGGATGAGCCGGTCGCCGGCAGCGGCCACGACCGGCCCGTCGAGCTCGAGGCGGGCGGTGCCCTCGCCGCTGATGGCCCCCGCGGCGGTGGGCAGCACGCGCGCGGTGCGCTGGGCGGTGCCCAGGTGGGCGTGCCAGGCCCCGCGGCGCTCCACCGACCAGCCGGACAGCGTGCGCAGGCGCACGTCGACGGCGTGGGTCGGCTGCCACTGCCCGGGGCGCACCAGCGCGTCGCCGCGGGCCACCGCGTCGCGGTCGACGCCCACGAGGTTCACCGCCACACGGCTGCCCGGCGGGGCGACCTCGGCCTGCTCGCCGAGCATCTGCAGGCCGCGGATGCGCGTGGCCCCGGCGCCCTGCGGCAGCGCCGCCACCTCCTCGCCGACCCGCAGCGACCCGCCGGCGAGGGTGCCGGTGACCACCGTGCCCGCGCCGCGCACCGTGAACGCGCGGTCGAGCCACAGGCGGGGGCGCTCGTCGTCGCGAGGGGCCGGTGCGCTGGCCAGCAGACCGGCGAGCGCGCCGCGCACCTCTGCCAGGCCCGTCCCGTCGGTGGCGCTGCACGGCACGATCGGAGCGGTGGCAAGCGGGCTGTCGGCCAGGGCGTCGCGGATCTCCTCGGCGGCCAGCTCGACGGTCTCGTCGTCGACGCGGTCCACCTTGGTGAGCGCCACGACCGCGTGGCGAACCCCCAGCAGGTCGAGGATCGCCTGGTGCTCGGTGCTCTGGGGCATCCACCCCTCGTCGGCGGCGATCACCAGCAGCGCCAGCTCGCAGGAACCGGCGCCGGCCAGCATGTTGGCGATGAACCGCTCGTGACCGGGCACGTCGACGAACGCCACGGTCGTGCCGTCGGGCAGATCGGTCCAGGCGAAGCCGAGGTCGATCGTCAGCCCCCGGGCGCGCTCCTCGGCGAAGCGGTCGGGCTCCATGCCGGTCAGCCCGCGCACGAGGGCCGACTTGCCGTGATCGACGTGCCCGGCTGTCACCACCACTCGCATGCCGGCAAGCCTAGGCTCCGTGGTGGCACGCCGGTGCCGCGAGGCCCGCGGCCCGGTGGCGCCACGAAGGAGGGTGGCATGGACCCTGCGACGCACGACGGGCGAGACCGTGCCGAAGCGGGTGCGCCAGCAGGCGACGAGGCGCTCATCGACCAGGTGCGGCGCTTCTGGGACGCCGACGCCGAGACCTACGACCACAGCGCCACCCACTGGCCCCAGTCGCCGGCCGAGGAGGCCGCCTGGACGGCGCTGCTGCGGGCAGCGCTGCCCGACCCGCCCGCGCGGGTGCTGGACGTCGGGGCGGGCACGGGATTCCTGACCCTGCCCGCGGCGAGCCTGGGGCACGAGACCCTGGCGCTGGACCTGTCACCGGCGATGCTGGGCGTGCTGGTGCGCAAGGCGCGCGCGGCGCAGCTCGGGGTCGCCACCCGCGTGGCCGTGGCGGATGCGCCGCCGCCTGGACCGTTCGACGCGGTGATGTGTCGCCACCTGCTGTGGACCCTGCCGGACCCGGTCGCGGCGCTGACCGCCTGGCGGGCCGCCGCGCCGCACGGTCAGCTCCTGGTGGTCGAAGGCGCCTGGGGTGGTGGCGAGCCCGGCCAGGCCTGGCGGCAGCAGGCACGGCGCGCCCTGCGGTGGGTGCAACGCCGCCGGCCGGCCCACCACGGCACCTACGACCCCGCGGTCTGGGAGGCGCTGCCGCTGGGCGACGGCACCGATCCCAGCGTCCTCGTCGAGGCCGTGCGCCGCGCCGGCTGGCGCGATGTGGCGCTGTCGCGGCTGCACGACGTGGAGTGGGCGCGCCTGCGCCCCCGGCCCGCGCCCGAGCGCTGGCTCGGCCCCGTGCCGCAGTTCGCGGTGCGGGCGCGCTGACCGCCCCCGCTGACCGCGCCCCCCGTGCCGTCGCCCCCTACGAGGCGGCGGGGCCTGCCGCAGGCCCCTCGGAGCCCGCCCCGGATGTGGAGCCCGGTGTGGAGCCCGCGCCTGGCGCCGAGCTCGCGGCCGGGTCCTGTGCCAGGGCCTCGGCGAGCTGGGTGGCCACCGCCTCGTCCGCTGCGGGGTCCAGGGTGCGTGGGTCGACCCACACCGCGCCGTCGGCCACGCGCACCACCAGCGGGGGCTCGGCGTGGCGCAGGCGGGCTGCCACCGCTTCGGGCTGGGCGGCGTCGAGGCGCACCACCGGACCCGGGACCGCGCGATCAGGCGCGGACCCGCCGCCCACCAGGCTCGTGCCCTCCTCGACGTGTCCGCCGGCCGCTGCCGCGAGCGCGCGGGCACGCGCGTTGAGCGTCGCCGGGTCGGCGCGCAGCATCCCCCAGGCGGGCACGTCCTCGGACCGCTCGGCGAGGTGCTGGTGCAGCGTGGCCGACAGCGCCGCCACGCGCAGCTTGTCCAGACGCAGCGCTCGGGCCATCGGATGCCCGTCGCAGGTGCGCACCAGGTCGCTGCGCCCGGCCAGCAGCCCCGCCTGCGGTCCGCCCAGCAGCTTGTCACCCGAGCACAGCGCGAGGTCGGCGCCGTGTGCCAGCGCGCCGGCCATGCTCGGCTCGTCGCCCAGCCACGCCTCGCCGGTCTCGGCCAGCAGCCCCGATCCGACGTCGTGCACCAGCGGCACGCCGCGCGCGCGGGCGACCTCGGCCAGCGCACCGATGTCGGGCTCCTCGGTGAAGCCGGTGAGTCGGAAGTTGGACCGGTGGACCTTGAGGATCAACGCCACGTCGGTGCCAGCGGCGGCGTAGTCGGAGGCTCGCGTCTTGTTGGTGGTGCCGACCTCGACCAGGCGCGCGCCCGACGCGCCCATGATCTCGGGCAGCCGGAACGAGCCGCCGATCTCCACCAGCTCGCCGCGGCTGACCAGCACCTCCCGGCCCCCGGCCAGCGCCGCCAGCACCAGCACCAGCGCGGCGGCGGCGTTGTTGACCGCGATGGCGTCCTCGGCGCGGCAGGCGTCGGCTAGCAGCGGAGCCAGGCGAGCGCCGCGACGCCCGCGCCCGCCGGTGTCGAGGTCGAGCTCGACGTCGCACGAGCCGGCCGCCTCGGCCACGGCAGCGCGCGCGGCGGCTGACAGGGGAGCGCGACCCAGGTTGGTGTGCAGCACCACACCGGTGGCGTTGCGGACCGCGCGCGGCGGCGGGGGGCGGCGCGCGGTCAGGCGCTGCTCGGCCTGGGCCACCAGCGTGGCGGGATCGGGGGCGGTCGTGGCGCGTCCGGCGAGCAGGTCCTCGCGCGCGGCGGTCACGGCCCCGCGCAGCGCCGCGACCGTCGAGGCCCGCCCGTAGCGGGCGACCAGCGCTGGCGCTGACTCCAGCAGCGCGTCGATGCGCGGCAGCGCGGCCAGGGCGTCTCGCGGGTCAGCCATGGCCGCATCATGCCGCGCGCTGGCGCGCCGCGCGGGTCCGGGGGCGGCTCGCGCCCGCTTGTCTGTGCGCGGTGCGGTGAGGTCGTGCATGGCACGGCCCGGTACGCTTGCGCTCGGCGCCCTGCCACCGAATCGGACGGACCGCAGAGCCATGACCCGCCCCTCCCTTCGCGCGCTGGCCTGGGCCGCGCTGCTGGGCACGTTCGTGCTGAACCTCCAGGGCACCGTGGTGCGCGCCACCGGCTCCGGGGACGGTTGCGGCACCAGCTGGCCCACCTGCGAGGGCGAGGTCATGCCGATCGATCCGGCGTTCGCCACCCAGCTGGAGTTCGGCCATCGGCTGCTGACCGTCGTGGTGGGCCTGATCGGCCTGGCGCTGCTGGTGCGGGCGATCCAGGCGCGCCGCGAGCACCCCGGCGCGCTCGTGGCGGTCGTGGTCGCCGCGGTGTTCTTCGTCGCCCAGTCGCTGGTGGGCGCGTTCACCGTCGTGGCCGGCCTGACCGGCGAGAGCACCGACCCGCTGCGCGCGGTCATCCTGCCGCTGCACCTGATCAACAGCTTCACCCAGCTGGCTGCCCTCGCGCTGGCCGTGCTCTATGCCGGCACCGCCACCCCGGGCCGCTGGCGGATCGGCGACCGCTTCGGCACGGCCGTGCTGCTGGCCGCATCGACGGTGGCGTTCTACGCGCTGGTGTTCACCGGCGGGATCGCAGCGCTCGGCGACCTGTTCGCTCCCGTGGACACCGTCGCCGAGGGCATGGTCATGGACTTCTCGCCCGACGCGCCGTGGGTGGTGCGCGTGCGGGTGCTGCACCCCACGATCGCCGCGGTGCTCGGCGTCGGTCTGCTGGCAGGCGCGACGACGCTGACCGGCGTGACCCGCTCGGCGCCGGTGCGCCGCGTGGGCCGCTGGCTGATCGGGTCGTATCTGGTGCAGCTCGGCGTTGGCACCTGGAACCTCCTGGCGCTCGCCCCGCTGCCGCTGAGCCTCGCCCACCAGGCGCTGGCGATGGTGGCGTTCGTGCTGTTCGCGCTGCTGGTGGCCACCGCGCTCGGCGAGCGCACCGCCCCTGCGGCGCCCCGGCCAGACACCGCGGCGGGTGAGCCATCGGCACCGGCGGGCGCGCCGCGCTGACCCGCCCAGGCGCCTGACCCCGTGCCCGCTGACCCCGCGGCCGCTGACCCCGCGGCCGCTGACCCCGCGCCGGCGGCCCCGCGGCCGCTGACCCCGCGCCGGCGGCCCCGCGGCCGCTGACCCCGGCCTCGTGTTGCACGTCGCACCCGGTGCGGTCGGGTGCGGGCTATCGGGTGCGGATCGGACGGTATGTGTGTCGCGATGCACCCGGTTCACGGCCGGGGCGGCTTCTG
>PWER01000172.1 GCA_003553565.1 Nitriliruptoria bacterium | reverse complement strand
TGGGTGCGGATGGGGATCTTCACCGTTGCGCTGCTGACCGGGCCGGTGGCCATGACCATCGCCGCCACGACCGAGGCGGTCCCGTTGACGATGCCGCTGCTGGGCGGGGCGGCGCTGGTCGGTCTGGTGCTGGTCCGGGTGAAGATCCTGCACGATCGCCGTGCTGCGGACGCATTGGCGCTCGCGCGCCGCGCCGAGCAGGCCGATGAGCTGGCGCGCCTGGGGCAGCGCGCCGCCGGGGACGCCGAGGGTGAGCAGGAGCTCGTCATCGCCGCGAGGGCGGCGGTCGCCCGGGTCGTGCCCGCGGCAGCGCTGCGCGTCGAGCAGGTCGCGCCCGCCGGCGGCAGCGAGCGCGTGCGTCGTGACCTCGACGCGGAGCAACCACAGGTCGGCGCGCCCGTCGACGAGCGCTCCACGGTGGTCGCCCACGTGCCCGCCGGCGCCTCCGCAGACGAGCACCGGTTCCTCGAGACGGCCACGACGCTGGTGGCCAGCGGGCTGGCGCGGCGACGCGCCGACGCTGCGCTGCGCTACCAGGCCCGCCACGATCCGGTCACCGGCCTGACCAACCGCGTCGGGCTCGCCGCCGAGCTGGCCGCCTGGTTCGCCCCCGCATCCGCTGTGGCCGAGGCGGCGTCCGAGGAGCCACGGGCGCAGACGGACCGCGCCGTGCTGGTGCTCGACCTCGACGGGTTCAAGACGATCAACGACACGCTGGGCCACCACGCCGGTGACGAGGCGCTCGCTGCGGTCGCGGCCCGCTTCCGCACCGCGGTGGGCCGCGGCGACCTGCTGGTGCGCTACGGCGGCGACGAGTTCATGGTGCTCGCCGGTGGCATCAGCCCCACCCAGGCCGAGGCGCTGGCCGCGCGGCTGGTGGCTGCGCTGACCGAACCGGTGGTGCTCACTGACGGCGCCTGGACGCTGCGTGTCAGCGTCGGCGTGGCCACGGGGCGTGTCACTGACCCACCCGCGGCGCTGCTGCACGCAGCCGATGCGGCCATGTACCGCGCCAAGGACTGGGGCGGCAGCACCTGGGTGCGCGCCGACCCGGGCCCGGCGCCGGCCACCGACGTCCCGGCGCGCCACGATCTCGGCGCGCTCGGGGGCGAGGGCTAGGAGGGCAACCCGGCGCCGAGGGTGACCTCGAGGATGAAGGCGAGCACGATCAGGGCTGCCGAGGTCGCCAGCAGCGTGACCAGGAAGCCGCGCAGGCTCCGGTCGCCGTGGGGCGGCGTGGAAGGCGTGTCGTTCATGGTCTCCAACGTAGTCGGCTGCGGCGCGAAGCCGCAGCCGAGGGATCGTCGTTGCTGGGGATCAGTGCTGGAGGGCGGGCTCCTCTGCGGGCTCGCCGGCCTCGCTCGGCTCGCCCACGGTCGCGGCCGGGGCCTCGAAGGTCTCGGACTGCCACTCGTTGGCCTCGCCGTCGGCCATCATCACCTCGCGGGCGTCGGCCTCGGGCGGGGCGGGGACGTCGCCGTCCTTCCACACGCGCGGCGCGCCGCCGTCGATCGACCGCAGCGTTGCGAGGTAGGCGATCGTGCGGCGCGTCTCCCCGCCAGTGGCGCGGATGGCGCTGATGGCAGACCGTGCCCCGACGGTCACCCAGCCGCAGTCGGAGCTCCAGCCCTCGGACCGGAGCCGTGCACGCAGCTCACCGGCCTCTTCGGTGGTCAGCGCACGGTCGGTGGTCTCGGCGTTCATCAGCGGTTGATCCTCCGTTGGGTGCAGCATCCTGTGTCGTCGCCGTTGGTCCGTGGGGTTGGCCGGCCCACGGTAGCCGGATCCTCATCCAACGCTGCGTGCGGCTGTGATGTTCCTGTCGGAGTGTTCCCCAGGCGGCGAAGCGCTCACCCTCTGGGACCTATCCTGTCGAGGTGCAGCGAGCGCGGATCGCGCACCGGCCACCGGCCGCCGTCGGCGCGGCGCCGGCCGGTCGCGCGCCATCGCGGAGAGGAGGCGCCCGATGAGCCGTCGTGAGCAGCCGTGGCACCCCGATGTCGTGCCGCCGCCGGGCTCGGTGGTGCGCGTGGCCGCGCCGGGCAGCTCCCTCGGGCTCTCGGCGACGGTGGTCGAGGTCGACCGGGAGCTGCTGCGCATCACGCGCCCCGGGTCGGTGGTCACCACCCCGCCGGAGGGGCCGGTCACGGTGTCGTGGACCGACGTGGACGGGCTCCATGAGCTGGCCGCCGAGCTCGGAGGCGACGAGGACGGCAGCCGGTGGCACCTGTGGCCCCGCGGAGCGATCACCGTGCAGCAGCGTCGCGAGCGCGGCCGTGTCGTCGTGGAGGGCGAGGAGGTCCTCGTGGCGGCCGGGTGGCGGTTGCGCGCGAGCCTGTACGACCTCGGCCCGACCGGTGCGCGCTGCCTGATCGCCGGCGACGTGGTGCTCGAGGAGGGTGGGGCCTGCACGCTGTCGCTGACGCTGGTGACCCCGCAGCTGGTGGTGCCCGGGGTGATCGTGCGGGTGCGCGAGGCCCTGGACGCCAACCTCGAGGTGGCGGTGCGCTTCACCACCCTCGACGCCGAGGCGCTGGCCAGCCTCGAGCGCTTCCTCGACGACCGGTCCGCCCGCTCTGACCGCTGACGCGCCCTCGGGGCCGGCCGGTGCTGGGGCGCCTAGCATCGCGGCCCTGCCCCGCCACCGCCCCCCAGCTCCTGGAGGCCTGCACCGCCATGACCCACCCCGCTGATGCCACCGCTCCCGCGACCGCCTCGGGCACCTTCGCCATCGGCGGGGACCTGCCCGTCATCCGCCTGGGCTACGGCGCCATGCGGCTGACCGGCGAGGGCGTGTGGGGCGATCCGCCTGACCGGCAGGCTGCCAAGGCGGTGCTGCGCCGGGCCGTCGAGCTCGGCGTCACCCTCATCGACACCGCCGATGCCTACGGGCCCTACGTGTCCGAGGAGCTCATCGCGCAGGCGCTGCACCCCTACCCCGACGACGTCGTGGTGGCGACCAAGGCCGGGCTGGTGCGCACGGGACCGCACCAGTGGGTGCCGGTGGGCCGGCCCGCCTACCTGCGTCAGCAGGCCGAGATGAGCCTGCGGCGCCTCCGGGTCGACGTGCTCGACCTGTGGCAGCTGCACCGCATCGACCGGGACGTCCCCATCGAGGAGCAGCTGGGGGTGGCCACCGAGCTGCAGGAGGAGGGCAAGGTGCGCCATCTCGGCCTGAGCGAGGTGACCGCCGGGCAGCTCGCCCGCGCCCGCGAGCTCGCCACGATCGCCACCGTCCAGAACCGCTACAACCTCGCTGACCGCGCGCACGAGGACGTGCTGGAGGCGTGCTCGGCCGCGGGCATCGGCTTCATCCCGTGGTTCCCGGTGGGCACCGGGGACCTGGCCCAGCCCGGCACCGTGCTGGACGTGGTCGCCGCCGCGCACGGGGCCACGCCCGCCCAGGTCGCGCTGGCCTGGCTGCTGCACCGCGACCCGGTCGTCCTGCCGATCCCGGGGACCTCGCAGCTCGCCCATCTGGAGGAGAACTGCGCGGCCGCGGGCGTGTCGCTGTCCGACGCCGAGCTCACCCAGCTGTCCGAGGGCGCCGACGGCACCGCGCTGGGCTACCTGCAGCGGCGCTGACGGCGGCGCGCGGCGCGTCAGCCCAGCACGCGTCAGCGCGGCGCGCGTCAGCCCAGGCCCGTGCCGCCGCGGCGTGCCGCGTCGAGCTCGGCCAGGAAGCCGTAGGGGTAGTCGGGGGCAGGCACCGCGCTGGCCTCGTCGAGGCGGGCTCGGGCGTCCTCGGGCAGGGTGAGCTGCGCTGCGCCGAGGTTGTCGGCGAGCTGATCCACGGTGCGCGCACCCAGCACCGTCGAGGACACCGTCGGCCGGTCGGTCACCCAGCGCAGCGCCACCTGCGCGGGGCTCGCGCCGAGCTCGTCGGCCACCGCCAGCAGCACCTCGATCACCTGCCAGGTCCGCTCGGTGTTGCGCTTGTCCCACGCCTCGATGCCGCGCTGGGGGTCCTCGCCCAGGCGCGTGGCGCCAGTGGGCTGCTCGGCACGCCGGTACTTCCCGGTGAGCCAGCCACCGGCCAGCGGGGACCACGGCAGCAGGCCCAGGCCCTCGTGCTCGCACAGGGGGGTGAGCTCCCACTCGAGCTCGCGCCCCAGCAGGTTGTAGTGCGCCTGCAGCGACACCGGCACCGCCAGCCCCTGGGCGCGGGCGCGCTCCAGCGTGGTGGCCAGCTGCCACCCGGCGTGGTTGCTGATGCCGACGTAGGCGACGTGGCCGGCGCGCACCAGCTCGTCGAGCGCCTCAAGCGTCTCGTCGATCGGGGTGAGCGGATCCCAGGCGTGGACCTGCAGCAGGTCGACGTCGTCGACGCCCAGGCGCGCCAGGCTCGCCCGCACCGCGCGATGGACGTTGGGACGTGACAGCCCCCGATGGTTGGGGCCGCGGTCGGCGCCGACGGGGAAGTTGACCTTGGTGGCCAGCACCACGTCGTCGCGGGCGCCGCGCTGCTCCAGCCACCGCCCGAGGATCTCCTCGGAGGCCCCGGCCGAGTAGACGTCGGCGGTGTCCACGAACGTGCCGCCGGCCTCGCGGTAGGCGTCGCAGATGCGAAACGCCTCGTCGGCATCGGTCTCGGCGCCGAAGGTCATGGTGCCAAGGCACAGCTCGGAGACGAACGTGCCGGTCGGTCCCAGGGGTCGCAGCTCCACGGTGGCTCCTCTGCTCGGGTGCGCGTGCTCGGATGCGCGGGTGCGCGGGGCGGCTCGGGTGCACGGTGCGGCTCGGGTGCACGGTGCGTGCGCCGACCCGGTCACGGCGCGCTCGCCGGGCGCAACGGTAGCCTTGCGGCTCGATGTGCCCTCGCGCTCGCGTCTCGCACCCCTGGCCGTGGTCCGCCACGGCCGGTGGCGGCGCGCGCTGACGCCGATCCTGCTGCCGCGCCCGTGACTGCGCTGACGGTGCGTCTGCGTGCCTGGCAGCACCGAGCCCTGTCGGCCTGGCAGGCCGCGAGCAGCCGCGACTTCCTGGCTGTGGCCACGCCGGGTGCGGGCAAGACGACGTTCGCGCTGGCGTGCGCGCTCACCAGCCTCGCCGAGGCGCCGCACCGCCGCGTGGTGGTCGTCACGCCCACGCGCCATCTGCGTCGCCAGTGGGCCGAGGCGGCCGCGCGCCTGGGCCTGCGCCTGGAGCCGGACTGGTCGCCGCGGCGCGACGGGCGGCTGCCGCGCGATGCGCACGGCGCGGTGCTGACCTACCAGCAGGCTGCGGCCACCCCGGTGGCGCTCAGCCGCGCCACGGTCGGGGCGCTGGCCATCGTCGACGAGGTCCACCACGCCGGCCAGGACCGCTCCTGGGGCGATGGCCTGCGTGTGGCGCTCGAGCGCGCCCACCGGCGCCTGGCATTGTCGGGCACGCCGTTTCGCTCCGACGATCACGCGATCCCGTTCGTGCGCTACGAGGGCGCCGAGGCCCAGCCGGACTTCTCCTACGGCTACGCCGACGCGCTGGCCGACGGCGGCGTGGTCCGCCCGGTCCGCTTCCCGCGCCTGGACGGGCGCATGGAGTGGCGTGATGCGACCGGCACGCGCTGGGCGGCGACGTTCAACGACCCGATCGCCCGCCAGCAGGCCAACCAGCGCCTGCGCACCGCGCTCAGCCCCGACGGCGAGTGGCTGCCGCGCGTGCTCGCCGCCGCCGATCAGCGCCTGCGGGCGGTGCGCCGCGAGCACCCGGGGGCCGCCGGGCTCGTCATCGCCGCCGACGTCGACCACGCGCACCGGTGCGCCGAGCTGCTGCGCGTCGAGTGCGGCCAGCACGCCGAGGTGGCCGTCAGCGATGACCCGCAGGCCAGCGCGCGGATCGCCGCCTTCGCCGAGGGCGAGGCGCCCTGGCTGGTCGCGGTGCGCATGGTGTCCGAGGGCGTGGACATCCCCCGCCTGCGCGTGGGCGTGTACGCCACGGCCACCACCACCGAGCTGTTCTTCCGGCAGGCGGTCGGGCGCCTGGTGCGCGCCCTGCCGGGGCTCGGCGAGCAGCCGGCGTGGCTGTTCGTGCCCGATGACCCGCGCCTGCGCGCGCACGCCGAGCAGATCGCGCAGGAGCGGCGCCACACCCTCGGCGACACCGCCGACGCGGCGGTCGTGGCCGACGAGGCCGCCGCGGCAGGCGAGGGGGGCACGCCGACCGAGGCCGCCGACGCTGCGGTCGACCTCGCCCACGGGGTCGCCGACGACGGGCAGCTGTCGCTGTTCGCTCCGCTGTCGGCGGTGGCGCTGGGCGACCCCGACGAGAGCGCGCCCACGACCGGCCCGCGCGGCGCGGCATCGAACGGCTCGCCCGCCGGGTCGGGCGCCGACCCGGGTGCGGCCTCGCACGCGCGGGCCGAGCGTGCGGCGGCTGCCGACGCCGCCGGGGGCACCACCGAGGTCCAGCTGGCCGCACCGCCACCGCTGGAGGGGGCCGTCGCCGGTGGGGGCGCGGGCGCCGCGGGCGCCGCGCGCAGCCCAGCGGCGCACAAGCGCCGGCTGCGCACCGCGAACACCGAGCGGGTCCGCGCGATCGTGGCGCGCTCGGGGATGGGGCACGCCGCGGTCAACCGCGAGCTGAACCGCCAGGCGCGCATCACCACCGTCGCCGAGGCCACCGAGGCGCAGCTGCAGCGCCGCCTCGAGGTGGCCGAGGCGTGGCTCGATCGCCTCTGATCATCGCCGAGGCCGGTGCCGGATGGAGGCCGGTGCCGCTTGGCAGGCCGGCGCCGCTGCCGGATGACCTACCGGCGCATCTGCTTGGGCACGCGCCCGCCCTTGGGCAGGGGGCCCTTGGGCATGGGCGGCTGGCTGGTGCCGATCGACTGCAGGCGGCGGGACAGGTCGCCGATCTGCTTGCGCTTGACCGCGCGGGGCAGCTTCTGCAGGTGGTCCTGCAGCTTGGTGAGCGGCACCTGGCCGGGACCGTGACCGACGTTGACCTCGTGCACGGGGGCGTCGGTGACGCGCTGGCACTTGCGCTTCTCCTGCTTGAGCAGCTGCGCGGTGCGCGAGGGGGCGCCCTCGCCGACGAGGACCACGCCTGGGCGCCCGACCACCCGGTGGACGAGGTCCTCCTTGCGGGTGACGGCCACGCCGGGCTCGACCATCCAGGCCCCGCGCATCTGCTCGAGCACCGCCGCAGCCGCGCCGGTGCGGCCCTCGATGGACGTCAGAGCGGCCCGCTGGGAGCGACGCCCGAAGATGGACACGAACACCAGCAGCGCGATCGGGACGCCCAGGGCGAGCCCGAACCCCCACCAGGCGGTGCCGGTGATGAGCAGGCCGAGCACGGACGCCAGCCCCACCACGGCCGCGAGCGTGACCAGCGGCACGGTGATGGCCACTGGCAGGAACCGCGGGTCCGTCTGCCGCGTGGTGCGGAACAGGATCCGGAACTGCCGCAGCCGCTCGCGGAACCCGACCTTCTGCTTGGAGTCCGCCATGGGCTGCATGCTAGGCCCCCGCGCTGGTGCGCGCCGACGCGTCGCAGCCTGCCTCAGGCTGCCAGCGGCGAGGCCTGGACGGGTCCGGTACGGTCGAGGCGTGCGCGGGCCGGCCCGCCGCCGCAGCCCGCCGGCAGGGAGACGAGGAGGGACCCGATGGCGAGGGTCTGGTGAGGGAGCACCGTCCGCAGCGCTCGCCGGCGGATGGCCGAGGCGGTGCCGCCACCCTGGCGCGACGCCCCGAGGTGGTGTCCGACATCCCGGCGGCGGTCCTGCTGGTGGACCGCGAGACCGGCACCGTCGTGCACGCCTCCGACCAGGCGCGCGAGCTCGCTCCTGACATCGACCTGCCCGCCCCGGTCACCTCCTGGACGCATGCGGCGCACCTGTGCGACGAGCGGGGCATCCCGCTGGCCGAGGCCACCTCGCCGCTGCAGCGGGTGAGTGCCGGCGAGACGGTGCAGGGCGAGCCCGTCGTCAGCGCGCACCCCGACGCCCCGCCGCGCACCCTCGTGGCCACCGGGTTCCCCCTCGACGAGATCGACGAGCTCGCGGACCGGGCGCTGCTCGCGCTGTTCCCGCTCGACCTCGCCGGGGTCGAGCAGCTGCCCGACCCCACCGGCCTGGCATGGCTGCGCGAGCGCGCGGTCAGCGCCACCGACGTGTCGTTCACGATCTCGGACGCGCGCCAGCCCGACAGCCCGCTGGTGTGGGTCAACCCCGCGTTCACCCGCACCACCGGCTACGCGTTCGACGAGGCGGTGGGCCGCAACTGCCGGTTCCTGCAGGGGCCCGACACCGACCCGGAGGCGGTGGCGACCATCCGCCGCGCCACCGAGGCGGGCGAGGCCGTCAACGTCACGCTGCTGAACTACCGCCGCGACGGGACGGGCTTCTGGAACGAGCTGACGTTGACCCCGGTGTTCGAGGCCGACGGGACCCTCGCCCACTACATCGGCGTCCAGGCCGACGTCACCGACCGCGTGCGCGCCGAGCAGGAGCGCGAGCGTGCCTACGAGGCCGAGCGCACCGCGCGCGCCGAGGCCGACGACGCCCGCCAGAAGCTCCACCGCCTCGCCGAGGCGACCCAGCTCGTCTCCGACAGCCTCGACGTCGGGGTGGCCCTGCAGCGGCTGGCGGGCCTGTGCGTGCCTGACCTGGCGGACTGGTGTGTGGTCGACCTCGTCGAGTCCACCGAGCCCATGCGGGTGCGCCGCGTGGCCATGTCGCACGGCGAGGACGACACGTCCCTGGAGCTCGAGCGCCTGCTGCAGCAGCGCGCCGGCCAGCGCCACGGGCCGATCCAGCGCGTGCTCGAGCGGCCCGAGCCGCTGCTGCTGCGCGATCTGACGCCCGAGGAGATCGAGGCGCTGATCACCGGTGGCGACGCTGCCGAGCTGGCCGAGCGCCTCGGCGGCCACACCGCGCTGCTGGTGCCCCTGGAGGCGCGCCGCACCCTCATCGGGGTGCTGACCCTGGTGCTCGCCGATGCCGAGCGCGACCTCGGCGAGGACGACATCAACCTCGTCAGCGACCTGGCCGCACGAGCCGCGCTGGCGGTGGACAACGCGCGCCTGTACACCCGCGAGCACACCGTCGCCGAGACGCTGCAGCACAGCCTGCTGCCCGACCTGGCCACTGATGGCGTGCCCGGCGTGGACGTGTGCGCGCGCTATCACGCCTCCGGCTCGGGGCTGGAGGTCGGCGGCGACTGGTACGACCTGCTGGTGCTGCCCGACGGCGCCGTGGGCCTGTCCATCGGTGACGTGATGGGCCACGACCTGCGCGCGGCCACCGCGATGGGGCAGCTGCGCAGCCTGCTGCGCGCCCAGGCGTGGCAGCACCAGGACCCCGGCGAGGTGCTCACGCGCACCGACCGGCTCATGCAGGGCCTGGAGGTGGCCACGCTGGCCACCGCCTGGTTCGCGCGGCTCGAGGGCCTGCACGACGAGGGCCCGGCCACCCTGCGCTACGCCGACGCCGGCCACCTGCCGCCGGTGCTGCGCACCCCTGAGGGCACCACCAGCTTCCTCGAGGAGGCCAGCGCGGTGCTGCTGGGCTCGCCGCTGGACGCCGAGCGACCCGAGGCCACCGTCGATCTGCCCTCGGGAGCGCTGCTGCTGCTCTACACCGATGGCCTGATCGAGCGCCGCGGCGCCTCCCTGGCCGAGGGGCTCGACTGGCTGCGCGACGAGGTCGCCGGGCTGCCCGGCCAGCCCGGCTGCGAGGAGCTCACCTCCCACCTGCTGGCCACCGTCTCCGACGAGGCGCTGGTCGACGACGTGGCGCTGCTCGCGCTGCGGCTCCACTGAAGGGCAGCGCGGCGCCCGACCCGTCAGCGCGCCTGGGATGCAGCCAGCGCCACCCGCCCCAGCACCGTCACCGCTCGCGCCTGCAGCTCCTCGGCGAGGGTCGGCTGCTCGCCCTCCAGCGCCTGGCCGGGCGTCAGCGGGAGGTGCGCGAAGCCCGCAGGGACAGCGTGCGCCTCCGCCCAGCCCAGCAGCCGGTAGGCCAGCGCGTTGCACACGAACGTCCCGGCCGACAGCGACGCCGCCGCCGGGACGCCGGCTGCGCGCAGGGCGTCCACCGACCGGTCCACGCCGAGGCGGTCGGCGCGGGCGGTGGGGCCCTCGGGATCCAGCGGCGTGCCGGTCGGTGCGTGGCCGAGCTCGTCGGGCTCCCGCGCGTGGGCGAGGTTGACCGCGAACCGCTCGGGCGTGACCGCGCGGCGCCCGGCGGCCTGGCCCAGTGCCACCACGGCGGTGACCGGCGCGCCCTCGGCCGCGGACTGCTCCAGGGCGGTGGCGAGCTCGTCCCAGGCGGCGTCGAAGCCCACGGTCAGCTCGAGGGCGCGCACGGCCAGCCCCTCGTCGGCGAGGTCGTGCGCCGCGGCGCGCGTCGCCTCGGCCGAGGGGTTGCGGTCCCGGCCGCCGAAGGGGGCGAAGCCGGTGAGCAGCAGCACGGGGTCCTCCCGGAGCCGAGGGCTGGCGCGCGGCGGCATCGGTGGCGCGCCGCGCACAGCGTGCCGCGCCTACACCGTCGGGTGCATCCAGTCGCGCGTCAGCGGCGCTGCCGGGCGGTCCCCGGCCAGCACCTGCACCACGCCGATGTGCCCCGCGGCGAACGAGGCCGCCGCGCCGCTCATGAACAGCCGCCACACGCGGTAGTCGGCCTCGCTGGTGGCGGCGATGGCCTGCTCGGCGCCGGCCTCGAGACGCGCCACCCACTGGCGCAGCGTGAGCGCGTAGTGGTGGCGCAGCTGGTGCACGTCCACCGCGGGCAGGCCGGCCTGCTCGACTGCCTGCAGCAGGCGCCAGGCCGGCACCAGCTCCCCGTCGGGGAACACGTGACGCTGGATGAAGGTGTGGTTGCGCAGCGGCCACGGCGGCGCCTCGCCCTGACGGGTGATGGCGTGGACCAGGGTGAGCCCGCCGGGAGCCAGCAGGCGGCGGGTCGTCTGGGCGTACTCGGTGAGCTGCGCGTCGCCGACGTGCTCGACCATGCCGATCGAGCAGACCGCATCGAAGGGCTCCTCGGTTGACAGCTCCCGGTAGTCGGCCAGGCGCACCTCGACGCGGTCGGACAGCCCGGCGCGCGCCAGCCGCTCGTTGGCGGCCTCGGCCTGGGTCTCCGACAGGGTGACGCCCACGCCGGTGGCGCCGTAGTGCTGGGCCGCCCACGCCAGCAGCGAGCCCCAGCCGCACCCGATGTCCAGCAGCCGCGAGCCCGGCCGCAGCCGCAGCTTGCGGCACACCATGTCGAGCTTGCGGCGCTGCGCGCGGTCCAGGTCGGTCGGTGCGGCCTCGGCGAAGTAGCCGCAGGAGTAGACCAGCTGCTCGTCGAGGAACGTCTCGTAGAACGCTTGCGGCAGGTCGTAGTGGAACGACACGGCCTCCCGGTCGCGCTCGCGCGTGTGGGCGCGCCCGCCCAGGTGTGCGCGCCGCTCCGACCCCAGGCGCGGTGGCCGCGGGCCGGCCAGCAGGTGCCGGGTGAGCGGGACGAGCGCCTCGGCATCGTCGAGGCTGGGCCGCAGCGCGCGGCTCGCGGCGATCGCGGCGACCGCGTCCCCGGCGATGTCGATGTCGCCGCGGGCGTAGGCCTCGCCCATCGTGAGGTCGGTCGGTGGGACGAGCATCGCCCGCAGCGACCACGGCCGGGGCAGCACCAGGCGCCAGGAGGCCTTGGCGGGCCCGAGGCGCACGCCGTCCCAGCGGTCGATGGGCAGGTCGAGGCCGGCGGTGCGCTGCGCCAGGGCCCGGAACGCGTCGACGGCCTGGCGGGCGTGGCGCTCGGCCTCACGTGCGGCCGCGTCAGCGGTGGTGGGCTCGGCGCTGGCGGTCTCGGCGCTGGCGCCCTCCGGTGGCGCGTCGAGGTCGCTGCGCGCCTCGTCGCGGCGCGTCGAGTCGGTGTCGGCGGTCCGCTGCAGCGCGGTCATCGGCGGCTCCCCTCCGTCGGCGGTGACCGGTGCTCACGTCTCCTCACTGCTCACCGTGTCCCACCCGTGCAGCGGGACAAACGACCGATGGTCCCCGCGTCGTGGGGCCGGGTCCCTGATCGGGCGCGGCGCTAGGACCTCGAGTCGCGCTTGCCGCCCGCCTCGGCCGCGTCCAGCATCCCCAGGGCCTCCTCCTCCTGGGCGTTGTGCAGCCCCATGATCGCGTGCAGCCCGTACAGCAGGCGGCGGAGCTCGGTGCGGTCGGCGTCGTCGGGTGGGCCCTCGCCGATCGCGTCCAGCGTGTGGCCCAGCAGCCGGACCAAGCGCACGATCTCCCGGTGGGTGTGGCGCAGCGGCGCGGTCGGGTCCTCGTCGCCGGCCGCCTCCGACAGCAGCGGGAAGACCGCGCGCTCCTCGTCGAGCTCGTGGGCCAGCAGCTCCTGCGACAGGAACGTGTGCAGCGACCGGAGCTCGGCGAGCAGCGTGTCGGGCTCGAGGCGGTCGACCGAGTCGGCCAGCGACCGCAGCCGGTCGATGCCCGCGGCGAGCTCGCCGTGCTCGGCGCGCAGGCCGGCGGCGCGCTCGGCCAGCTCGGGGCGGGCGGGCCCGTACTCCTTGGCGCGCAGCGCCCGCAGCGCGTTCGCGATCACCGCGAGGTCGATCACCTCCTGCAGCACCGCGCCGACCACCGGGGTGATGAACCCGAACGCGGCGAAGCCCATCGCCACGAACGACATGCCCATGCCCGCCGCCACCGACTGCCAGGCGATGCGCCGGGTGCGCTGGGCCACCGCGATGGTCTCCCGGAGCCGGTCGAGGCGGTCCACCACGAGGATGACGTCGCTGGCCTGCGACGAGGCGGTGGCCCCCTGGGCGCCCATGGCCACGCCGAGGTCGGCCTCGGCCAGCGCCGGCGCATCGTTGACGCCGTCGCCGACCATGAGCAGCCGCCCACGGCCCTCGCTGCGCAGCGCGCGGACGTCGGCGACCTTGTCGGCGGGGGAGCGCTCGGCCAGCACCCGGTCCACCCCGACGGCCTCGCCGACGAGCTCGCCGATGTCGCCGTGGTCGCCGGTGACCATCACGAAGCGCTGCACGCCGAGGGCGCGCAGGCCCCGCAGCGTGCGGGCCGCCTCGGGGCGCAGCGGATCGTCGAGCAGCAGCGCGCCGAGCAGTCGCCCGTCGGCGGCGACGAACACCGACGAGGTCCCCTCCACCGCGGTGCGGCGCGTCACCGCGCGGGCCTCGGCGGGCAGCGGCCCGTCATCGGCGGTCCAGGCGGCGCGTCCCACGCGGATGCGGCGGCCCGCCAGCGTGCCGGCGATGCCGCTGCCGGTCTCGGACTCGACGGCGTCGGGGAACGTCGGCGCGATGCCGCGCGTGCGCGCCGCGTCGACGATCGAGGCGGCGAACACGTGCGAGGACAGCTGGTCGACGCTGGCGGCGAGGTGCAGCACCTCGTCGGGGTCGGCGCCATCGAAGGTGATGACCTCCACCAGCCGCGGGCGCCCGGCGGTGAGCGTGCCGGTCTTGTCCAGCAGCACCGTGTCGACGTCGGCCAGCGCCTCCAGCGCGCCGCCGCCCTTGACCAGCACGCCGCGTCCGGCCAGGCGCGACACCCCCGAGGTGATCGCGATCGGGGCGGCGAGGATCATCGGGCAGGGGGTGGCCACGACCAGCACGGCCAGGCCGTTGACGGGGTCGCCCGACAGCAGCCAGGCGGCCAGCGCCACCACCACGGTGATGGGCAGGAACACCCCGGCCGCCCGGTCGGCGAGGCGCTCGAACGGCGCCTGCTCGGCCTGGGCGGCCTCGACCAGGCGCACCAGCCCGGTGTAGGTCGAGTCCTGCGCGGTGGCGGTGGCGCGCAGCGTGAACGGGCTGCCGGCGTTGGTGGCCCCCGACTGCACGCGCGTGCCGGGCGGGCGCTCCACCGGGCGCGACTCGCCGGTGAGGGTGCGCTCGTCGAGAGCGGCCTGACCCTCCAGCACGATCCCGTCGACGGGGACGAGCTCGCCGGGGCGCACCACGAGCTCGTCGCCGGGGGAGACCGCGTCGACGTCGATGTCCTCGATCGCGTCGCCGCGGCGGCGGTTGGCGCGCTGCGGGGCGCCCTCGACCAGCGCGGTGAGCTCGCGGCGCGCGCGGCTGGCGGCGTAGGACTCCAGGCCCTCCCCGCCGAGGTACATCAGCGCGACGATGACCCCGGCGACCCACTCGCCCAGCGCGATGGCGCCCAGCATCGCCAGTAGCGCGATCGCGTCGACGCCGGCCTCGCGGCGCGCCAGCGCCCGCACCGTCTCGATGGTCAGCGGGACGATCGCGCCGACGATCGCCACCAGCCAGAGGGCCACCGCGGCCTGGCGCTGGTCGGCCACCAGGTCGAGGACGAGGCCGATCGCCAGCGCCGCCGCGACCGCGCTGCCGGGACCCCAGACCTTCAGCCGGTCGGGGATGGCTGCGGCGACGCGCTGGGTGGGCCGCGCGGGCGCGTCGCTCGTCTGCGGGGTCGGCGCGCGCTGCTGGGTCATGGCGGCGCTGCTCCCACGGTCAGTCGGCGGCGTCGGCCTGGCGGGCGGCGAGCGCGCGGGCGGTGCCGGCGCGCTCCTCGCTGACCACCCGGCGGGCGGGGTCGGGCAGGTCGTCGTCGGCGAGCACCCCGTCGGCGATCTCCAGGGTGCGCTCGGTGATGACCGTGCTCGGGTACAGCTGGCGCGTCAGCGAGAGCGCCTCCTCGAGGTTGCGGTCGCGCCAGGCGGCGGCGACGGCCTCGGGGTAGCGCTCGGCGAAGGCGGCCAGCACCTCTTCCTGGCCGTAGCGCCAGAAGCCGGAGGCCATCGCCCGCAGGGTGGCAAGCGGCAGCTCGCGGTCGGTGAGCAGCGCCTGCCAGGCGTGCTCCTTCGAGCCGGCGCCCGGACGTGCGGCGCGGGCGGTGGCCGCCCGCCGCACGCCGAGGTCGGTGGGGTCGCGCTCGAGCTCGGCGGCCACGACCTCCTCGTCGGCTGCGCCGTCGGCGGACAGCCGCACGATCAGCGACCACCGCAGGTCCTGGTCGACGGTCAGGCCGGGCACCTCGGCCTCGCCGCGCAGCAGCCCGACGAGCCAGGCGCGGTGGTCCACGTCGGTGGCGGGCCCCACCTCGATGAGGTGCTGGACCCACGCGAGCTGGTGGTCGCCGCCGGGCGCGCACCCCTTCAGGGCGTGCTGGGCGGCGGCGAGCAGCCGCGCATGCGCGTCGGCGCGGCGCGTCGGCGCGCCGTAGCGGTCGGCGGCGGCCACCCCGCGGCGCTGCACCAGCTGCAGCGCGGTGAGGTCCGACAGCGCTGCGGCGTGGCGGGCGACCAGGTCGACCAGGTCGCCGGCGGGCAGCTCGGCGTCGCGCACCTGCTCCCACAGCGCGCCCCACGCCACGGCGCTGGCCACGGCGTCGTCGAGGTCGCCGAGGCGCTCGCCGAGCGCGGCGACCGTGCGCTCGTCCAGGCGCAGCTTGACGAAGGCGTCGTCGGTGTCGTTGGGCAGCACGATCGGGGCCTCGGGTGCGGGCCAGCCGGTGGCGGGCGCGCCGCGGGCGCTCGCGCCGGCGCCGAGCACCACCCCGGTGGGCTGGCCGGGCACGTCCACGGTGGCGTGCGCCAGGCGGGACAGCGGCTGGCCGGTGGGGCCGGCGTCGGCACCCGTCGCGGGCGAGGTCGCCGCCGCGCCCGCATCGCCGTAGGCGCCGACCGTCAGGCGGTGGCGGCGCGTGAGGTCGTCGCCGACCTCGGGTGGCAGCGGGGTGAGGCGCACGCCGCCGTCCTCGCGCTCGACGGTCAGCGTCTCCACCCCGGAGGTCTCCAGCCACTCCTGCGACCAGGCGGCCAGGTCGCGGCCGCTGGCCTCCTCCAGCGCGCCGAGGAAGTCGGCGAGCTCGGCGTTGCCGTACTCGTGGCGGGCGAAGTAGTTGCGGATGCCGGCGAAGAACCCCTCGTCGCCGACCCAGGCGACCAGCTGCTTGAGCACGCTGGCGCCCTTGGCGTAGGTGATCCCGTCGAAGTGGGTGCGGATCGCGTCGGTGTCGACGAGGTCGGCGGTGATCGGATGGGTCGAGGGCAGCTGGTCCTGCTCCAGCGCCCAGGCCTTGAGCTGGGCGGCGAACGCCGCCCACGCGTCGGTGAAGCGGGTCGCCTCGACCAGCGCGCGATGGCCCATGTAGGTGGCGAAGCTCTCGTTGAGCCACAGATCGTCCCACCACCGCATGGTCACGAGGTTGCCGAACCACATGTGGGCCATCTCGTGGAGGATCGTCGAGGCGCGCGCCTGCCGGCGCGCGTCGGTGACCGCCGAGCGGAACACGTAGGCCTCGTTGTAGGTGACACAGCCCGGGTTCTCCATCGCCCCGAAGTTGAACTCGGGCACCAGCACCTGGTCGTAGCGCCCGAACGGGTAGGGGATGGCGAACACCGACTGGAAGTAGTCGAAGCCCTGGGCGGTGACGGTGAACAGCTCGTCGGCGTCGGCCTCCAGGTAGGGGAACAGGCTCGCGCGCGCCCACCAGCCCAGCTCGATGCCCTCGTGGGTGCGCTGCACGCCCTTGAACGGGCCGGCCACCAGCGCGGTCAGGTAGGTCGAGATCGGCAGCGTCGGCGGGAACGTCCAGCGGGTCGCCTCGGCGCCCGGCGCGGTGGTGACCTCGGCGCGGTCGGACTCCACGGTGTTGGACAGCACCACCCAGTCCGAGGGCGCGGTCACCGTCAGCGCGAACGGCGCCTTGAGATCGGGCTGGTCGAAGCAGGCGTAGACGCGGTGGGCGTCGAACGGCTCGAACTGGGTGTGCAGGTACACCGCACCGTCGACCGGGTCGGCGAAGCGGTGCAGGCCCACCCCGGTGCGCTCGTAGGCGCAGTCGGCCTCGACCAGCAGCTCGTTGTCGGCGGCCAGGCCCCGCAGGTGCAGGCGCCCCTCGGCGAGGTCGTCGGCGGGCAGCGGGGCGCCGTTGAGCTCGGCGCGGTGGACGCGCTCGGCGACGAGGTCGATGACGGTGTCCGCGCCCTGCGAGGCCGCGAACGTCACGCGGGTGGTCGACCGGAACGTGTGGGCGTCGCCGGTGAGGTCGAGGGCGACCGCGTAGGACACCTCGCGCACCGTCTCGGCGCGCTGGCGGGCCTCGTCGCGGGTCAGGACGGGCTCGGCGGGCACGGGCATGCTCCTGCTGCGAGGTGGTGAGATCGCAGCGAGCGTATCGCCGGCGGGGGAGCGCAGCCTGCGGCAGCAGAGCGCAGCGTGCCTCGCGTCGGGCCTGCGGTGAGTGCCAGGGAGAGCGCCACGGCGGCGGAGGGGCCCGGTGTGATGCCGGGACGACTGCGGGCGGGTCGTTGCACCCCGCCGGACCCCTCCGCGGGGTGAGCCGTGGGCCGGCGCGGTGACGTGCGGGCGGCGTCACCGACGCCTCACCCGCTCAGACGCCACGCCCCGCGCGGAGGTTCCATCCGATCTCGACGCTCTCGACGACCGCGACGATCGCACCCGGCGGGGTGCGCTGCGAGCGGAGGTGCGAGCCGGTCAGCGGCGGCGGGAGTCCACCTGGCGGTCGATCATCTCGTCGAGCTGGCGCCACATGTCCTCGCGCACCTCGTTGAGGGCGTCGCGCAGGTCGGGCTCGGTGGAGGTGGCCACCAGCGGCTCGGCGCGGCGCTTGGCGACGTCGAGCTCGAACACCATGCGCTGCTTGGGCGTCTCGCGGTCCTTGACCGACAGCGCCAGGGAGACCTGCCCGGCGTCCCACCGCTCCAGGCGACGGTCCAGCTTGCGCAGCAGGGAGACGATGCGCTCGTGCTCGTCCTCGCGGAAGCCGGCGCCCAGGCGCAGCTGGTCGACGGAGGCGGGCTCGCGCTGCGGGGTCTCGTCCGTGGACGTGTCGCTCATGGGGCCCTCACAGGGTCTCGGCTGGTCGGCTCTGCACCGAGCAACCGTGCCACACCGCGGGTGCGGCCACACCTGCGAAGGGCCCGACGCCGCCGGACCGCGCGGCCCCCGGCCCCGCTACTTCTTGGCCGGCTGGTAGTACGGGTTGGTGCCCGAGGCGTGGTCGGTGACGTCCTCGACCGAGGTGATCTGGGGCAGCACCTGCTTGAGGGACTGCTCGATGCCTTGCTTGAGGGTGACCGAGGCCATGCCGCAGCCCTGGCAGCCACCCGACAGCTGCACGTAGACGACCCCGCGCTCCTCGTCGACCGAGGCGAGGTCGGCGCGCCCGCCGTGCGAGGCGATCTGCGGGTTGATGTGGCCCTCGAGGAGCTGGCGGATGTGGTCGGCGAGGTCGCCCTCGGCCGTGGAGCCCTCCGGCAGCGTCATGCCCGCCACCGGGCTCGGCTTGTTGGGGTTCTCGATGAAGATCCCGCCGGACTCCAGGTCGCCGCGGCGGTCCAGCGTCGCCCCCGACAGCGGCTCGACGCTGTCCGCGGGGATGACCACCGGCAGGTCGTCGTGGTGCTGGACCACGGCGTCGCCGGGTGCCTTCTCGACCCGGTCGAGGTACATGCCGTAGGTGTACTCGCCGGCCTCGACGCCGGTGACCTCGAGCCACAGCGCGAGCGCCTCGGGCTCGGGGTCCCGGCTGCGGAACCACACGGCCTTCTCGCGGGCGGCGTCGGTGACGTGGATGACCTGTTGGCTCATGGCGCGGCAGCCTCCTGGCACGACCCCGGGGCGGGTCCGGTGTGGATGCGTCCCGACCGTTGCGTTGCGCCTACGGTAGCGTCACGTGGCGATGATGACCTCCACGCTCACCGACCAGGTCGGCGCCGCCGGCCCGGTCGACGCCGACGACGCTCCCGGCGATGTCCCCGCGGCCGAGGAGACCCGCCGCGGCGGCGATCGCGGCGGGCGCGTGCCGCGGCTGGTGCTGGTGCTGCCCGACACCACCTACCGGGCCCCCGACTTCCTGGAGGCGGCGCGTGCGGTGGGCGCCGAGGTCGTGGTGGCCACCAACGCCCAGCCCACCCTGCGCGACACGATGGGCTCGGCGGCGCTGACGATCCGCACCGACGAGCCCGAGCGCGCCGGCCGCGAGATCGCCGAGCACGCCCGCACCGGCTGGATCGACGGCGTGGTGGGCGTGGACGACCGCGGCGTGGAGGCCGCCGCGGTGGCCCAGGGCCTCCTCGGGCTGCCCCACAACCCGCTGGCGGCGGTGCGCCGGGCGGGGCGCAAGGACCGCCAACGTGAGGCGTTGGCCGCCGGTGGGGTCGCCCAGCCCGCGTTCGCGCTGGCCCGCCCCGGCGATGACGTCGCCGCGCTCGCCGCGGGCGTGGGGGTGCCGTGCGTGGTCAAGCCCACCACCCGCTCGGGCAGCCAGGGCGTGCTGCGGGCCGACACCCCCGAGCAGGCCGAGGCCGCCGCTGCGCGGGTGCGACGCATCCTGGCCGAGCACACCGCCGACGACCCCGACCAGCCGCTGCTGGTCGAGGCGTTCGCGCCCGGCGCCGAGGTCGCCGTCGAGGGGCTGCTGCGCGGCGGGCGCCTGGAGCTGCTGGCGGTGTTCGACAAGCCCGACCACCCCGACGGCCCCACCTTCGCCGAGACGATCTACGCCACGCCCACCCGGCTGCCCGACCCGGTGGTGGGGCGGCTGCGCCGGCAGATCGCCGCAGCGGCCGAGGCCCTCGGCCTGCGGGAGGGGCCCGTCCACGCCGAGGCGCGCGTCGCCGACGGGCACGTGACGGTGCTGGAGCTGGCCGCGCGCTCCATCGGCGGACTGTGCTCGCGGTCGTTGCGGTTCGGCGCCGGCGTGTCGCTGGAGGAGGTGATCGTGCGTCACGCGCTCGGGCTGCCAGCCGAGCCAGCGCGTCGCGAGCTCGCCGCCAGCGGCGTGCTGATGGTGCCGATCCCCGAGCGCGGGGTCCTCGAGGCCGTCGAGGGCGTGGAGGCCGCCCGCGCCCTGCCCGGCGTGGAGGGCGTCGAGCTCACCCTCACCCCCGGCCAGGAGACGCTGCCGGTGCCCGAGGGCGACCGCTACCTGGGGTTCGCCTTCGCCCGCGGCGCCACGCCGGAGGACGTGGCCGCCGCGCTGCGGGCGGTGCAGCGCACGCTGGTGGTGCGCCTGCGCTGACCGGCGCGGCAGCGCTGGCGGCGGGCGCGCTGCGGCGCGCGGCGGCGCTACAGCGGCGGGCGCGCTGCGGCGGGCGGCGGTACCGTCGAGGGTGATGCGCGTGCTGCTGGTCTCCGCCTACGAGCTCGGCCACCAGCCGGTCCACGTCGCCAGCCCCGCGGGGCGGCTGCGCGAGGCCGGCCACGAGGTCGACGCCCTCGACCTGGCCGTGCAGTCCTACGATCCCGAGCGCGTGGCCTGGGCGCAGGCCGTGGCCATCAGCGTGCCGATGCACACTGCGATGCGCCTGGGGATCGGCTTCGCCGAGCGCGTGCGCCGCGACCACCCCACCACGCCGATCTGCGCCTACGGGCTCTACGCGCCGGTGGGGGCCGAGCGCACCGTGGGCCCCACCTTCGACGCGGCCATCGCCGGGGAGTACGAGCACGGGCTGCGCGCCTGGGTCGACGCCGTGGCCACCGGCGCGACCACGGCCGAGGCGGCGCAGGCCGCCGGTCCGCTGATCCAGCGCGGCCGCGGCCGCGACCGGTTCGCCACCCCGGCCCGCGACCTGCTGCCCGGGCTGCTCGGCTACGCCCGCATGGAGCACGCCGGCGACCAGCACCTGTCGGCGGCGGTGGAGACCACCCACGGCTGCAAGCACCGGTGCAAGCACTGCCCGCTTCCCACCGTCTACGACGGGCAGTTCCGCGTGGTCGACCAGGAGTCGGTGCTGGCCGACGTCGACCAGCTCGTGGCCGCCGGCGCCCAGCACCTCACCTTCGCCGACGCCGACTTCCTCAACGGGCCGCGCCACGCCCTCGAGCTGACCCGCGCGATCCACGACCGCCACCCGCATCTGACCACCGATGCGACCGTGAAGGTCGAGCACATCCTCGCCCACCGCCACGTGTGGCCCCAGCTGGCCGCCTCGGGCATGACCTTCGTGATCAGCGCGGTCGAGAGCCTCGACGACCCGATCCTCGAGCTGCTCGACAAGGGCCACACCGCCCAGGAGGCCGGCGAGGCGGTGCACGTGCTGCGCGCCCACGGCATCGAGCCGCGCCCCACCTTCCTGCCGTTCACCCCGTGGTCGACCCCGCAGACGCTCAACCGCATCGTCGACTGGATCCTGGCCCACGACCTGGTCGGCAACGTCGACCCGGTGCAGCTGACGATCCGCCTGCTGGTGCCCGAGGGCTCGCTGCTGGCCGAGCACCCCGCCTTCACCCCGCACGTCACCGGCCACGACACCGACGCGCTGCAGCTGCGCTGGGCCCACCCCGACCCGGCCATGGACGCGCTGCAGGCCGAGCTCGAGACCTACGTGGCCGAGCGCGCCGACGCCGACGCCGACCCGACCGCCACGCTGGTCGAGGTGGCCCGCCGCATCCGCCGCGCCGCCGGACGCGCCGACGCCGACGAGGCCGCCGCCCAGGTCGAGGCGGGGGCGGTGACCGGTCGCCCCCGCATGACCGAGCCGTGGTTCTGTTGAAGTGAGCCCACCGGGGACCAGTTCGGTTCCCTCCGCGAGTGACCGGCCCCGCCGCCGGCGCTCCCGCCCGTGGGCGGAGCCCGCGCAGCCTGCGTCAGCCACCGAGGTGAGCCCTGCCATGGCCCATCGCGATGCGCAGCCCGAGCACGCCACGCGCCCGAAGCGCTCGGCCCACGCCGACGCGGTCGCCGGCGCGCTGCTGGGCACCGCGGTGGGCGACGCCTTCGGCGCCGCGGCCGAGGGCGCGCCCTCGACCACCATCGCCGCCGCGCAGCGCGCCCTCGAGCAGCGCCGCCAGCACGCGCCGCTGGCCTGGACCGACGACACCGAGCTCGCCTGGATCCTGGCCGAGACCCTGGCGCAGGGCGTGGCCACCGCCGGGCGCACCGCCCCCGACGCGCTGGACGAGGACGCGCTGGTGGGACGCATCGCCGCCCGGGCCGACCTGCGCCGCGGCTACGGCGGCGGGATGATCGCGCTGGTGCAGCGCTGGCGCGCCGGACAGCCCTGGCGCGAGGCGACCACCGCGGTGTTCCCCGATGGCTCGTTCGGCAACGGCGGAGCCATGCGCGTGGCGCCGCTCGGCGCGGCCTGCGCGTTCGACCCGGGGGCGGGCACCGAGCTCGCCCGCCGCCAGGCCGCCATCACCCACGCGCACCCGCTGGGCCAGGACGGGGCGGTGGTCCAGGCGCGGGCGGTGGGGCTGGCAACCGCCCGCGGGCGCTTCGGCCGCGACGAGCTGGCGGCCCTGGTCGAGGTGCCCGCCACTGCCGAGCTGCACGCCGCGCTGGCCGACGCGCTGCGGCTGGCCGACCAGGTCCACGGCGAGGCCGACGACGCGGTCCTGGCCGAGGCGGTGGCGCGCCTGGGCGCCGAGGTCGTCGCCTGGCGCTCGGTGCCGCTGGCGCTGTGGATCGCCGCGGTCACCGGGTCGGTGCCACGCGCGGTGACCCTGGCGGTGGCCGCCGGCGGCGACGCCGACACGATCGGGGCGATGGCCGCGGCGGTGCGCGGCGCCGCTGACGGTGCCAGCGCGATCCCGCAGGAGTGGATCGACGCCGTGGAGGACGGCCCGCACCTGGCCGGTCATGCCCGCGAGCTCGCCGATGCCCTGACCGGGTGAGCCGTCCGGGGGCGCCCGGCGTGGACGCCAGCGCCGCGCCCGGCGCCTGCGGCGCGACCGTGCCATCATCGCCTCGTGAGGGGCACCGCCTCGGAGCGGCACCGCCTCGGAGCGGCCCCGCCGCCTGGGAGCGGCACCGCCGCCTGGAAGAGGCACCGCCGCCTGGGAGAGGCACCGCCGACGAACAGGAGCCGCTGTGAGCACCGATCGCCTGCCCACCAGCGAGGAGGAGTGGCGCGAGCGCCTCGGCCTGCAGCAGTACCAGGTGCTGCGCCTGGGCGGCACCGAGCCCGCCTTCACCGGCGCGTACTGGGACGCCAAGGACCCTGGGCTGTACCGGTGCGGCGGCTGTGCCAGCGAGCTCTTCCGCTCCGAGACCAAGTACGACTCGGGCACCGGCTGGCCGAGCTTCACCGAGCCGATCCGCCCCGACGCCGTCACCTACCACCGCGACGCGAGCGCGGGGATGGTGCGCACCGAGGTGCGCTGCGCCACCTGCGACGGCCACCTCGGCCACGTGTTCCCCGACGGGCCCGGCCCCGACGGGCAGCGGTTCTGCATGAACTCCGCGGCGCTGGAGCTCGAGCCCGAGCAGGGCTGACGCGCACCCGACCGCGCCACCGCCATGTCACACCGGGTGGCACACTCCACGGCACATCCGGCATGAATCGGGTGGCCGCGGCGGCGCGCGCAGGTGGGTGAGCGCGCCGGCGCGCCCCTGTGACGAGGAGGCGGTCATGGCTCTCAACCGTGCGCGTCGCAAGACCTACAAGGCGGCCCGCGTGATGGGCGACGCCAACGCGATCTCCCGTGGCCCCGGCGCGGTGGGCCGGCGCGTGGTGCGCCGCCAGGCCTACCGCGGGGTGTTCGGCTGGCTGTCGCGCCTACTGCGGCGCCTCTGACGCCGCGGCCCAGTGCGGCGCCTCTGACGCCGCGGCCCAGGCGCTGCGAGATCACTGCGAGATCGCTGCAACCGCAGCGGGCTCCGAGGGCGTAACCAGGTTGCACGATCCCCCTACGCCAAGGAGCAACCTGATGCGCGTCCGAGTCGTACTGTCCCTTGCAGCATTGATGATCGCGATGCTCGTGGCGCCCGCCGCCGCTGACGAGCACGAAGCCAGCGTCTACGTCGTGCACGGCGTGCCGGACCTGACGGTGGATGTCTGGGTCGACGGCGAGCCGACCATCGAGGGCTTCGAGCCCGGTGCCATCGAGGGCCCGCTGCCCCTGCCCGAGGGCAGCTACGAGGTCGAGATCTACGGCGCTGGCGAGGACCCCGACGAGGCCGAGCCGGCCATCGCTGGTCCCGCCGAGGTCGGCGCTGGTGACAACGTGTCGCTGGTGGCCCACCTCGACGCCGAGGGCAACCCGACGCTGGGCGCGTTCGCCAACGATGTGGCCGAGACCGACGAGGGCGAGGGTCGCCTGACCGCCCGCCACGTCGCCGCAGCGCCCGCCACCGACATCCGCGGTGACGGCGAGCCCGTGTTCGAGGGCGTGGAGAACGGCGACGAGGGCGTCGTCGACCTGCCCGCCGGCACCGTCAGCGCCGACGTCACCCTCGCCGGTGAGGACGACGCCGTGATCGGACCCGCCGACGTGGAGATCGGCGAGAGCCAGAACACCATCGCCTACGCCTTCGGCTCGGCCGAGGACGGCACCCTCGACCTGGCCGTGCAGACCATCGACGTGGGCCACAGCCCCGACGAGGTGCCCGCTGGCGAGGCCGGCCTGCTCGAGCAGAGCGCCCTGAGCGCCTGGGTCGTGGCCGCCATGGCCGCCGCTGCCGCGGTGGCGCTGGGCACCGGCGTCCAGCTGGCCCGCACCCGCCGCTGACCCATCCCGGATCGGCGCACCCGGTGGCCGCAGGCGTCCCGCCTGCGGCCACCCCGGCCGCCGGCCTGACCGCTCCCCCTCCCTCCAGGCCGGCGGCCGCACCACCCACCTTCGACGAGCTCACCGGCCACATCCGCTCGCCCGACGCGGCAGGCTGGACCGCTGACGCCGCACCACGCCCGAAGCGGTGCGCGAGGCGACCACCCCACAGCATCAGCACCACCCGCACCACCACCGCTCCATCCGCCCGACACGCGAGGAGGCCGCGATGCGCCGACCCCTGCTGGTTGCGCTGCTCGCCCTGTCGCTGTCGGCGCTGGTCGGGCTGCCCACCGCCCTGACGCTCACCCAGGCCTCGACGACCGCGGATGTCGGCACCACCCAGGTCTCGGCCGCTGACGGGGCGCTGGCCGACGGCGCCTCCGCGGGCACCACGCGGCCGCCGGCCCGCGTCACTGACCCGCCCGAAGACCCCGCCGACGCCGACGACGCAGCCGACGCCGACGAAGCAGCCGACGCCGACGACGAGCCCGACGAGCCCACCCCCGCGAGCCCGGCCGAGGTGCGCGTCGACGCGCTGGACCTGCACGCGACCGTGGACCCGGTGGGCATCCGCGACGATGGCGCCATGGGCATCCCCGACGACGTCGACGTCGCCGGCTGGTTCGCCCCCGGCGTCGCCCCCGGCCACGACAGCGGCTCGGCGGTGCTCGCCGCACACGTCGACAGCCGCGAGCAGGGCCTGGGCCAGTTCGCCGCGCTCCACGAGGCCCAGCCCGGCCAGGAGGTCGAGGTCACCGACGCCGACGGGCAGACCTGGCGCTACGAGATCACCGGGCGCACCCAGCAGCCCAAGGCGTCGCTGGACACCGACGCGGTGTTCCGCCACCGCGGCGACCACGTGCTCACCCTCATCACCTGCGGCGGCGCGTGGGACGACAGCCAGGGCCGCTACGCCGACAACGTGCTGGTGGAGGCGACGCCGACATGGTGAGCGCCGCACGTTGCCACGAACGTCGGCGTAGAATGTCAGGCCCGCGGGTAACACTCAACACGTGTTCGCATCCGACTCCCTCGCCCGCGACCTCGACGGCCAGTTCCGCGCCGGCGACGAGGACGCGCTGCGCGCCGCCTGGGAGCACTGGAGCGGGCTGGTGCACCGGCTGTGCCGGCGCAGCCTGTCAGCCGCCGACGCCGACGACGTCACCCAGCAGGTGTTCATCGAGGCGTGGCGCAAGCGCGACCGCTACGACCCCTCGCGCGGCCCGCTGCCCGCATGGCTGCTGGGCATCGCGCGCCTGCGGGTGCTCGACCAGCTGCGGCGCCCTCGCGCCGAGCCGGTCGGCACCGACATCGCTGGCGGCAGCGGCGAGCGCGCGACCGCTGACGACGTCGATGCGCTGGCCGATCGCCTGCTCGTCGCCGACGCGCTCGCCCGGCTGCCCGACACCCAACGCCGCGTGCTCGAGCTCGCCTACCACCAGGACCTCGGCCACCGGGACATCGCCGGACAGCTCGGGCTGCCGGTCGGTACGGTCAAGAGCCATCTCGCGCGGGGGCTCGCCCGTCTGCGCGTGGGATTGGAGCTGAGCCGTGGCGCATCCGAGCCCGCATCAGCTGGCCCAGCTGGCACTGGGTGAGCACGACCAGCAGGTCGCCGAGCACGCCGCCGCCTGCACGCGCTGCACCGCCGAGCTGAACCGGCTGCGGGAGGTGCAGGCCGCGCTCGCTGTGCCCGATGACGAGCCGCTGCCGGCTGCCCCGGCTCCCGAGCACCTGTGGGAGGGGGTCGCGCGCGAGCTCGGCCTCGGCCAATCCGCCGAGGAGCGTGACGACGCCGCCGCGACACCTGCCGACAGCCCGGGCGCCCCGGACGACCCGTCCCCGCTGACCGCCGCGCCTGCCCCGGACGACGCATCCGCGCCAACCCCGCCCACCCCGCTGTCGGCCGCGCCCTCGCGCCGCAACCGCGTGCTGGCCGTGGCCAGCGCCGCGGCTGCCGCGCTCGTGGTCGCGGTGGCCGCTGGCGCGCTGATCCTGCTGCCCGACACCGACGAGCCCGAGCCGGCCGTGGCCGCCGAGGCCACCCTCGAGCCGCTGGCCGATCAGCCCGTGCCCGCTCGCGCCAGCCTGGTGCACCGCGACGATGCCGACGCCGAGCCCGACGCGGCCGATGAGCTGCTGCTGCGCCTGGACATCGACGAGCTGCCCGAGCACGACGGCTACTACGAGCTGTGGCTGCTCGACGACGAGGACGAGCCCACCGCGCTGCTGTCGCTGGGCCCGCTGTCGGAGGAGACCGCGCTGCCCGCCGACCTCGACCTCGACGCCTACCCGGTGGTGGACGTCAGCCGCGAGGCCTACGACGGCGACCCGAACCACTCCGGCGACTCGGTGCTGCGCGGCCGGTTGGCCGACGCTGGCTGACTCGCCGCACGCCGAGTGGTTTGCCGCCGCGCCGGGCGGCTGCCACGCTTGCTGTCGCCGTCGCACCCCCGGGAGATCACCATCCGCCTCGACCATGCACGCGCCCACTGGTTGACGCGCGACCTGATCGCCTGGCCCGACTGGATCGCGCGCGATCACGTGCTCACCCTGCACGCCAGCGCCACCGGTGCCCTGGCGGTGGAGGACGGCGCGGTGGTGGGCGCCGACCGCACCGTGACGCTGCAGGCCGAGCCCGGCGGCCTCGACCCGGCGCTGCTCGACCACGGGTGGCGCCACATCGCCCACTACCGGGCGCTGCGGCTGCCCTCCGAGGAGACCCCCGAGTCGGTCGCCGAGCTGCTGCGCGGCGAGATCGCCGTGGCCTGCACCGACGCGGACGGTCGGCTGGTCGAGCTCACCGGCGTGCAGCTGCCCGGCGTGCTCGACGACCTCTACGCCGACGCGGCCAGCAAGGCGCGCCTGGGCACCACCGTCGACGGGCACGGCCAGCCGACGCTGCGGGTGTGGGCGCCCACCGCGCGCCAGGTGACGCTGCACCGCTGTGCCCGACCCACCCCCGAGGACCCGCTGGCGCCGCTGGCGGACGCGGTCGAGGCGGTGGCGCTGCGCCGCGACGATGCCACCGGGGTGTGGGAGGTCACGCTGGCGGCGGGCTGGCTGGGCGCGCCGGTGGTGCTGGAGGTCACGGTGTTCTCGCCGCAGACCGGCGGCATCGTGCGCAACGTCGTCACCGACCCCTACAGCGTCGCGCTGACCGCCGACGGCGCACACACGCTGCTGATCGACCCTGACGACCCGGCGCTTGCCCCCGAGGGGTGGGACGAGCTCGCCAAGCCCGCGACGGGCGGCAGCCCCAGCGTCTACGAGCTGCACATCCGTGATCACTCGATCCACGACGACCGCGTCCCGGCGACCGACCGGGGCACCTACCGGGCGTTCACCCACGGCGACAGCCGCGGCATGCGCCACCTGACCGAGCTGGCGCAGGCCGGGCTCACCCACGTCCACCTGCTGCCGTGCAACGACATCGCCACGATCCCCGACCGCGCGGAGGACCGGGTTACCCCCGACATCGCCTGGCCCGACGATCCCGCCTCGGAGGAGCCCCAGCGCCTCCAGCAGGCGGTGCGCGACCGCGACGGGTTCAACTGGGGCTACGACCCGCGGCACTTCCTCGCCCCCGAGGGCAGCTACGCCACCGACCCTGACGGGCCCGTGCGGGTGCGGGAGGTCCGCGAGATGGTCGCGGCGCTCAACCGCGCCGGCCTGCGGGTGGTGCTGGATGTGGTGTTCAATCACGTGCACGGGTCGGGCCAGCACGCCGACAGCGTGCTCGACCGCGTGGTGCCCGGCTACTACCTGCGCCTGGACGGCCTCGGGCACGTCGAGGCCAGCACCTGCTGCCCCAACACCGCCGCCGAGCACCGGATGATGGAGCAGCTCATCGTCGACGCGGTCGTCCACTGGGCCCGCGCCCACAAGGTCGACGGCTTCCGCTTCGACCTCATGGGCCACCCCCCCAAGCAGACGCTGCTGCGGGTGCGCGAGGCCCTTGACGCGCTCACCCTCGCCGAGGACGGCGTCGACGGCAGCGCGATCCTGCTGTACGGGGAGGGCTGGGACTTCGGCGAGGTCGCCGGCGGCCGGCAGTTCACCCAGGCCACCCAGCGCCCCATGGCCGGCACCGGCATCGCTACGTTCAACGACCGGCTGCGCGACGCCGCCCGCGGCGGCACGCCGTTCGGGCCGCTGCGCGAGCAGGGCTTCCTCACCGGGCTGGCCACCGCCCCCAACGAGGACGAGCACCGCTCGCCCCACCACCAGCGCGAGCAGGCCCGCTGGGACCAGACGCTCATCGAGCTCGGCCTGGCCGGCAACCTCGCCGACCTGGCGCTGACCGCCCCCGACGGCGCGACGGTCCGCGGCGCCGAGCTCACCTACGCCGGCAGCTCTGGTGCGGGCTACACCGCTAGCCCCCGCGAGCAGGTCGTCTACGTCGAGGCTCACGACAACGAGACGCTGTTCGACCTGATCCAGATGCGGGCCCCGTGGCGCCTGACGCTGGAGGAGCGGGCCCGCCTGGCGCGCCTGGGCCTGTCGCTGACGGCGCTGGCGCAGGGCATCGCGTTCTTCCACGCCGGCAGCGACCTGCTGCGCTCCAAGTCGCTGGACCGCGACAGCTACGCCTCCGGCGACTGGTTCAACCGCCTCGACTGGAGCGGCGAGGTCTCGGCGTTCGGGTCGGGCCTGCCGCCGGCCGAGAGCAACGCCGCGCGCTGGCCGTTGCAGCGCGCGGTGCTGCGTCGCGCGCCGCGGCCCACGGCCGAGCAGGCCGCCGCCACCGCCGCGCATCTGCGCGAGCTGCTGGCGATCCGCCGGTCGACCTCGCTGCTGCACCTGCCCAGCGCCCGCGCGGTGCGCCAGCAGGTCCGCTTCCACAGCAGCGACCGTGACCTCGCCCCCGGGCTGATCGTCATGGAGCTGTCTGGCGGCGACCCGGCCGAGGGGATCCGCGGGCTGCTGGCGGTCTTCAACGCACATGCCGATGCCACGCGCGTGGCCGAGCCGGGCATCGCCCAGGGCCCCTGGCGTCTGCACCCGGTCCAGCAGGGCTCGGCCGACGCTCGCGTGCGCCAGCGGTCCTGGCACACCGCCGCCGATCACGCGTTCCACGTGCCCGGGCGAACCACCGCGGTGTTCGTGCGCTGACGGCAAGCGCCTCACCGCAGGCTGGAGCCCGTCTACTGCGCGGTGGGGTCCTCGCGGCCCGACAGCGCCTGCAGCACCTCGAAGACCGCGGCGTGGTCGCGGTCGCCGGCGCCACGGGCGGTGGTCGCGGCCAGCAGCTGCGTGGTCAGCCCGGTGAGCGGCACGGCCACCCCCTGCTCTCGCGCGGTCTCCAGCGCGATGCCAAGGTCCTTGTGGTGCAGGTCGGCGCGAAAGCCGGGGACGAAGCGCCGCTCGGCCATCATCGGCCCCTTGGCGTCGAGGACCGCGCTGCCGGCCAGCCCACCGCCGAGCGCCTCCAGGGCGGTGGCGACGTCCAGGTCGCAGGCCTCGAGCAGCACCACCGCCTCGGCCACCACGCCCAGCGTCCCGGCCACCAGCAGCTGGTTGACCGCCTTGACGGTCTGACCGGCCCCGGGCGGGCCGGTGTGGGTCACGCGGGCGCCGATCACCTCCAGCACCGGACGGGCGGCGGCCACCGCGGCCTCGTCCCCGCCGGCCATGATCGACAGCGTCCCGTCGATGGCGCCCTGCTCGCCACCGCTGACCGGCGCGTCGACGGCGTGCACACCGGCCGACGCGGCCGCTGCGGCCACCGTGCGCGCGGTGGCCGGGCGCACCGTGCTGGTGTCGATGAGCACCCCGCCGGGCCGCAGATGCGCCAGCACGCCGTCGTCGCCGAGCACGACCGCCTCGACGTCGGGAGCGTCGGGCAGGCACGTGAGCACCACGTCGCAGCGGGCCGCGAGGTCGGCGGGACCCTCGGCGGGGGTGGCGCCCTGCGCCGCGAGCTCCTCGACCTTGCCCGGCGAGCGGTTGGCGACCACCACCGGATGGCCGGCCGCCAGGAGGTTCCGGGCCATCGGGCGCCCCATGACGCCCAGGCCGATCACGCCGATCACATCCATTCTCATGCTCCTGTCGTACCGCCCGAACTCATCGGATACGGTGGGCTGATAGCAATGCCAACCCTCGACGATAGCCAGTCAGGGCACGTCCAGTCGGTCGAGCGGGCCGTCACGATCCTGCAGTTCCTGGCCCGCAACGGCTGGTCGGGCGTGACCGAGGTGGGGGCCGAGATCGGCGTCCACAAGTCGACCGCGTTCCGGCTGCTGTCCACGCTCGAGTCGCGAGGGATGGTCGAGCAGCACATCGACAGCGGCAAGTACCACCTCGGCTTCGGGCTGGTGCACCTGGCGCGGGCGGTGACGGTGGGCTCCGACGTCAGCCGTCAGGCGCACACCAGCATGGCCTGGCTGGCCGACGAGTCCGCTGAGACGGTGTCGTTGGCCATCCTCGAAGGCGACGAGGTGGTCACCGTCGACCACATCATCCCCGACGCCTCGGTGGTCAGCCGCAGCTGGATCGGGCAGCGCACGCCGCTGCATGCGACCTCGCCGGGCAAGGTGTTCCTGGCCTCGCTGCCGGCCTCGCGGGCCGGGATGATCATGGCGGGCCCCCACGAGGCGCTGACCGAGCGCACCATCACCGACCCGCTGGCGCTGCGCGAGGAGATCGCGGCGGTGCGCGAGCGCGGCAGCGCCACCGCGGTCGAGGAGCTCGAGGAGGGCCTGTCGTCGGTGGCCGCCCCGATCTACGCCGCCGACGGGACGGTGGTGGCGGCCATGAGCGTGGCCGCGCCGTCCTACCGCGTCGATGCCGAGCGGCTGGCCGCGCTCACCGAGATGGTGGAGCTGGCCGCCGACCACACCTCGTCGCGCTACGGCTACGTGGCCGCGACGCCAGCCGCCGAGGCGGCGCAGCCCGAGAGCCCCACGAGCGTGTGAGCCGCTCGCTTGCCGGCCCTCGGGCGCGCCGGCTTCCGCGCCGGACGCGCCGGCTTCCGCGCCGGAAGCTCCGGCTTCAGTTCTCGTAGACCCCCACCATGCGGTTCATCTCGATCAGGTGGCCGTCCATGCGCTCGAGCAGCTGGCGGCGGGTGAGGCCGGGCTCGGCGCCGAGCTCGGCGTCCAGCGCGTAGACGAAGAAGAAGTAGTGGTGCGGGCCGTGGCCGGCGGGCGGCATCGGGCCGCCGTAGCCGGTGTCGCCGAAGTCGGTGACGCCCTCGGTGAAGCGTCCGCCGCCGTCCTCGGCGATGCCCTCGGCCTCGGGCGGGACGTTGTAGACGACCCAGTGGGTGAAGCCGTCCAGCATCGGGGCGTCGGGATCGTGGCAGATCACCGCCAGCGAGCGCGTGCCCTCGGGCACCCCGCTCCAGCGCAGCTCGGGGCTGACGTTGCCCTTGTCGTAGGCGTGGCGGTCAGGGATCTGGCCCGGGGACTGCCAGGCCGGGGTCCACAGCACGAGGTCTTTGATCGTGAGCGCCATCGGCTCCCCCTTGTCGGATCGGCGTGCCGACGTCGGATGCGACGCCGACCGTCGCCCAGCCAGCCGTTCCCGCTGACGGCTGCCGCCTAACCGGTACGGTGCGCGCTTGCGCCGCTGACCACACAGGAGCCGCTCATGAAGGTCCTCATCGCCGGCAGCCACGGCAACATCGGTCGCCGCCTGACCCGCCTGCTCGCCGAGGCCGGCCACGAGCCGGTGGCCATGATCCGCGACGCCAGCCAGGCCGAGGAGCTGCGCGAGCTCGGCGGCGAGCCGCTGGTGGCCGACCTCGCCGGCGACGTGTCCGATGCCCCCGAGGGCTGCGACGCGATCGTGTTCACCGCCGGCGCCGGGCCCGGCTCGGGTCCCGAGCCCAAGCAGGTGATCGACCGTGGCGGTGCCGAGAAGCTCGTGGCCGCCGCGGAGGCCCACGGGCTGCGTCGCTACGTGATGGTCAGCACCGTGCGCGCCGACGACCCGACCTCGGGCCCCGAGCACATGGTCCCCTACTTCGAGGCCAAGGGCCAGGCGGATGCGACGCTGGCCGCCAGCGGCCTCGACCACACGATCGTGCGCCCGGGGCGCCTCACCGACGAGCCCGGCGACGGGCACGTGGCGATCGCCCCGAAGCTGGAGCGCGGCGGGTCGGTGACGCGTGACGACGTGGCCGCGGTCGTCGCGGCCTGCCTCGAGCGCCCCGACACGATCGGCTGGACCTTCGAGCTGCTCGACGGCGACACGCCGATCACCGAGGCGCTCGACGCCCTGACCGGGGCTGCTGACCAGTAGGCTGCGGCTTCCCGATCGTCGGATCGGGGTACTGCGTCGGCCTCCGCCGGGCCAAGGAGGAGGGTGTTGGTGCGCAACCTCTGCGTGCTGGGGCTGGACGAGGAGAACCGCCGGCTGCTGGACCATGTGCTGGCGCCCGACGAGCGGCTGGTCGAGGTGCTGGACCACGATGAGATCCGCGGCGTCGACCGGTTCCCCTTCGACCAGCTGGTCGAGGCGACGCGCCAGCGCCTGGACGCCCTCGGCAAGCCGATCCACGGCGTCACGACGCTGCTGGACTTCCCCGCCACCGAGCTGGTGCCGGTGCTCGCCGCAGCGACCGGTACACCTGGCCCGACGCTGGAGGCGGTGCTGCGCTGCAACCACAAGTACTGGTCGCGGCTGGTCCAGCGCGACGCCGCGCCCACCAACGTGCCGGCGTTCGCTGCGCTGGACCCGTGGGACGAGCGCGCCTTCGAGACGCTGAGCTTCGACCCGCCGCTGTGGATCAAGCCGATCAACGCCTACCGCAGCCACCTCGGGTTCCACATCGACGATCGCGACGACTTCGTCCTCGCCCAGCAGGTGCTGCGCGAGGAGCTGCCCAAGCTCGCTGGTCCGCTGCAGGAGGTCCTCGACCGCGCCGAGCTGCCCGAGACGATCGCGCGCCTGTCCTACGGCGCGTGCCTGGCCGAGGGGCTGATCGGCGGGCGCCAGTGCACCGTCGAGGGCTATGTGCACCGCGGCGAGGTCGTGTGCTACGGCGTTGTCGACAGCGTGCGCAGCCCGCATCGCTCGTCGTTCTCGCGCTACCAGTACCCCTCGTCGCTGCCGCGCCGCATCACCCGCCAGATGACCGACATCGCCGAGCGGATCATGGCCGAGGTCGGCTACGACGACGCGCCGTTCAACCTCGAGTTCTTCGTGGACCGCACCACCAACCAGATCTGGGTGCTGGAGATCAACCCGCGGCTGTCGCAGAGCCACTGCCCGCTGTTCGAGCGCGTCGACGGCCAGAGCCACCACCGGGTCATGCTCGACCTCGCCCAGGGGCGGGCGCCGACACCACCGCACCGGCAGGGGCGCGACGCGGTGGCCGCCAAGTTCTTCGTGCGCGCCTGGAAGGACGCCACGGTCACGCGGCTGCCCGACGCCGAGCGGCTGGCCGAGATCGAGGCCGCCCACGACGCCACGATCAACGTCCACGTCAAGGAGGGCGCTCGGCTGTCGGAGCTCGCCGATCAGGAGGCCTACAGCTACGAGCTGGCCACGGTGTTCCTCGGCGCCCACACCGTCCGCGAGCTGCGGCAGCGCTTCCGCGAGATCGAGGCGCTGCTCGACATCGGCCTGGAGGTGTAGGCGCCGCCCGCGCCAGGCCGCGGCCGCTCCGCCCGCGCTGCCCCGGGGCCGCTCTGCCTGCGCCACCCCGCGGCCGCTCTGCCCGCGCCACCCCGCGGCCGCTCCACCCGCGCCAGCGATTGGGTGCACCGGGGACCTCATGTGTG
>PWER01000197.1 GCA_003553565.1 Nitriliruptoria bacterium | reverse complement strand
GAATGGGTCGACGCCGAGGTGCTGCGCCGGCTGCGCCGCATGTCGCTGGCCGCGCTGCGCCGCGAGGTCGAGCCCGTCGACCCGCGCGCCCTCGCCCGGTTCCTGCCCGGCTGGCAGGGCATCGGCTCGGGCGTGCCCGGGGTGGACCGCGTGTTCGAGGCGGTCGAGCAGCTCCAGGGCGCCGCGGTGCCCGCCAGCGTGCTGGAGCGCGACGTCCTCGGCGTGCGCGTGGGGTCCTACCGGCCCGCCTGGCTCGACGAGCTGCTGGCCGCCGGCGAGGTCGTGTGGCTCGGCCGCGGGGCGCTGGGCTCCTCCGACGGGCGGGTGGCGCTGTACCTGCGCGATCAGGCGGCGCTGCTGGCCCCGCGGCCGCCGAGCGACCCGGCGGGCGCGCTGTCGTGGTGGTCCGAGCGGCACGCGGCCCTGTGGGAGCGGCTGTCGCAGGCCCCGGCGTTCTGGCCGGAGCTGTACGCCGCCGTCGGCGGGGGACCGGAGGCCGAGGCGGTCGAGGCGCTCTGGGACCTGGTGTGGGCCGGGCTGGTCACCAACGATGCCCTGCACCCGCTGCGTGCCCGCCTCGGGCTGGGCGGTGGTGCGCGCGGGTCTGGCGGCTCGCCGGCGCGGCGCCGGCGGCGCTCGCCCAGGGCCCTGTCGCGCAGCGGGCCGCCCACAGCGTCGGGCCGGTGGACCTCGGTGGCCGAGGTGCTCGCCGAGGGCGGGGCCGGCGCGCTCGGCGACAGTGATCGAGGCGCGGCGCTGGCCGCCCAGCTGCTCGACCGCCACGGGGTGCTCACCCGCGACGCCGTGGCCAGCGAGGAGGTGCCCGGAGGGTTCGCAGGGCTCTACCCGGTGCTGCAGCAGATGGAGGAGTCGGGCCGAGCCCGACGCGGCTACTTCGTCGAGGGGCTCGGCGGCGCGCAGTTCGCGCTGCCAGGAGCCGTGGACCGACTCCGCGCGGTGCGCGAGCCCGGCATGGAGGACGACGCCGACGCCGTGATCCTCGCCGCCACCGACCCCGCGAACCCCTACGGGGTCACGGTCCCCTGGCCCGAGGCGGGGGTGGTCGACGGGTCGGCTGGTGGCGGGGCGGCTGGTGGTAGGTCGGCTGGCGCGAGCCGTCATCGTCCGCAGCGCCGCGCGGGGGCCTGGGTGGTGCTGGCCGACGGCGCGCCGCTGGCCTACGTGGAGCGCGGAGGCCGCTCGCTGTTGACCTTCACCGACGATGACGAGGCGCTGGCGCTGGCCGCCGAGGCCCTCGCCGTTCTGGTCGACCGCGGTCGCGCCGACCAGCTGGCGATCTCACGCATCGATGGAGCCGAGCTGGGCCGCCACCCCCTGCTCGACCACCTGCGGGCGGCGGGCTTCGTCGACCACCCCAAGGGCCTGATCCGCCGACCGAGCCGCTGACCGCCGCTGCCCAGGCGGCCTGCGCCCGGTGCTCTGCTGCCCAGCCGGCACCTCGCGCCGCACCCGGTCAGGGCGACCGCCCCCGAGAGCGCCCCGTTGCACCCGGTGCGCCGCGCCGCCCGATATCGGGTGCGCTCGGCAACGCATCGTGGTCGATCTGCACCCAATAGGCCGCGCGAGGCTGGACTGGGTGCGCCCGGGCGCGCGGCCTTCTCGGGTTTGCAGCTACTGGGTGCGGATCGCACCTCATGTGTGCACATCCGCACCCGGTTCAGCCGGGCAGGAAGCTCTGGGTGCGCTCGGCAACGCATGTGCAGCGATCTGCACCCAGTGCGCGATCTCGTGGCCGATCGGGTGCAGATCGCAACACATAGGGGCCGTTCTGCACCCAGTACGCCGCGCGAGGCGGTACTGGGTGCGCCCGGGCGCGTGGCCGCGAAGGGATTGCGGCGATTCGGTGCGGATCGCACCTCATGTGTGCGCATCCCCACCCGGTTCAGCCGGGCAGGGGCGACTGGGTGCATCCCGTGACATGCGGGCCGCGGCCGGGCCGCGGCCGGGCCGCGCCTCGGCGTGTGCTCAGCGCGCCGCGCGAGCACCCGCGCGCTGGCCGAACAGCGCCGCAAGCTCGCCGAGGAAGCCGTGCCAGTCGGTCTCGAAGCGCCACCAGCCCAGGCGGAGCACCTGCCAGCCGTCGAGCAGCAGCGCGTTGTGGCGCTGTTGGTCGCGGTGCAGGTGCGCGCGGTCGGAGTGCGCGCCGAAGCCATCGGTCTCGATGCCGATCCGCAGCTGCGGCCAGGGGATGTCGACCTGCACCGCGCCATGGGCGGTGGGCACCGTCACCGGTGCCCGCGCCGGTGGCGGGTAGCCGGCCTCGGCCAGGGCCCGCCGGACCCCGTGCTCCAGCATCGAGTCGCAGCGGTCAGCATCGAGCTCGTGGCACAGCTGCAGCAGCATCGCCGATCCGCGGGCGGGACGGCGACGAGCGGCGGCCTTGGCCACCTCGTCCAGCGTGAGCTGGCCCCGCTGGCGACCGTCGATGATCAGCGCGCGCAGGAACGGTCGCTCGAGGCGCCCCGACAGGTCCGAGCAGGTCCGCGCGAGCGTGGTGCTGGGGATGCCGGCGACGACCGTGCGCTCGTCGGGCTGCAGCGTGCGCGTCCGCAGCGTTCGCAGCTTGCGATGGGCACGCGATCGCTGGCTGTGCGGCACGAGGATCTCGAGCGGGGTCGGCAGCTGGCGCACCGCCTCCCACAACCACGCGGCGGTCCACCCTGCGGCCAGGGCCTGATCCCCGGCTGCGAGCACCGCCGCGGCGGCCAGTCCGACCGGGGTCTCGTCATGGCCCGGGCAGCGCCACACCGCGGGGAAGGGCGCCGGCCAGGCCTCTCGCCAAGCCCGCTGGCCCAGCGCGCGGGCGCCGACACCGGCCCGCTCGGCCATGGCCGGCGTCACGCAGCCGTGATGACGCGCGGCCTCGCCGAACAGTCGCTGCCAGCTCATGGCGGGCACGGTGCCCTAGCCGCGCGGGCCGCGCCCGTCACGGCCCTTCCAGCCTGTGGATCGCCGCACGCAACCGGTCGCGGCACGCAACCGGAGCACGGCACCACCACCGAGCTCGCCGGACAGCACCACTCGGCTCGCCCCGCCACTGGGGGCGTGGGCAGCCGGGCGCCCACCGGGGCACACTGCGCTCATGCCCGAGGGCGACACGATCTACCGCACCGCGCGGACCCTTGCCGCGGCGATCCTGGGCGAGCGCGTCGAGCGCGCTGAGACCCGCGCGCCGCGCGTGGCCGACGTCGGCGTCAAGCGGCTCGAGGGCCAGACCGTCGCGCGCATCGAGCCCCGCGGCAAGCACGTGCTCCACTGGTTCGCGCCCAGCGACCTCGCCCTGCACACCCACATGGGCATGACCGGCTCGTGGCACGTCTACCGCCACGGCGAGCGCTGGCGCAAGCCGCCGGTCCGGGCGTGGGTGGTGCTGACCTTCCCCGAGGTGGTGGCGGTGTGCTTCACCCCGGCGGTGTGCGAGCTGCTCGGGCCCGATCAGGTCGCGCGCCACGCGAGCCTGGCCGGTCTGGGCCCCGATGCCCTGTCCGAGGTCGAGCCGACCCCGCGCTCCGCCCGAGGCGAGCCGGATCTGGCCGAGGCGCGCCGGCGGCTCGACGCGCGCGACGCGTGGACGGCCGGTGAGGCGCTGCTGGACCAGCGGGTGCTGGCCGGGGTCGGCAACGTCTACAAGAACGAGGTGCTGTTCATCCACGGGGTGGACCCCTGGACGCGGGTGGCTGAGCTCGCCGAGCCCACCCGGGACGCGCTGCTGGCCACCGCCACGCAGCTGCTGCGCAGCAACGTCGCCGACGGGGCGGTGCGGCGCACCACCACGGGGTCGCCGGTCGAGGACCGCCCGGGCCGGCGCGAGGCCGACCGGCTCCACGTGTACGGCAAGCCCCGCCAGCCGTGTCCGCGCTGTGGCACTCCGATCCGCGTCGCTCGCCAAGGCAGCCAGGCGCGCCCGACCTACTGGTGTCCCCACTGCCAGGGTCCGGGCCCCGACGGGGGACGCGGACAGAAGCGGGGCGGTGCGCAGACGCCGGCGCGGGGGCCGGGTCGCTCGCGCCGCGTCCGAGGCTGAGCGCCGTCCACGCACCCCCCGCCCGGGGGTCGCTAGGTTGGCTGCCATGGAGATGGTGTATGCGCCGGCGAGGCGTGCCGTGGAAGCCGCGTTGGCTGTGGCCGACTGGCCGGTCCACGTCGCCGGCCTCGAGCACCTGCCGCGTCGGGGGCCTGCGGTGCTGGCCGCGAACCACGTCAGCTACCTCGACCCGGTGCTCGTGGCATGGGCGACCACGCGCCTGCGACCCGCCCGCTATCCGCGATTCCTCGCCAAGAGCGAGCTGTTCGAGGGCCGACTGGTCGGGCGTCTGCTCCACGGCATGCGGCACGTGCCCGTCGACCGGGAGCGCAGCCCGGCGCGCGCGCTCGTCGAGGGGACGCGACGGCTGTCCGAGGGCGACCTCGTCGCGCTGTTCCCCGAGGGCACCACCAGCCGAGCGCTCATGCCCACCAGGCTCAAGCCGGGTGCGGCCCGCATGGCGATGCGGGCCGGTGCGCCGCTGCTCCCCGTGGCGGTGTGGGGCGGGCACCGCGTGTGGCCCGAGGGGCGGCCGCGGCTCCAGCGCGGCGTGCCGCTGGTGACCCTGGTCGGCGCGCCGGTGACCTACGACGCCCACGAGCACCCGGCTGCGGTCACCGCACGGCTTGAGGAGGCGTTGACCGAGCTCGTCGAGGCCGCCCAGCGGGCGTACCCGGAGCGGCCTCGCACCGTCGAGGAGCTGTGGTGGCTGCCGCGCTACCTCGGTGGCACGGCGATGTCGGTGGCCGAGGCCGAGGCGCTCGCCGCCCGTGAGGCCGGCGAGCGCCGTGCGCAGCGCCCGGCCACAGCCCCCGCGCAGCGCCCGGCCGCAGCCTCCGCGCAGCGCGCTGCCGCAACGCCCGCGAAGCGCCAGGCAAGCATGGTGCGAGCCCGCGCCGCCCGCGCCGCCCGCGTCGGTCGACGCGCGGCGGCCCGCCGCGCCGTGCGTCTCGGCCGCAGCAAGCGCACGACCACCCAGCGCACGATCCGGTAGCCCACGCCGCGGGCCTCGCAGACCAGCCAACGCACGCCGCAGGCACCGCACGACCAACCAGCGCACGACGAGGCACCGCACGACCGATCACGACCAGGACCCGACGGCCGGAGCTGGAAACCCCATGTGTGGATTCGGTGGCGAGGTGCGACGCGACGGCGAGCCCGCCGACGCCAGCGCCGCAGCAGCGATGATCGATCGGCTGCGTCCGCGCGGCCCGGACGGCACCGGCGTGCAGGCCCAGGGTCGCGTGGCGCTGGCGCACTGCCGGCTGAAGATCATCGACCTGTCCGACCGTGCGGCCCAGCCGATGGTCGATCCCGACCTCGGCCTGACCGTCGCGTTCAACGGGGTGATCTACAACTACCCCGAGCTGCGCCGCGAGCTGCAGGAGCACGGGTACCGGTTCTTCTCCTCGGGCGACACCGAGGTGGTGCTCAAGGCCTACCACGCCTGGGGCGAGCGCTGCGTCGAGCGGTTCCACGGCATGTTCGCGTTCGTGATCACCGAGCGCGACACGGGCCGGGTGGTGCTGGGCCGTGACCGGCTGGGCATCAAGCCGCTGTACCTCGCCGAGCGCGGCACGCGGCTGCGGTTCGCCTCGTCGCTGCCGGCGCTGCTGGCCGCCGGCGACGTCGACACCTCCATCGACCCGATCGCGCTGCAGCACTACCTGACGTTCCACTCGATCGTGCCGCCGCCGCGCACGATCCTGAATGGGGTCCGCAAGCTCGAGCCGGCCACCCTGCTGATCCTCGAGCCCGACGGGAGCCAGCGCCGCGAGCGGTACTGGGAGCCGAGCTTCACCCGCCGCGCTGACCGCGCCGACTGGACGCGCCGCGACTGGCAGGACGCCACGCTCGAGGCGCTGCGCACCGCGGTGCGTCGACGCCTGGTCGCCGACGTGCCCGTGGGCGTGCTGCTGTCGGGCGGGCTCGACTCGAGCCTCGTGGTCGGCCTGCTCGCCGAGGAGGGCCAGCAGCACCTGTCGACGTTCAGCGTCGGCTTCGAGCCGGTCGGCGGTGAGGAGGGCGACGAGTTCCGCTACTCCGACGTGATCGCGCAGACCTATGGCACTGACCACCACCGCTTCCGCGTGCCCACCGAGCGGATGCTGCCCGCCCTTGACGACGCCGTCGCGGCGATGAGTGAGCCGATGGTCAGCCATGACGCGGTCGGCTTCTACCTGCTGAGCCAGGAGGTGTCGAAGTCCATCAGCGTGGTGCAGTCCGGTCAGGGCGCCGACGAGGTGTTCGGCGGCTACCACTGGTACCCGCCGATGCTGGAGGTCCCCGAGGGCGACCTCGGCGTCGACGCGTACGCCCAAGCGTTCTTCGATCGCACCTACGACGAGGTCGCTGCCACGGTGCGCCCGGAGCTGCTGCCGCCGCGCGACCACGCCCGCGAGCTCGTCGCGGCCCACTTCGCCAAGCCCGGCGCCGAGACGCCGGCCGACCGGGCGCTGCGCATCGACACCCAGGTGATGCTCGTCGACGACCCCGTCAAGCGCGTGGACAACATGACGATGGCGTGGGGGCTCGAGGCGCGGGTGCCGTTCCTCGACCACGAGCTGGTCGAGCTCGCCGCGAGCTGCCCGCCCGAGCTGCACCTCGAGCAGGGCGGCAAGGGCGTGCTCAAGGAGGCTGCCCGCCAGGTGATCCCCGCCGAGGTCATCGACCGGCCCAAGGGCTACTTCCCCGTGCCGGCGCTGACCTACCTGGAGGGCCCCTCGCTGGAGCTGGTGCGCGAGGCGCTGCGCGCGCCGGCGGCTCGCCAGCGCGGCCTGTTCCGCCCCGAGGAGGTCGATCGGTTGCTCGGCTTGGCCGACGCCGGCAAGTCCGAGCTCACCCCGCTGCACGGCAACAAGCTATGGCAGCTCGGGCTGCTGGAGCTGTGGCTGCAGACCCACGAGGTGTGAGCGGTGGCCAACCGACGCTACGACCCGCGCGTGGGTCGCGACGACGCGCTGTCCACGCGCAGCTGGGACGCGGTCGGTGAGCACAGCCGCCACTCCACCGACGCCGTCGAGGCCGAGGTGGCCCTGGACTGCGGCTGGGGGCGGGTGATCTTCGGCCAGACGTTCCCCGATCAGGCCGCGACCCTCGAGCTGCTGCGCGACGAGAGCGCCGGGCAGCGCGACATCGCCATCTACCTGCGCGACCCCCACGTGCTGGTGGCCCAGGCCCCCGACGAGGCGTTCATCGACCCCTCGCTGACCTACCGCCTGTGGCTGTGGCAGTACCGCCCCCGCCGACAGCCGCTGCGGGGCGTCACCGTGCGCACCATGCGGACCCAGGCCGACGCCGAGGCCACCAACGACCTCTACGCCGCCAACGGGATGGTGACCGCCGACCCCGAGGTGCTGTGGGCCAACCAGCGCACCCGCACCTTCACCTACCTGGTGGCCGAGGACGCCGACACCGGCCGGGTGGTGGGCACCGTCACCGGCATCGACCACGTCCGCGCGTTCGGCGATCCCGAGGGCGGCACCAGCCTGTGGTGCCTGGCGGTGGACCCGCAGGCCAGCCCGCCCGGGGTGGGCGAGGCCCTGGTGCGCACGCTGGTGGAGCGCTACCAGGCGCGGGGGCGCAGCTACCTCGACCTGTCGGTGCTGCACGACAACGCCGGGGCGATCCGCCTGTACGAGAAGCTCGGGTTCGAGCGCGTGCCGGTGTTCGTGGTCAAGCGCAAGAACCCGATCAACGAGCCGCTGTTCACCCCCAGCCCGCCCGAGCAGGAGCTCAACCCCTACGCCCGGCTGATCGCTGACGAGGCACGTCGCCGCGGCATCAGCGTCCGCGTGCTCGACGGCGACTGGGGCGAGATGGCGCTGTCGCACGGGGGGCGCCAGATCGTCACGCGCGAGTCGCTGTCCGAGCTCACCCACGCGGTGGCGATGAGCCGCTGCGACGACAAGCGCGCCACCCGCCGGGTGCTCGGCGAGGCGGGGCTGTCGCTGCCCGACGGGCGCCTGGCCACCGGCGACGAGGCCGACGCCGCCTTCCTCGCGCGCCACGGCGAGATCGTGGTCAAGCCCGCCCGCGGCGAGCAGGGCCGCGGGGTCACCGTCGGCGTGGCCGACGAGCCAGCCCTGCGCAGCGCGATCGCCGAGGCCGAGCGCCACTGCCCCGACGTGCTGCTCGAGGAGGTCGCGCAGGGCCAGGACCTGCGGGTGATCGTCATCGACCACCACGTGGTCGCCGCGGCGGTGCGTCGCCCCGCCCGCGTGCGCGGTGACGGCACCCGCACGATCGCCGACCTGATCGCGGTGCAGAGCCGACGCCGAGCGCGCGCCACCGACGGCGAGTCGACCATCCCGGTCGACGACCACACGCGCGACACCGTCGCCGCCGCGGGCTGGAGCCTCGACGACGTGCTGCCGCAGGGCGTGGAGCTCGAGGTGCGCCGTACCGCCAACCTGCACACCGGCGGCACGATCCACGACGTCACTGACCGGCTGCACCCGGCGCTGGCGCGGGCCTGCGTGGCCGCGTCCCACGCGCTGGACATCCGCCTGGTCGGCATGGACCTGCTCGTGCCCGACGTCGCCGGCCCCGACTACGTGGTGGTCGAGGCCAACGAGCGCCCGGGGCTGGCCAACCACGAGCCCCAGCCCACGGCCGAGCGGTTCGTGGACATGCTGTTCCCCCAGACCCGGGCGCGCACCGGCCGTCGGTGATGCGCCCGGCGACGGCGCCTCCGGCCGCGCAGCCAGCCTGAGAGCAGCGAGCCGGCCGCTACCCTGCCGCGCAGCGTTGCTGTCGTCGAGGGCGCAGCCCGTCGAGGGTGCAGCCAGGGGAGCGCGGGATGTCGCTGCATCGTGTGCCAGTGGACATGGACCATGTCGTGGACCTGCTGCTGCGGCTGCTGCGCACCCCCAGCCCCTCGGGGCGCACCGACGAGGTGATGCGCCTGATCGGCGCGGAGCTCACCGACCTCGACATCGACTTCTCACTGACGCGTCGAGGGTCGCTGGTGGCCGAGCTGCCCGGCCACGACGGTGACGGCGGCGCTCGCGCCCTGGTGGTGCACGCCGACACGATCGGCTGCATGGTCAAGGAGCGCAAGGACAACGGCCGGCTGCGGGTGGTGCCGATCGGCACGTGGAGCGCGCGCTTCGCCGAGGGCGCGCGCGTCACGATCTTCACCGACGACTTCGAGGCGACCTACACCGGCACCGTCCTGCCGCTCAAGGCCAGCGGCCACACGTTCGGCGACGCGATCGACGACCAGCCGGTCGGCTGGGATCACGTCGAGGTGCGCATCGACGAGCCGGTCGGCTCAGCCGAGGACGTCGCGGCGCTGGGCATCGAGGTCGGCGACTTCGTCGCGGTCGACGCCTACCCGCAGCTCACCCGCAGCGGCTACCTGAAGGCTCGCCATCTCGACGACAAGGCCGGCGTCGCGGCCGCGCTCGGCGCGATCCGCGCGCTGCGCACCCACGACGTCACGCCGGCGGTGCCCACGCGACTGCTGGTGACCATCGCCGAGGAGGTCGGCCAGGGCGCCACCCACGGGCTCGACGAGGACGTCGCCGAGATGGTCAGCATCGACAACGCCGTGGTTGCGCCGGGCCAGTCGTCGGCCGAGGACGCGGTGAACGTGGCGATGCTCGACTCCTCGGGGCCGTTCGACTACCACCTGACGCGGCGGCTGATCGGGCTCGCGGAGGAGCTGGACCTGCCGGTGCGGCGTGACGTGTTCGACTACTACCGCTCGGACGTCGCGGCCGCGATCGAGGCGGGCGCGTCGACGCGCGCGGCGCTGGTCGG